>JAPPOT010000460.1 GCA_028817855.1 Myxococcales bacterium
TTTCACTACCCTGCCCTGCCCTGCCCTGCCCTGCCCTGCCCGCCAGCACAGTCGAGCCCGCAGATCAGCTCGAGCAGAGCCTTCTGGGTGTGGAGGCGATTCTCGGCCTCGTCCCACACGCGCGAGGCCGGACCGTCGATGACCTCGGCCGCCACCTCCTCGCCGCGATGGGCGGGCAGGCAGTGCAGGAAGATGGCGTCCGGCGTAGCGAGGCGCATCGTGTCAGGCGTGACGCAATAGCCAACGAAGGCCTGCTTGCGCGCCTGCGCCTCCCCCTCCTGACCCATGCTGGCCCAGACGTCGGTGGTCACCACGTTGGCGCCGCGGGCGGCTTCCTCGATGTCGGTCGTGACGTGGACCTGGCCACGCCCCGTCGAGGCGGCCCGCTCGAGCACATCCGGATCCGGCTGGTAGCCCTTGGGGCACGCGAGACGGATCTCGAAGCCGACCTGGGCGGCGGCCAGGATCCAGGAGTGGGCCATGTTGTTGCCATCTCCGATCCAGGCCACGACGGCGCCCTCGAGTCCCTGCTCTAGGTGCTCGCGCACGGTCATCATGTCCGCCAGGAGCTGACACGGATGATACTTGTCGGTCAGCGCGTTGATGAATGGGATGTGGGACGCGGCCGCCAGGGTCTCGATGCGATCGTGGCCGTGGGTGCGCAGCACGACGGCGCTGAGATAGCGCGACAGCACCCGCGCGGTGTCGTCCAGCGGCTCGTCGCGACCGATCTGCAGGTCGCGGCTGGCAAGTGGCACGGGGTAGCCGCCGAGCTCGTGCACACCCACCTCGAAGGAGATGCGCGTACGCGTCGAGGCCTTCTCCATCAGAATCGCGATGCTCTTGCCCGACAGCGAGCGCGGGTGGTTGGAGCGGCCGCGTAGCTTCTTGAGCTCGGCAGCGCGATCGAGCAGCCCGATCAGCTCGGTGGCGGAGACGTCCATCAGGTTGAGAAAGTGACGCATGGCATCAGCCCTTCCTGGGTGCGTTCTGGAGCACCCGCTCCACCGCCTCGAGCCCCTCGTCAAGCTCGGCGGTGGTGACACACAGGGGCGGCGTGAAGCGCAGCACGTCGCCGCCGGCCAGGGACAGCAGCACCCCCTGGTCGCGCACGGCCGCGAGCACGGCGCCCGGGTCCACGTCGGCGGCCAGCTTGAGCCCGCGCAACAGGCCCAGGCCGCGGGCCTCGACGACGGCATCGTTGCGCTGAGCGAGGGCCCCGAGCTTGTCGCCCAGGTACTGGCCGACGCGCTGACTGTTGTCGACCAGGCCCTCCGCGTCGAAGATCTCGAGCACGGCGAGGGCGGCCGCGCAGGCCAGGGGATTGCCGCCGTAGGTGGTCGCGTGGGTGCCGGGTGGCAGTGCGTCGGTGAGCGCCTCGCGCACGGCCACGGCCCCGAGGGGGAAGCCGGAGCCGATCCCCTTCGCGAGCGCGCAGGCATCGGGGAGCACACCCGAGTGCTCGTGGGCGAGGAAGCTCCCCGTACGACCAAAGCCGGTCTGCACCTCGTCGAAGAGCAGCAGGGCACCCCTGTCGTCGCAGAGCTTCCTCGCGCCCTGTAGGTACTCGGTGCTGCCTACCACCACCCCGCCTTCGCCCTGCACCGGCTCGAGCAACACGCCGGCGGTGCGCCCGTCGACCGCCTGCTCGAGCGCAGCCAGATCCCCGTAGGGCACGTGCTGCACGTCGCCCACCATCGGGCCCATGCCCTCGTGGTACTTGGGCTGCCCGGTCATGCTGAGCGCACCCATCGTGCGCCCATGGAAGCTGGAGAGCGCCGCCACCATACCGGTGCGCTGCGTGTCGCCGCGCTCGAAGTGGGCGCGCCGGGCGAGCTTGAGCAGCGCCTCGTTGGCCTCGGCGCCGCTGTTGCAGAAGTAGAAGCGGTCGAAAGCGGTGCGCGCGGCCAGCTGCTCGGCCAGCTCGATCGCGCGACGGTTGTAGAAGAGGTTCGAGACGTGCATCAGCCGCCCGGCCTGCTCGGCGATGGCCGCAGCGAGCTTGGGGTGACCGTGGCCCACGCAGACGACGGCGATGCCGGCGCACAGGTCGAGCCAGCGGTTGCCCTCGACGTCCTCCAGGCGGCAGCCCTCGCCCTTCTCGAGCACCATCGGCGCCGGGCGGTAGTTCGCCAGGAAGGTTCGCTGGGCCACGTCGATCAATTGCTGATTGCTCATCGGTGATCTCCGATGCGAGGCGGACGCCCCGCTCAGGCCGAGGTGCCGTCCTCGTGGATGATCTGGGTGCCGATGCCGGCGTCGGTGAAGATCTCGAGCAGGATCGCGTGCTGCTCGCGGCCGTCGATGATGTGCGCCTTGTTGACGCCGCCGCGCAGCGCCTGCAACGCGCAGTCGGTTTTCGGGATCATCCCGCCATCGATCACGCCCTCTTGCTGGAGCTGCTTGATCTGCGGTTCGGTCAGGGACTTGATCAGCGCGCCGTCCGAGTCGCACACGCCCGGCGTGTCGGTCATCAGGATCAGCTTCTGCGCGCCCATCGCCGAGGCCAGCGCACCCGCCACCGTGTCGGCGTTGATGTTCAGGCTGCGGCCGTCGGAGCCGGCGCCGAGTGGCGCGACCACCGGGATCAGGCCGGCCTCCACCAGGGACTGCACGACCGCGGGGTGGACCTCGAGGATGCGCCCCACGCGGCCGGCGTCGACCATGGCGCCGGAGCGGGTCTTCACCTCGGGCTGCTTCTCGGCCCACACCAGCCCGTCGTCCATGCCCGACAGGCCCACCGCGCGCCCGCCATGGCGGCCGATCAGGGCGACGATGTCCTTGTTGATGCGGCCCCCGAGCACCATCTGCACGACTTCCATCGTGCGGTCGTCGGTCACGCGCAGCCCCTCGACGCGGGCGGTCTCGATGCCGAGCTGCTTCAGGTGCTGATCGATCTGCGGGCCACCGCCGTGCACCACGACGGGGTTGATGCCGACGAACTTCATCAGCACCACGTCGCGCGCGAAGCCCTCGCGCAGGCTCTCCTCGGCCATCGCGCTGCCGCCGTACTTGATGACGAAGGTACGCCCGTGGAAGCGCCGAATGTACGGCAGCGCTTCGTGCAAGACCGCGGCTTTTTCGATCAGCTCACGCATGGTCTGGGGTTCCGGGCCGGTCGATCCTGGTCCGAGGGTCGGGCAAAGTCAAAAAGCGGCGACGCCGCGTCTAGAGGATGAAGCGGGCGAGATCACCGTCCGCCATGATCGGCGCGAGCACTTCGCGCACGTGGGCCGCATCGATCACGACGCGCGGGTCCGAGCGCTCCGAGGCGTTGAAGGAGAGCTCGTCGAGCAGGGCCTCCATGACCGTGTGCAGGCGGCGCGCACCGATGTTCTCGGCGCGCTCGTTGGCCTGCTCCGCGTACTCGGCGATGGCGGCGATGGCGCCCTCGGTGAACTCGAGCTTCACGTCCTCGGCGCCCATCAGCGCCGCGTACTGGCGCGTGAGCGCGTTCTTGGGCTCGGTCAGGATGCGCACGAACTCCTCCTGGCCGAGGGACTCCAGCTCGACCCGGATCGGGAAGCGGCCCTGGAGCTCCGGGATCAGGTCGGAGACCTTGGAGACGTGGAAGGCGCCCGCCGCGATGAAGAGGATGTGGTCGGTCTTCACCTGCCCGTACTTGGTGGTGACCGTGGAGCCCTCGACGATCGGCAGCAGGTCGCGCTGCACGCCCTCGCGCGAGACGTCCGGACCGCCCTGGGCACGCTGGCCGCCGGCGACCTTGTCGATCTCGTCGAGGAAGACGATGCCCGACTGCTCGGTGCGTCGCACCGCCTCGCGCTTGACCGCGTCCTGGTCGATCAGCTTCTGGGCCTCTTCCTGCTGCAGGACCTCGCGCGCCTCGCCCACGCGCATCTTGCGCTGCTCGGTCTTGCCGCCCTTGAAGCCCGGCAGGTTGCCGAGCATGTCGCGCAGCTGCTGCTCCATGTCCTCCATGCCCTGACCACCGAGCATCGAGAACATCGGCAGCGCGGCGCTCTCATGTACCTCGAGCTCCACCAGCTCGTCTTCCAGCTCGCCGGCCCTCAGCTGCTTGCGGACCTCGTCGGCCTCGCGCGACGAGCCGGCAACCTGGGTCGCGGTGCCCTTGGAGGAGACCACGAAGGGGCCAATCGACGCCGGCTGGGCGGGTGCCACACCGGCCGGCGCGCTCAGCAGCTCGACTAGCCGAGTCTCGGCGTGTTGCTCCGCCCGCGTCTGCACCTCTTCGAGCTGCTCGGTGCGCACCAGGGCCATGGCGACCTCGACCAGGTCGCGCACGATCGACTCCACGTCCCGCCCGACGTAGCCCACCTCGGTGAACTTGGAGGCCTCCACCTTGACGAAGGGCGCCTGGGCAAGCTTGGAGAGGCGCCGCGCGATCTCGGTCTTCCCCACACCGGTCGGGCCGATCATGATGATGTTCTTTGGGACGATCTCCTCGCGCAGGTCCTCCGGCACCTGCTGGCGCCGCCAGCGGTTGCGCAGCGCGATCGCGACCGCGCGCTTGGCCTTGGCCTGGCCGACCACGTAGCGATCGAGCTCGCCGACGATTTCGCGCGGGGTGAAGTTGGCGACCGAGCGGCTCATGGCGTGAGCTCCTCCACCACGATCGAGTCGTTGGTGTAGATGCAGATCTCCGATGCGATGGTCATGGCCTCGCGGGCGATGGCAGCGGCGTCGAGCTCGGTGTGGCGCACCAGGGCGCGCGCGGCCGCCAGGGCGTAGCTGCCACCGGAGCCGATGGCGAGGATGCCCTCGTCGGGCTCGATCACGTCGCCGGTTCCGCTGAGCAGCAGCGTGCTCTCCTCGTCCATCACGATCAGCATGGCCTCGAGCTGGCGCAGATAGCGGTCGGTGCGCCAGTCCTTGGCCAGCTCCACCGCGGCGCGCGCCAGGTTGTTGCTGTGGGCCTCGAGCTTGGCCTCGAAGCGGTCGAGCAGGGTGAAGGCGTCGGCGCTGGCGCCGGCGAAGCCCGCGACCACGCGCCCACCGCCCACGCGGCGCACCTTGCGGGCCTGTCCCTTGACGACGGTCTGGCCGAGGGAGACCTGGCCGTCGCCCGCCATGGCAGCGCGGCCGTCACGGCGTACGGCGAGGATGGTGGTCGAGCGAAATTGGGGCTTTTCTTCGGACATCGGGCCTCGGAGAATCGTCCGTTCTAGGCCACCGCGGCGCCCTGTCAAGGCCTTGATGCGGCGCTGTCCAGGGCGCCCCGAGGGACCTAGTCCTGGTTCCCGCGGGCGAGCGGGTGGGCGCGCTCGTAGACCTCGAGCAGACGGTCGACGCTGACGTGCGTGTAGCGCTGGGTGGTGGAGAGGTTGGCGTGCCCCAGCAGCTCCTGGATGGCCCGCAGGTCGGCGCCGGCCTCGAGCAGGTGGGTGGCGCAGCTGTGACGCAGGGCGTGGGGGTGCAGGTCGCCGCGACCGGCGCCCAGCGCGCCGTAGCGATGGACCAGCCGCTGCACCTGGCGCGGGGTCAGGCGCGTGCCGAGGCGCCCGAGGAACATCGCCTTCGGATCCTGGGCCAGCGTGCGCGGGTTGCGGAGCTGCGCGCGCACCTCCAGGTAGGCCGCCAGCGCGCCGAGGGCGGCCTCGCCAACCGGCACGATGCGCTCCTTGCTGCCCTTGCCGAGCACGCGCAGGGAGGCCTCGTGGGGATCGAGCCGGTCCAGGTCGAGGCCCGTCAGCTCGCTCACGCGCAGGCCACAGCCATAGAGCACCTCGAGCATCGCGCGGTCGCGCAGGGCCAGCGGATTGCCCGCGCGCTGCTGGTCCGCTACCTCCACCACCTCGGCGGCGGCGTCCACGTTGAGGAACTTGGGCAGGGGCTTGTTGAGCTTCGGCAGCTTGAGCGCGGCCGCCGGATTGTCGCGCACCACGCCGTGGCGCAGCAGGTAGCGAAAGAAGGCGCGCAGCGCGGCGACCTTGCGCGCGATGGTGGAGGGCGCGTTGTCGCGCACGAAGGTCGCGAGAAAGCGCCGCAGCGCGAAGAGGTCCACCTCGGCCGCGTCCAGCGGCAGCCGCTGCTCCCTCAGGAAGTCGCGCAGGGCCCAGAGGTCGCGCCCGTAGGTGCGAAGCGTCGAGACCGCCGCACGCCGTTCCACCTCCAGGTGGCTCAGAAAGCGCGTGATCTGCTCCGCCAGCGCATCCGGCGGTTGATCGGGCTGGGCCTCGGCGCTCATCCCCTTCATCCTGGTCGCCCACAGACCTCAGGACAAGTTTCCTGGATCCGGCCCCCCTGCCCGTGCCAGCGCGAAGCGTGCGCCAGCGCAAAGCGCGCACCAGCGCGAAGCGCATGCCCCCAAGCTACCCTCAATACGAGATGCCCTTCGCCCGCTCCTCCGGCGTTCCCTCGCGCAACAGCAAGTCGTCGTGCCCGTCGTTCTGTATCGTCACGACCACCTCCTGCTGCTCACTGATCTCGGCCTTCCATCGGTAGCGGTCCGGCCCGAAGGCCGCCCCGTCGAAACGCCTGCGACCGAGCACGCGTGACTCGCCATCGCGCAGCAAGCTGTAGCGCCGCTCTTCGACACCGCTCACGCAGCTGCGCCGCTCCTCCAACACTGCGACGCCGCCCTCGAGCTCCCTGCGCTCGACCTGGCTGTAGGGGCAATCCTCTTCGTCGTGGGCGGACTCGGTGATGAGGATGAAGGCGAAGATCAGCATCGGCGCGATGATCCCCGGCAGCATGATCCACAGGACCCAACGCGGCAGCAGGGGGCCCTCGGACCACTGGTTGTCATCCTGCGGGGGCGGCGTCGACATCTTTCACGCTCCTGCGCTCGCGGCCTGCGGCTCGGGCTCGGCGCAGCCCACCCAGCTCGAAAGCTCGGAGAGGGCGCGCTGCGCCAGAGCCTCGCGCCGCTCCCTGCGACGGCGGATGCGCTTGCCAGGCAAGGGCTCGAACATGCTCCAGACCACGTTGCTCGGCTGGAAGTCTTCGGCCGGGCGCTGCAGGTACGCGAGCAGCGCCCCGAGCGCGGTGTTGCGCGGCGGCGGCACCGGCTCGCCCCCACCCAGCTGCTCGGCGAGCATCACACCCAGGGCCAGCCCGCAGGCGGCGCTCTCCACGTAGCCCTCCACGCCGGTGATCTGCCCGGCCAGGTAGACGCCAGGGGCCGCGCGCAGCTCCAGGCTCGGCGCCAGCACCTGGGGCGACTTCACGAAGGTGTTGCGGTGCACGCTGCCGAAGCGCTCGAAGCGAGCCCGCTCGAGCCCCGGGATCATGCCGAAGACGCGGCGCTGCTCCGGCTGGGTCATGCGCGTCTGGAAGCCCACCATGTTGTAGGCGGTGCCGCCCGCGTCCTCGCGTCGCAGCTGCACGACCGCGTGGGGGCGCTGGCCCGTGCGCGGGTCCGTCAGCCCGACCGGCTTCATGGGACCGTAGGCCAGGGTGTCGCGGCCGCGCTCGGCCATCACCTCGACCGGCAGGCAGCCCTCGAAGAAGCGCATCTCCTCGAAGGCGTGGGGCGTGACCTTCTCCGCGTCCAGCAGCGCCTGGACGAAGGCGTGGTATTCGGCCTCGCTCAGCGGGCAGTTCAGGTAGGCCGCGTCGCCCCCCTTGTCGTAGCGCGAGGCCTCGAAGATGCGCTCGCGATCGAGGGAGTCGGCGGTGACGATCGGCGCGACGCTGTCGTAGTAGGCCACCTGCTCGGCGCCGATCAGCCGCTCCAGGCCGGCTGCGAGGGCATCGCCGGTCAGCGGCCCGGTGGCGAGCACCAGGGGCCTCGCGTCCGGGACCGACGTCACCACCTCCGCCACCCGCCCGATGCGCGGATGGCCGTCGATGGCGGCGGTAATCGCCGCCGAGAAGCGCTCGCGATCGACCGCGAAGGCTCCGCCCGCGGGCACGCGCGTGCGCTCACCGCAGGCCATCAATAGCGAGCCGCAGCGCCGCATCTCCTCCTTGAGCAACCCGACCGCATTGTGGATGGCGGCGGCGCGGAAGGAGTTCGAGCAAACCAGCTCCGCGAGGCCATCGCCGATCTGGGCGGGCGTGCGCTGCCGCGGCTTCTGCTCCAGCAGCCGCACGGTCAGCCCGCGCTCGGCGAGCTGGAACGCGCACTCGGTTCCCGCGAGGCCCGCACCGACGACGGTGACGTCGGGGTCGCCCATGGCTCAGCTCGGCGCGGGGGGCGACGCCTCGTCGCCCTCGCTGTCGCGCGCCTGCTGGGCCGCTTGCTGCTCCTCCTCGGTGAGCTCGCGGGAGAAGCCGCAGTCGTCGGTCAGGCAGCGCAGCACCGGCTCGTTGGCCTTGCCGCCGCGCACCAGGAAGGTCGCCTTGCACTTGGGGCAATCCTCCGGGATCGGCCGCTGCCACAGGCGGAAGTCGCACTTGATGTCTTCGTTCTTGAAGTTGCTGCAGCCGTAGAACGGCCGGCGGCGCTGGCGCGTGCGGATCTCGATCACCTCGCCCTTGCACTTCGGGCACGTGACGCCGAGGGGCACGCTGCGGGTGAACTTGCACTTGGGGAAGGCCGAGCAGCCCAGGAACCAGCCGTTGCGGCCCCAGCGCTTCATCATCGCCTCGCCGCACTCCTCGCACTTGTGCTCCGTCAGCTGGGGCTGGCGATCCTCGGTGCCGTCCTCGCCCTCGACGGGGATGGCGCGCGTATACTTGCAGTCCGGGTAGCCGTCGCAGCCGATGAAGGGCCCGTTGCGCCCCCAGCGCCGCTTCAGCTCGTTCTCACACTCCGGGCACTTCTCGTCGATCGACTCGGGCTCGGGCCACCACTTGCCCTTCTCCTCGAGGCTGACCGCGATCTTCTGCTGCAGGCGCTCGTGGAAGGGCGCGAGGATGTCCAGACGCTTGCCACGCGCTTCCGCGATGGCGTCCAGGCCCTCCTCCAGCTTGCGGGTGAAGTCCAGGTCGGCCAGGTCGAACTTGTCGGCCACCAGCCGCTCGATCACCAGTTTCCCGAGATCGGTGGGCACGAGCTTGTTGCCAGCCTTCTTCACGTAGTCGCGCGCCTGCACCTTGCCGATGATCTCGGCGTAGGTGCTGGGACGGCCGATGCCCTCCTCCTCGAGCTTCTTCACCAGCGAGGCTTCGTTGAAGTAGGGCGGCGGCTCGGTCTGCTTGGCGCTGACCACGACCCCCGGATCGACCAGGGAGAGGGCCTGCCCCTCGTCGAGCGCGGGCAGGCTGCGGTCGTCGTCCTCCACGCCCTGCCCCTCCTCGCCCGCAAGCTCCGAGCGGTCGCCGGCGCCGTAAACCGTGCGCCAACCTGCGAACTTGAGAACGCTGCCGCTGGCGCGCAGTCCGTAGGTGCGGTCATCGGCCGCGCCCTGGATCTCGAGCGAGGTCTGGTCGTAGACCGCCGGCACCATCTGGGAGGCGACGAAGCGATCCCAGATCAGCTTGTAGAGCCGGAAGCGCTCGTCCGTGAGGAACTTTCGGACGGCCTCCGGCGGCAGGTCCAGACGCGTGGGACGGATCGCCTCGTGGGCGTCCTGCACGTTCTGCTGCTTCTTGGCCTTGAACTCGTTGGGCTTGTCCGGCAGCGACTTGGCACCATACTGCTCGCCGATGTACTCGCGGGCCGAAGCGATCGCCTCGTCGGAGACGCGCAGGCTGTCGGTGCGCATGTAGGTGATGAGACCGACCGTCTCGTCCGCCTTGCCGCGCCCGAGGGAGATGCCCTCGTAGAGTGCCTGGGCCACGCGCATGG
>JAPPOT010000386.1 GCA_028817855.1 Myxococcales bacterium
ATACTGGTCTTTCACAAAGGGAGGGTAGTGGAGCAGGGGACCCACCTCGAATTGCTACAACGCGGTCAGGTCTACGCCCATCTCCATCGACTCCAATTCAGCGAAGGGTAGCCCGCGCATTCGGCCGATACGCACCGCCGAAGGCCGAGCGCGCACCGAGGCTCCCGGCGGCCCCGCTTGATGGCGAACGAAGCACCGGTCCTATACGGCAAGTATCAACTGCTCGAGCAGCTCGCCCGCGGCGGGATGGCCGAGGTGTACAAGGCGAAGGCCCATGGCGTGGAGGGCTTCGAGAAGATCCTCGTCATCAAGCGCATCCTGCCGGAGCTGAGCGAGAACCCGCGCTTCGTGGAGATGTTCATCAACGAGGCCAAGATCGCGGTCTCGCTCTCCCACGCGAACATCGTCCAGGTCTTCGATCTGGGCATGGCCGAGGGCACGTACTTCATCGCGATGGAGTACGTCGCCGGCCTCGACCTGGCCAAGATGCTCAAGCGCACACGCAAGGCCGAGCGCCGCGTGCCGCCGGAGCTGGCGGTCTACGTGATCAGCGAGCTGGCCAAGGGCCTCGACTACGCCCACCGCCGGCGCGATGGCGAACTGCGCCCACTCAACATCATCCACCGCGACGTTTCCCCCCAGAACGTGCTGCTCAGCTACGAGGGCGAGGTCAAGCTCACGGACTTCGGCATCGCCAAGGCGCGCACGGTGGCCCAGGCCGTCACCGAGCTGGGCGTGGTGAAGGGCAAGTATGCCTACATGTCCCCGGAGCAGCTGGTGGGCGGCAAGCTCGACGAGCGCACAGACATCTTCAGCGCGGGCACGTTGCTCTACGAGGCGCTGGCCGGCAAGAACCCGTTCCAGGCGAGCTCGACCTACGACACGCTCCAGCGCATCCGCGACGGCGAGGTGCCTCCGGTGGAGGAGACCGGTCCCGACATCCCGGAGGAGATCGGACGCATCGTGCGCAGGGCGATGGCCGCCACGCCGGAGGAGCGCTACGCCAGCGCCGGCGACCTGTACGAGGAGCTTATCCAGTTCCTATACTCCACCGGCCGGCGCGTGAGCGCGCGGGACCTGACGAGTCACCTGGCGAGCCTGCGCGGGGAAGCGCAGGACAAGGGCCAGAGCGGCGAGCGCTTCGAGGATGTCTTCGAGGTCACGGCCTTCGACGAGCCGATCGTCGAGCGCGAGCGCACGCGCGTGACCCGCGGCAGGCGCCCCTCGCGCGAGGCCCACGTGCTGCCCGCGCCGTCGCCGCGCGAGCGCACCGAGTGGCGCGACGTGACCGCGCTGGCGATCCGGCTCAGCCAGGACGACCCGATGCGCGACAGCACGATGGCGCACCTGGTCGAGCGCTTCGGCGGCAGCCTCGTCACCGACGTGACCCTCGAGTCCCGCGACGGACAGCGCGACGTGCTCGCGCTCTTCGGCCACATGAACCCAGATGGGCGCGACACCGACAATGCGGCCCGCTGCGCGCTCAAGATTGCGCGCGCCGCGAGCGCCGCGGCGGCGGAGGCTGGAAGCTCGACGACCGCCGTGATCGCGCAGACCGTGGGCCGGGTGCTGGTCGACCTGGCCGGCTCGCTGGTCCACGACCCCGCCTACCACGAGCTCTTCGAGGCGACCGAGGCGCTGCTCAAGCAGACTGGCGAGGGCCAGATCCTGGTGGGCCTCGACGCCGAGCGCGTGCTGCGCGGGCGCTTCCGGCTCGTGCCAGCGGGACGCCAGGCCGAGGACGCCTTCCTGCTCGCCAGCGAGCGCAACGTGGCCGACGCCTTCGGGCGCTTCATCGGACGCCGGATCGAGCTCAAGAACATCGGCGAGCGTCTGGCTCAGGCCAACAAGTCGCAGCTGCAGATCGTCGGCATCAACGGCGAGGCGGGCTCAGGCAAGTCGCGGCTGATGGTCGAGACCATGCGCCGGCTCGGCCTCGCGGGGCACAACGTGGGGCTGCACGTGACCTCACTGACGCCGCAGATGGCCGAGGTTCCGCTGTCGGCGATCCAGGAGATGTTGCGGGTCGTGCTGGGTGTCGACGAGTTCGATCCCGAAGCCCTGCTGCGCGATCGCACCACGCGCCTGCGCGAGCTCGGTCTGCTCTCGGTGGAGCAGGCGGCGGTCGCGGCTGCCCTCGGACTGCCGACCGAGAGCGGGCGTCCGCGCAGCGGCCATCGCCCACTCAAGGCCGCGCTGCTGCGAATCGTGCGCAAGCTGGCAGAGGACCAGCTCACCATCTTCGCCTTCGACGGCGCGGAGTACATGGACATGGAGTCCCAGAGCATCGTCGACGAGATGTTGCGCGTGGTGGTGGAGGCGCGCATCGCGGTCTTCCTCTGCTACCGCCCCGGCTATACACCGCGCTGGACCGACCTTGCCAACTACACCGAGGTGCGCCTCGGACCGATGAACGACGACGAGACCGCGCGCCTGGTGGCCACCCGGCTCGGGGCCGACGAGATCCCGTTCGAGCTGCTGCGCGACGTGACCACGAAGAGCGCCGGCAATCCGCTCTACGTGGAGGAGTACCTCAAGGCTCTCCGCGAGGCCGGTGCGCTCGAGTTCGACGAGGGCCAGGTGTCGTACAACCCCGCGGTAGCGGACGTCGACGTGCCCAAGACCCTGCGCGGCATCGTCGCCTCGCGCATCGCCAAGCTCGGGCCGACCCAGCGCTACCTGCTGCAGGTCGCCTCCCTCGTCGGCGAGCGCTTCCAGCCCGACATCGTGGCGGTCGCCGCGCAGGAGGACATCAAGACCGTGGCGGAGGCCCTCCAGGCGGTCGACATGCAGGGCATCGTCTCCGCGCAGCCGGGTGGCGAGCACGCCTTCGCCTACGAGCTGGTGCAGCAGGTGCTGGTCGAGGGCATCACCGTGCAGGCGCGCAAGGAGATCCATACCGCCATCGGCGAGGCGATCACCACCCTCTACCCCGACCTGCACGACGAGATGGCCGAGCGCCTCGCACGCCACTACCGCGAGGCGGGCAACGACGAGCAGGCGGTGCGACACCTGGAGCGCGCGGTGGACCGGCTCGAGAAGGAGGGCGCCCTCGACAGCGCCATCCAGGAGCTGGAGCAGGCCGTCGACATGATGACCACGACGGCGGGCCCGGCGGACCGGGACCGGCTGATGGAGCAGTACGAGCGACTGGCGGCTCTCTACTTCCGCAACCGCGCGCTGGTGGAAGGCGCCGCACGCATGGGCCGCGCGATCAAGACCGCCGAGGCCATGCGCGCCCACGACTACGTGGCCCGCTTCTGCATGTGGCGCGGGCGCATGCTGGTGGGCGCCTCCAAGATCGAGGAGGGCCGCCGCTGGCTAGACCAGGCGCAGCACGTGGCGCGCGGGCTGACCGACTGGAGGCTCTCACGCGACGTCTTCCTCGCCACCGCCGACGCCGATGCGCGCAGCGGCGACTTCGAGAAGTCGGTCGGTTACTTGCGCGAGGCCCTGGGCCTGGCCCGGCGCTCGAAGGACACCGGCTCCGAGCTGGGCTGCTTGCTGCCGCTGGCGCTCACCTACGCGCGCATGGGCGACCACAGCTCCGCGATGACCACGCTCGCGGAGGCGCAGGCCATCGTCGAGACCCAGGAGGACCCGCAGCTCGAGAGCCAGACGCATCGACTCGAGAGCCAGATCCACTACCACGCGCGCGACCAGGAAGCCTCAGCGCGCGCGGCGGGTAAGGCCATGGAGGTGGCGCAGAACGCGGGCCTGCTCTACGACGCCGCCCTCAACGCGCACAACATGGGCGAGGCCTACCTGCGACTGGGCGACCACCGGCGCGCGTTCGCGGCCCTGCGCAACAGCTACGAGACCGCGGCCGAGCGCGGCTTCACGCGCTTGCAGATGTCGAACATGCGGGCACTCGGCTTCATCGACGCGACGCGCTTTGGCTCGGCCGAGGGCCGGGCCCGCGTGCTGCAGGCGATCGCCTACGCCGAGAAGCACGACTTCGTCTGGGACGTGATTCAGGGCAAGTACTTCCTGGCGATCATCGAACAGCACCGCGGCGAGAAGGAGTCGGCCCGGGGGCGCCTGCGCGAGGTACTGAACCTGGCCGCCCAGCACGGCCACCGGAACTACACCGAGGACGCCGAGACCGCCCTGCGCCAGCTCGACAGTGGCGCGGCCATCGGCCTGCCGCAGTAGGAGCAAAAGGGGGATCGATGGCGAAGGACCATCCGAAGCTGGTGAAGCTGCGCAAGCTGATCGCGAGGCTGCCCGAGACCTCCGAGAAGCTCTCCCACGGCTCACCCACCTTCTGGGGTGGCAAGAAGACCTTCGCGACCTTCCACCTCGACCACCACGGCGATGGGCGCGTCGCGGTCTGGGTCAAGTCGACGCTCGACGCTCAGGACATGCTTGTCCAGGCTGCGCCCGAGGTCTTCTTCGTGCCGCCCTATGTCGGGCCCAGCGGCTGGGTCGGGGTCAACCTGGCGGGCAAGCCGGACTGGAAGGTGGTCGAGGAGACGCTGGTCGACGGCTACCGCATGGTGGCGCCCAAGCGCGCGCTCAAGCAGCTCGACGGCGAGTAGGGCACCGCCGCGCAGCCAGCGCGAGCGCCAGCAGGCCGAGCCAGTTGGCGGCACCAGCGCGCCTGCGCGTTGGTGCGATTGAGCACCCGGATGCCGCCGAGGTCTCGTCCGACGCCTCCGCCGAACCGTTGCCCGCGTCGCGTTCCACGCCCGCGTCCTCGGCACCGGCGGGCGCTGCGGCATCCACGCGAGCGGTCGGCGACGCCGCGTCTGCCCCATCGATCACTGGCAGCCCGCTCGATCCCAGGACATCGGCCTCCCACTCAGCCCAGGCGAACGCGCAAACGTCGTCCACAGCGGCATCAGCGCTGCACTCGACCATGCGCTCTACCTGCTCGAAGGCGATCACGGGCTCGAAGCTCTCGCCGCCGTCGCGCGAGACCTGAACGGCGGGCTGGTCCACGGTGCCGGGGGTGCAAGCGAAGAGCGAGTCGTCGTGGAGACGCAGACATGCAACCGCGAGGTCGTCTCGGATGCGTCGGAAGCGTTCGCCCGCGTCGTCGCTTCGGAGAAGGCCGCCGGCCTCATCCGCGAGCCAGACACGCCCGCTCTCCTCGTCGTACGCGAAGCCACCAAAGAAGCGCACACGCGCCACCTCGTCGTAGGGGCCGGCGGCATCCGCGCCGCGCAGCAGCACGGCCTCGCGGGTATCGGGGTCGTCACGCACCGCCCACACCCGCGCGCCGACCGCGAGCAACCGCAGTGCATCCGGGAGCTCACTCCTGCGCATCGAGGCGCCACCGTCATCGGACACCAGAAGCACAGCGCCCGCCGTCATGTAGATCGCGGGAGGCGACCCGGCGCCCACGACCAGCGAGTCGGTCGGTGCGCCAGCCGGGAGATCACCGACCCGGTGCCACTGCTGACCGCCATCGTCGCTGACGTGGAGCCCGGGCGCGTCGCCGCCCGTGGCGGCATAGAGCTCCCGCGCCTCGGCAGGGTGGACGGCGAGGGCCACGATCGGAGCACCGATCAGGACCTCGCCATCGGGACAGCCGGCAGCGTCGAGGCGCTGCAGGCCGGCGGCACCGCCGACGAGCAGCCCGCCGTCTGCGAGCAGCAGAAGCGGCGCCAGCCCGCCGCGCCCCTGCACACCGGCCAGCGCATCGCAGGCGTAGCGATGACCGTCGCTGCCGGGCACCAGCAGACCGAAGCCGGGCATCTGCACGACCGGCGCGCCACCCGGGCTCACCGTGACCCCGCGCGCCATGGGCGCGTGCGCGGCGGCTTCCTGCACGCCGGCCAGCGCAACCAGCACCGCGGTGCCAGTCCACGCACCCCACGACATGTGCTCTAGAGCCCGATCGGACCGGCGTCCGGGTTGGGCGCTGCCGCCGGCGCGGCGTCCGTGGTGCCGATCTGCACGCAGCTGGGATCGAAGAGGGGCGCACCCGAGCTGTAGTAGTTGTTCGACAGCTGCGGGACGTTGTCCGCGGTCGCACCGACGCAGAAGCCCACGTCCGACGCGTTGTTCATGAAGATGCTGTCTTCTATGATCGGCTTGGTGGCGTAGGCCATCACACCGTAGGCCATGCCGTCGAAGATCGAGTTGGTCACCGTCGGCGAGTTGTTGGGCCCACCCTCCATGTGGATGCCGCAGTGGGCGTCGGTGATGTAGACGTGGTCGAAGACCGCCGCGGAGCTCCCTCGCACGCGCACCATGTCCACCAGCGGCGCGCCGCTGTCGAAGCTGGAGTTGGTCACCGTTGGCGAGCCATCCACGATCGTGAGCGTGCCGTTGGGGTCCGTGATCGGGGCTGCGCTGCTGATACTGAAGGTCGGGTCGCCCGAAGCGTGGAAAGCGACGCGATCGAAGCTTCCGTCCGATTGCACGACGGCTGCCTTGAAGCTCGTGCCAATGTCGGCGTCCTGTACCGTGAACGTCGAGCCGGGCAGGGCGTGGATGCCGTAGGTGGCGCCGCCGATCTCGACGTGCGACGCCTCGAGGTGCCCACCTCCGGAAACGACGATGCCCTCCCAGGAGCGCGGCACGCCCGCACCCATGAAGCGTACCGGGGCGTCGGCCGAGCCCTCGATCAGGAGGGTTCCGTCGACGACGACCGTGACGCCCGCGGAGGCCATGAAGCTTGCGCCGGGTCCGACCCGCAGGGTCTCCCCCGCCGCCACGACCAAGTCCGTGTCGAGCGGGACGCTCTCGCCGGCGTAGTCGAACGCGTCCGGTGTCATGTCGTCGGCGGCCATGGGCCCCGGATCCGCCCCCGCGGCGGGCTCGTCATCATCGCCGGACGGGACCTGCGGCATCTCGCCCGCCGGATCCGCCGTGTCGTCACCTACCGCCGGCGCTGGCGCCCCCGCGGCTCCCGCGCTCGGCTCAGCCGTACCGTCGTCGGTCGGCTGTACACCGGGCTGTCCCGGCATCACCAGCCCGGTTGCCGGCTCCGAGCCACCATCCTCACCACACCCGCCCAGGGCGCACAGCGCCACCGCGAGCGGCCCGCAAATCCACGAATTGCCGCGCATCGTCAACCTCCGGCGCCGACTCACCCTTTCGGCGCTCGCTGACTCTTGGTACGGATCAGGCTCGGAAAACGATCACGCCGGCTCGACGAGTCCCACCAGGGAAGCGACCACGGCGTCCTCGACCACCGAGACCGCGTGCGCGCTACCGGGCGCATGACGCGAGAACTCACCGGGGCCGACCATCGTGCCGTCGTCCTGCACCAGAAGGCCTTCCAGCACGAAGACGTACTCCTCGACAGCGTGGCGGTGCAGCGGGATCTCGAAGCCCGCTGGCATGCGCGCGAAGCCCGCATGGCGCTCCACCACGCGCGGGCCGGCGACGAAGTGGATCAGGGCGAAGCCGGGCAGGAGCCCCTTCTGCCAGGGCTCCTCGGTCGCTGCCGACTCCAGCAGCTCGCGCATGCGCGCGGTCTCCAGGTCGAACTCGGCCGCCAGCGGCTCCAGGAAGGGCAGGTAGCGTCCCCGCGCCGACGCAGAAGCCAGCAGTCGGGCGCGCAGCGCGGGTGGCGGGGGCTGCGGGTCGAGCGTCAGCGCCATCAACGCCAACGCGCGATCCTGCTGCGCCTGCTGCTCCGAGACCCTGTCGTTCATCGCGTCCCCGACTCCTCGTCCTCGCTTAGCAAGTGTTCCAACAAGCGCAACCCCCGCGCAAGCCGGGAGCGGATAGTTCCCTCCGGCGCGTCCACCCGCGCCGCGATCTCGCGCGCGGTCATCCCCGCGAAATAGCTCAGCTCCAGTACCTGCCGCACGTCCTGGGGCAGCTCCGCCAGCGCGGCACGCACCGCGATGCGCTCGGGCGCCACCGACATGTGCGCATCGTCCCGCCGAGGATCGGCGTCCTCGGGGGCGCGGCGCGAGATCCGTGCGCTGCTCTTGCGGTCCAGCGCACGTGAGCGGACCCGAATCAGCAGCCAGGTGCGCACCTTGCCCCGCGTCGGCTCGTAGTCGCGTGCCCGCTCCCACACCTCGAGGAAGACATCGTGCAGTAGGTCCTGGGCCTCGCGCTCGTCGGTGAGGATGCGCAGCGACAGGGCGTACATCAGCGACGCATAGCGGTCGTAGAGCGCCGCCAGCGCCTCCGCATCGCCGGAGCGCAGCCGCCCGAGCAGCTCCTCGTCGGTAGCCTGATCCTCGCCCACGGCCGGCACCCTAGCACAGGGCCCTAGACCAGCTAGGGCGCGGGGCCCAGCGCAAACCCGACGGCGACCTTGGCCTTCATCTCGACGTTTGGCGGCTGAATCCGAACGACGGGAAAGCCCACGTCGAGAGTGAACTTCCGCTCCACGCGTGCCCGGACATTCACGCTCGCCACCACCTCCGTCGTGGAAACGCGCCGCACGCGGGCGAGACCCATGTGAACCTCGCCGGGAGCCTGACCCGCGGGGATGACGCCCGGGGCGCGCAGCTCGTAGACAGAGAGCACCTCGACCTGCACGCGCTACCGCCCCGTCAGCAGAACTCCGTCGAGGTCCATGTCCTTCAGCCCGGCGCGCGTCGTGGAGCGGTCGTCGGACTGCTGGAGTCCGATGTACGTAATCATGTCGTCCTTGATCGGGCCTCATCGCGCTTGACGGGACGGCTCGCTTCCGCGCGCGCGGACACCAACGGTCGATCCTCGAGTGGGATCGGTGCGGCGTTGGGCATGTGGATTGCCCGCGCGCATGCAGGCAGCACGCAATGCATCACGCTCCCGGCCCCTCCCCGCCAGGGCTGCGGTGACGTCATGGCCGTTTGGACAATCCGCGGCGGGGCAGGTTCCCGGATCAGCTTGGAAGCAGCAGCGCGGGTCCCGCGCTCGTGCCGACTCGCGTCGCACCCGCGTTCAGCAGCTGGAGCGCCTGCGCGCGGGTGCGGATGCCGCCGGACGCCTTCACGCCCAGCACGCCGCCCACCTCCCCGTGCATGAGCGCGACATCGTGTTCAGTGGCACCGCCGCCGCCGAAGCCGGTGCTGGTCTTCACGAACGCAGCACCCGCTCGCCGTGCGGCGTGGCATGCGAGTCGCTTCTCGTCATCTTCGAGCTTGGCAGTCTCGACAATCACTTTCACCGGGCGCCCTTGGGCGCTCGCGACCACGACCTCGATGTCGGCTTGCACCCGTGACCAGTCTCCCGCCCGCGCGGCGCCAAGCGCCAGCACCATGTCCAGCTCGTCGGCACCTGCCGCCACCACCAACGTGGCCTCGTGAGCCTTTACCTCACTGGCGGTCGCACCGAGCGGGAAGCCCACCACCGACACGAGCTGAACGGTGGCATGACCCAGCCGCGCACGCGCGACCGGCACGTGAACCGGGTTGACGCACACACCAAACAGGCCATGGTTCGTGGCCTCGTCACACAGCCGCTCGATGTCGCGCTCGGTCGCCTCCGCCGCGAGCAGCGTATGCTCGATCGCCGCGCGCAGCCGCGCGTCCTGCTCGGCCGTAGCGCTCACGGACCGGACACGAAGCGCGTCCGCCGCACCTGGTGCAGCAGGAAGCGGCTGTCGCGATCGAGGGCCGGATCGGTCTGACCGCGGCTCGTGCGCGTCACCTGCACATCCACGTTGCAGTCCTCATCCTTCTTGCTCTTCCAGGCGCGGATCTCGCCCTTGGGAATGG
>JAPPOT010000196.1 GCA_028817855.1 Myxococcales bacterium
GGGACGGAGCTACTCAGCCAGCGAGGCGATGCTGGCGCGGCGCTGGGCCAGGTTGCGGGCGACCGGGGCACGCGGGTCGGTGCGGGGATCGGTCACGCCCCAGCGGACCATGCTGACCAGGGCCTGGGTGTGCTGCTCCAGGGAGATCAGGGTCGGCGGGTTGCAGGCGAAGCGCGGCGGCACCGTGGTCAGGGCCGCGCGCGAGCTACCGATCGCGCGCTCGCAACGGGTCAGGGCGAGGTGGGCCGTAGCCAGGGCGTCGTCCAGCCGGCCGCTGGCCTCGTAGGCCAGGGACAGGCGATGGGAGAGCAGGGGATCGGCGGCCAGCTCGGGCGCGGCGGCACGCACCGCGGCGATGGCCATGCCGGGCTGGCCCATCCGGAGGTACTCGGCGCTCAGGCGCCGGGCCAGGTCCAGGTCGCCGCGGTCGGCCGCGAAGGCATCTTCGAGGGCCATCAGCTCCGTGGAGGTGCCGGTCCCCGGCTCGAGCGTTGCGGTCGGCTCCTGGGCGAGCAGGCCGTAGGCGAGGCCGCCGAGGAGCACTAGGAACAGCACGCTGAGCCTGATTTCCATATTCCCAGATTCTTTCCGTGCACCCACAAGGTGTGCGGAAAGCGGACACCCACCCTACCAAACTATGACGCCGCGATGGGACGAAAAGTTCTCATGCCGGGCTCAATTGGCCGCATTTCGTCCACACGACCGGTAGTCCGGTGGAGGCCCACCGGCAACGTAGCGGAACGGATGTGGAATTCGGCTCGCCCGCAGACTAGGCGCGGGCGCGGCTTCTTCGGGCCTTGCCGGCAGACTTCTTGGCCGGCTTCCTCTTCGCCTTGCCGTGCCCGTTGGCGCCGCTGGCCTTGGTCTTCTTCGGCAACAGCGCGTCGGCGAGCTCGGCGGCGCGGTCCGTGCGCTCCCAGGTGAAGCCGCTCTCGGTGCGGCCGAAGTGCCCATAGGCCGCCGTCGGACGGTAGATCGGGCGCAGCAGCTCGAGCGTCTCGATCAGGGCCGCGGGGCGGAAGTCGAAGAGCTTGGAGACGGCCCTGGCGATCCTGTCGTCGTCGACCACGCCGGTGCCGAAGGTGGTGACGTAGACGCCCATCGGCTTGGCCACGCCGATCGCGTAGGCCACCTGGACCTCGCAGCGCGTGGCGAGCTTGGCGGCCACGATGTTCTTGGCCACGTAGCGCGCGAAGTAGCAGGCGCTGCGGTCCACCTTGGACGGGTCTTTGCCGCTGAAGGCACCGCCGCCGTGACGACCCATGCCGCCGTAGGTGTCGACGATGATCTTGCGGCCGGTCAGCCCGGCGTCGCCGTAGGGGCCGCCAACCACGAAGCGGCCGGTCGGGTTCACGTAGATCTTGGTCTTCTTGTCGATGAGCTTCGCCGGGATCACCGGCTTGATGACCTGTTCGATCACCGACTCCTTGAGCTGCTTGTGCTTGATGTCGGGCGAGTGCTGGCTGGAGAAGACCACTGCGTCGATGCGGGCGGGGCGGTTGTTGTCGTCGTACTCGACCGTCACCTGGCTCTTGGCGTCGGGGCGGGCCCAGGCGAGCTTGCCGCGCTTGCGCAGCACCGCAGCCTTCTTGACCAGCTGATGCGAGAGCATGATCGGCATCGGCATCAGCTCCTTGGTCTCGTCGACCGCGAAGCCGAACATCAGGCCCTGGTCGCCGGCGCCCTGCTCCTTGAACAGGCCCTTGCCGGCGGTCACGCCCTGGGAGATGTCGGGCGACTGGGCCTCCACGGCGGAGAGCACCGCGCAGGTGTCGGCGTCGAAGCCCATGGCCGAGTCCGTGTAGCCGATCTCGCGGATGGCGTCGCGGACGATCTTGGGGATGTCGAGGGTCGCGCTGGTGGTGATCTCGCCGGCCACGATCGCGTAGCCGGTCTTCACCATCGTCTCGCAGGCCACGCGGGAGTACCTGTCCTCCGTCAGGCAGGCGTCGAGCACGGCGTCGGAGACGGCGTCACAGACCTTGTCGGGATGGCCCTCGGAAACGGACTCGGAAGTAAACAGGTAGCCAGCCATCGATGTTCTCCTCGCCAGGTACGACAACGCGCCGCGCAGCGCGGTCTGGCCGCTTGTAGAGGGGCCACGGGCGCCTGTCAATGCAAGCCCGGGCCCGGTGCGGGCTAGCCCGGATATTTCACCGAGGCGTGCGAGGATCGTGCAAGCGATCGGCTTCGCAGGGCTTTCGATGAGCAGAGCGCATACCGTATTCGCGACCGAGGCGGAAGCGCCGAGGAGTCGAGCGGTTGTGCGAGGGCGTGCGGATCGGAATATCCGGGCTAGCGGCCCTCCTCCGCCATCACTTCCGCCCACAGCAGCATCGCGCTGCCGGCGTGCTGCACGAAGTCGTTGCGCACTTCCAGGCTCGCCTGGGTGGCCGGTACGCCCCCGAACGCGGCGGCCGGATCGGCCAGCAAGTGGACCGGCCCTGGTGCCCAGCGCATCCGCATCAGCACCGTCAGGTGGGCTTCCATCTGTCGACGCAGGTCCTCCACGGGCAGCCCGCGGTCGCGGGCGAGCCGGTAGATCTGGGCGCCCGCCTCCACGCGCGAGGCGACCGCGGTCAAGCGGGGCACCACCACAGGCCCCACGCCGACGGCGCCGGCGACCGGCCAGGGCGTCTGACCGGGCTCGTAGAGCAGCGCGCGGTTGAAGCCGAGCCAACGCAAGCAGAAGTCCAGGGCCTCATCCACGTCCATGTGGGCCGCGGCTCGCGCCGCCGCCTGGCAGGTCCAGTGCTCCTCACCGTAGAAGTACCGACTGCCGAAGAAGTTCCAGGCCGAGCCCGTGAGGTGCGCCATGACGCGACGGGCCACCTCCAGATCGCGCTCGTCGGGATTGACCTCGTGGCTGTTGAAGAGCGCGTAGGCGGCCTCGCCGCTGTAGTACATCTTCTGGACGTCGACCGGGTGATCGTCGCGGAGGTTGTAGACGTGCATCAGCTCTCCATCCTCGCGCTGCATGGAGCGGATGAAGTTGTTGAGCCCGATCAGTTGCTCGCGCACGGCGGGATCGTCCTTCTGAGCGAGCACCTCGGCTGCCGCCAGCGCGGTCAGCGCCGCGCCCCCCATGTCCGCCACGCGCCCGGTGCGCACGCACAGCCGATCGGGCGCTCCGCAGGTGCGCTGCATGTTGCGCCGCACCCAACCCAGCGCGCGCAGCGCGCCCATGCGCGCCTCCGGCATATCGAGCACCCGCGCGGCCTGCGCCATGAAATAGGTCGTCCCCGAGTGACGCGGCATGCTGTAGCTGCGCCCGGGTGCGGGCCGCGCGGTGCGCGCGTCGTAGCGATAGATGTAGCGCCCGTCGTTGCGCCCGCCCGTGCGCTGGTGTCGCAACAGAAACTCGGCACCGATGCGCGCTGCCTGAAGCAGCTCCTCGCGCGAGATCCCGTCGGCGCCGGGGTAGCGCCCGGGTCCCGTGGTGTGGGCGCGGAATCTCAGCACGCGCCCACTGTCGGCCATGGCCTCGGCGCCGATGCCCAGCCGCAGGGCAAGCATGCCCGTCGCCCTGTCGAGGTGGGTGCCGAAGCTGAGGTCCGGGATCGGCGTCTTGACTGCGGTGTCGTAGAGCCCCAGGGCGATCATCTCGTCGGGCGTAAGGTGGGCGCGCCCGCCTCCCTGCTCACCGACCAGGCCCTCGTTGATCGGCACCAGGAAGAGCGTGGATAGCAGCGGGATGCCCGACAGCAGCGGCGCCGTGCCCAGATTGGTCGTGACCGTGAAGTGAATGGCGTCGGGCCCGCTCGCGGCAAAGCCGGGCAACTCGCGCAGCCCCGGGGCGGCGGCGAAGCGCTTGGCCGCCGCGCGCACGGCCTCGGCGTAGCGGGGCCCGCCCTCGTGTCGAGCCCGGACCTTGCCGCGCCACCAGGCCTGCACCACGACGGCCTGCCCCGCCGCGTAGCGCTCCACCTCCGGTGGGGCCTCGGGCAGCGGAACGTCGGCGCGCATCGCCTCGAAGATGCGCTGCGCCCACGCCCCGGCGGCATCCGGCGGGGCCTCGACGGGATCGATCCGCCCGAGCTGGTGCAGCCCGATGCAGCCGAGCAGGGTGAGCCCGACCCACGCGATCAGAAACCGCCTCACGTCGCGTCCCGGGCGGGCAGCCAGCGCAGCTGCAGCAGCGGCAGGCCGACCAGGTACGGCAGCACCAGGGCTGCCATCGTGCCCATCAGCAGCGCACCACCCGCGCCCACCGGTCCGTAGAGTCCGGAGAGGTGCGAGACCACGAACGCCAGCAGCGTCACCGCCGTCGCGCCGATGACGAGCGTGCTCCAGCTCGCCACGAGCGACACCAGCCGCCCCCAAGCCTTGCCGGAGAGCAGCCCCAGGGCGCCCAGCCCGTGCAGCACCGCGAGGCCGGTGCCGATGACGTCGACCGGCCACCAGCGCGCCGGCAGCGCGGCCCAGATCCCGATCACGATCAGCGCCGCCAGCAACAGCTGACTCGCCACCAGCACCCGCATACGGCTCGTACCCCCGGACATGGCGCGCAGAAGGTACACGCCCACCCGGGCATCCGCCAGACCTGCGAAGGTCTCGAGCCGAGAGGGATGATCGGCAGGGCAGCTCGCGTCCAGAAGCGTTCAGGAGCGAGCGCGCCCGCAGGGCCACACCGGAGGCGTAGCGGAGCTACGTCGAGGATTGGCCCGAGGACGTAAGCCGCTCCTGGACACTTCTGGACGCGAAATGCCTGTCGATCGGTCGCAGGAAGGGGTCGGTGCCCCTGCTCACGACGGTGTCGCCGTGGAAGCGCCCGTCGTCGGCGTCAGGGAAGTCCAGGGTGTAGTGCAGGCCGCGGGTCTCTTCCCGGAAACGGGCGCAGCGCACGATCAGCTCGGCCAGGTCGGCGATGTTGCGTAGCTCGAGCA
Source organism: Myxococcales bacterium (assembly GCA_028817855.1). Classification (GTDB taxonomy): domain Bacteria; phylum Myxococcota_A; class Polyangia; order Polyangiales; family JAFGIB01; genus JAOUOP01. Next base: position 4,887 of record JAPPOT010000196.1, read on the forward strand.
GGTCGAGGGTCACCAGGTGCTTCCAGTAGTACTCGCGAATCTCTTCCTTGAGCAGCGCGATGCGGCGCTCGGCCCGCGCCAGCCGCTTGCTCGATCGCACCACGCCGACGTAGTTCCACATGCAGCGGCGCAGCTCCTCCCAGTTGTGGGAGACGATCACCGCCTCGTCGCTCGGCGCGGCCTCGCCCACGTCCCAGTCGGGCGGATCCACCGTGCTCGCGTCGGGCGCATCGCGCATGACCGAGAGCGCCGCCCGGCGCCCGTAGACCAGGCCCTCGAGCAAGGAGTTGCTGGCCAGGCGGTTGGCGCCGTGCAGCCCGCTGCAGGTCGTCTCGCCCACCGCCCACAGCCCGGGAACGGTCGTTCGCCCGTCCGCGTCGACCACGACGCCGCCGCACATGTAGTGGGCCGCCGGCACCACGGGAATGCCCTCGCGCGTGAGGTCGATTCCGAAGCGCAGGCACTCGGCGTGGATGTTCGGGAAGCGCTGGCGCAGGTAGTCGGGCGAGCGCGCGGACATGTCGAGCAACACGTAGTCGTCGCCGGAGCGCTTGAGCTCGAAGTCGATCGCGCGGGCCACCACGTCGCGCGGAGCCAGGTCACGCCGCTCGTGGTGGCGCTCCATGAAGGCTCTTCCGTCCTGCAGGCGCAGCACCCCCCCCTCGCCGCGCAGGGCGTCGCTGATCAGGCAGCTCTTGGGCGGTGGATGGAAGGGGCAGGTGGGGTGGAACTGGAAGAACTCCATGTTCGCCACCTCGGCGCCCGCGCGGTAGGCCATCGCGACGCCATCGCCGGTCGCGACGTCCGGGTTGCTCGTGTAGAGGTAGACCTTGCCGGCGCCGCCCGTCGCCAGCACGGTGGCGCGCGAGACGATCGTGTGGACCGTCCCGGTGGTGTGGTCGAGGACGTAGGCGCCACCGACGCGGCGCTCACCGCCGTGGCGGCCGAGGTCGATCAGGTCGACCGCCATGTGCTGGTCGAGCACACGGATGCGCGGGTTGTCGCTGACCGCGGCGTGCATGGCGCGTTGCACCTCGCGCCCGGTTACGTCCGCGGCGTGTACGACCCGCCGCGCGCTGTGGCCACCCTCCCGCGTCAGGTCCAGGTCCGAGTTGCGGTCGCCGGCGCCCACCCGGCTGAAGTCCGCGCCCAGCGCGATCAGATCGCGGACGCGCTCGGGACCGTCGCGCACCACCATCTCCACCACATCCCGGTGCGACAGGCCGCGCCCGGCCTCGAGCGTGTCGCGCACGTGCTGCTCGAAGGAGTCGGCCGGATCCAACACCGCGGCGATCCCGCCTTGCGCGTAGGCCGTCGCCGACTCGTCGGTGTCGCGCTTGGTCACGACGACCACGTCGGCGCTGCGGGCCACCTCGAGCGCCAGGCTCAAGCCTGCCACGCCGCTCCCGATCACCAAATAGTCACAGCGAATGGGCACGGTCGGTGGAGCCTAGCCCGGGACCCGGCAGGGGGAAACTCCGGCGAGAGGGGGTGGCGGAATAGGCACCCGGCCGGGGGTTGTTGGAGTCCGTGCGGGTGCGGGCGCGGCGCTTTTTTCGCGCACCGGCCCAGGTGGCTACAATGACCCCCATGGCAGGGCTGACGCGGCACGGATGGCTGGCAGCAGCGACGCTGCTGCTCGGCGCCGCCCTCGTGCCCCACAGCGCGCTGGCGGACATCTACCGCTACGTGGATGCCCAGGGGGTGGAGCACTACACGAACGTTCAGCCCCGCGGAAAGGGCTGGCAGCGGGTGGCGCGCACTGGACCCTCGCGCAACGTGCGGGCGCGTCCCAAGCGCATGCGGGCCCCGGACCCGAACCGCAAGACCCGCTACGCCCCCTACATCCGCGAGGCCGCCCTGCTCTACCAGCTCCCGGAGAGCTTCATTCGCGCCGTGATGCGCGTGGAGAGCAACTTCTATCCGGACGCGGTCTCGGCCAAGGGCGCGATGGGCCTGATGCAGCTAATGCCGCGCACGGCCGCAAGCATGGGCGTGATCGATCCCTTCGACCCGCGCCAGAACACGCTCGGCGGCGCCCGCTTTCTGCGCGTGCTGGCCAACCGCTTCGGCGGCGACCTCATCCTGACCATCGCCGCCTACAACGCGGGCCAGGGCGCGGTGAAGAAGTACGGCGGCGTACCGCCCTACGCCGAGACACGCCGGTACGTGCGGCGCGTGCTCTCCCACTACTACGAGTTCCGCAGCCGCCAGATGGCCGCTAGTCCGGCTGGAAGATGACCTTCTGGCTCGCGTCGCGCGAGTAGAACTGCTTGTGGCGGTCGAAGGTGATCGCGCCGAAGAGGTTCACGGCGAAGGCGATCGCCAGCAGCGTGTGGAAGCCTCGACCGAAGTGTCGGCCCCCGATCGCGAGCATCGCGATCAGCACCACTGCGTAGTCCAAGCTGAAGCGGTAGCCGAACTGCACCCAGCCGCTGTTCTGGTAGCACAGGTCGAGCAGGGCGACGCAGGCCGCAGCGAAGGTGAGCGCCGTCAGCGTGGGCGTGCTGCGCCTGGGCCACAGCAACAGCAGGAACGCAGGCGTCGTCACCCAGAGCGCCAGCCCGTGGCGACTGATCATGACGTGCGGCGACTCGGCGGTGAGCCAGGGCAGACCCGCGAGGAAGACCGAGAGGTTCTTGGCCAGGTAGTGGTAGTTGAAGAGCCCCCACTTCTCGATGCGCGGGCGCCAGCGGATCTGCAGGTGGCTGTGGCCGAACTCGAAAGGATCGTCGAAGCGGGCCGCATTGAGCCACATCGCGAGGCAGCCGATCGCAAGGATCGGCGCCGCGAAGACCAGACAGCGGCGTAGGAGGGCCGCGGTGTCGACATGCGACAGACGCAGCACGCCGCCCAGCCCGTCTGGCGCGGGCGTCCCGTCGCGACGGCTCACGCGCAGGGCCTCGAGGGCGAAGATCAGACACAGCGGCGCCGTCGCCGGGCGCGTCATGAAAGCGCATCCCAGGGCCAGCCCGGCCAGCAGCGGGTGGCGCGCGCCGACGGCGAAGAGCAGGTAGAGGGCGAGCAGGATGGTCGCGACCACGTGGGCCGCATGCCAGACCGTGCCCTGAACCGACGTATAGTAATAGACCGAGCCGAAGGCGAAGAGTGCGGTGAGCAGCAGGTTGTCGCGCGTACTGCGCTCGCTGTGGCCCGCCACCGAGAGCCGCCGCAGCAGGACGAAGAGCAGCGCGGGTCCGAGGCCGGCGAGCAGAGCCCAGAAGAGGCGGTCCCAGGCGCGCACGCCCCAGACCGCCACGAGCGGCGCGACCACCACGGCGGGAAAGGGCGGGAAGGACACGTACCAGCGCCCCTCGTAGAGCGCCCAGTCGTTGCGGTTGGGCGGCTTGTCCGAGACCAGTGAGAGCTGCCCGTGCAGGAAGCTGTCAGCCAGGTAGAGGAAGTGGGGGTCCGAGGAGGTGCCCTTCGCGCTGCCGCCGAGGGTCGCCACGTAGACCACCGCGGTGACGGCGAAGATCAGGAGCGGCAGGCGCGCCGGGCGTGCAGCTGGACCGGAGGCGCCGGAGCCGGACATGGCGGCGAGCATACTCGCATCGGGCCAGCTTGACGCAACCTGCGGCGAGTCCTACATCACGCGGGCGCCGGGCTCAGCCCCCGCGCTTGCGCCATGCCAGCAGACCTCGCCGCCATCCGCGAGCGCCTCGAGCGCGTCGAGCACCCCGCCTTCCACAAGGGCCTCGGGGAGCTGTCGCTGATCGACGGCGTAGAGCTGTCGGGCCGGCGGCTGTCGCTGCAGATCACGGTGCACTCGCCCGGCGACGCGCTGCAGCGGGCGCTGCTTGAGCGCGTGCACGCGGCGGTGGCGGAGCTGCCGGAGGGCGGCGACTTGGACGTGCACGTCGCCTTCGAGCTGGCGGTGCCGATGCGGCCCTCGAGCCAGGACGATCCGGTGCCGAACGTGAAGAACGTCGTGCTGGTGATGAGCGGCAAGGGCGGCGTGGGCAAGAGCACGACGGCGGTGAACCTGGCACTCGCCCTCAAGCGCGCGGGCACGCGCGTGGGGCTGCTCGACGCCGACATCTACGGCCCTTCGATCCCGACCATGCTCGGCGTGAGCGGGAACCCCCAGAGCAAGGACGGCAAGACGATCGAGCCGCTGCAGCGCTTCGGCGTGAAGCTGATGAGCATCGGCTTCATGATCGAGAGCGACAAGGACGCTATCATCTGGCGCGGCCCGATGCTGCAGGGCGCGCTGATGCAGTTCCTGGGCGATGTGAGCTGGGGCGAGCTCGACTACCTGGTGCTCGACCTGCCGCCGGGCACGGGAGACGTCGCGCTCTCACTGGCGCAGCGCCTCAAGACCACCGGCGCCGTGATCGTGACGACGCCGCAGGAGGTCGCCCTGCAGGACGTCTACAAGGCGGTCTCCATGTGCAAGAAGCTCCACCTCCCGATCCTCGGCGTGATCGAGAACATGAGCTACTTCATCGACAGCGCCGGCGTGAAGCACGAGCTCTTCGGCGCCGGCGGCGGCGAGAAGATCGCCGAGTTCGCCGAGGCGCCCCTGCTCGGACAGGTCCCGCTCGATCCGACGGTGCGCGAGTGGGGCGACGGCGGCACGCCGATCGTGCAGGCCTCGCCGGGACACCCCGCTGCCCGGGCGCTGTGCGCCGTGGCCGAGGCCCTGGCCGACCGCATCGCGCTCGACGCCTTCGAGCGCGGCGGCGGCAAGCGCGCCCCCGACCCCAAGGGCAAGTCCCGACTCAAGATAC
>JAPPOT010000229.1 GCA_028817855.1 Myxococcales bacterium
GCCTCGAAGAGGTGCGCGACTACCTCGGCCATTCGAGCATCACGGTGACGCAGCGCTACGCGCATCTGTCGCCGTTCGCGTTGAAGGCGGCCGTCGCGAACACCGCCGTGGCGACAGCCCGACCGGCGTCCGCGCCGCCAGCCGCGCCTGCCGTCGCAGCCTCGACGGGGCCGAACCAGCTTGCCCCCACCATGGCCCCACAAACTCGCTCAAAGGCCGACGGTCACGATGATTCGCCAGCAATATCAATGGCACTCCCGATAGGATTCGAACCTATGACCTTCGGCTTAGGAAGCCGCTGCTCTATCCAGCTGAGCTACGGGAGCTAGAACTCCATCAGTAGTCGACGAGGGAGAACGTATCCATGGGGGCGAGGCGCTCGCGACCCTTGAGGAAGGACAGCTCCACCACGAAGGCTGCGCCGATGACCTCGCCGCCGAGCCTGCGGATCAGCTCGCCGGTCGCCCAGGCAGTGCCGCCGGTGGCGATCAGGTCGTCGACGATCAGGGCCCTCTCGCCTTGGGTGATCGCGTCCTTGTGCATCTCGACGGCGTCGGTGCCGTACTCCAGCTCGTACTCGACTTGGTAGGTCTGGGCCGGCAGCTTGCCGGGCTTGCGCGCCGGGACGAAGGCCTTGCGCATGCGCGAGGCCAGGGCGGCGCCGAAGATGAAGCCGCGCGACTCGATGCCGACGATCGCGTCGAAGGGCACGGCGTCGTAGCGCTCAGCCATCAGATCCAGGCACAGGTTGAAGGCCCTCGGGTCGGCCAGCAGCGGCGTGATGTCCTTGAACATGATGCCGGGCTTGGGGAAGTCCGGCACGTCGCGAATCACGTCGCGGATTGCATCGAGTCGATCGTCACTCATCAGGATGGCCCCTCCGACCGGGGCCCGGCCACGAAGGCCGCCATGCCCAAGTCATCCGCAGAGGTCGGCTCCAACGCCAGCGGCGTCACCGACACGTAGCCCTCGTCCACGGCCCGCTTGTCCGAGCCCTCGACGTTTCCATAGTCGATCACTCGGCCGCCGATCCAGAAGTACTCGCGGCCCCCGGGGTCGACGCGCGGAATCACATCCTCCTCGTAGATGTGCCGCCCGACCCGCGTGACCTTGATGCCCTTCGGCGTCTCGGCGGGCATGTTCACGCTCAGCAGGGTCGACCGGTCCTCGGGCTTCTCCGACTGCAGAAAGCGCTCGACCATGTCACGCGCGAGCGGCGGAGCCCAGGGCGCATCGGCGTCGCCATCGTGGGAGAAGGCGACCGAGTGGATCCCGCGCAAGGCCGCCTCGCGCGCACCGGCGACCGTGCCCGAATAGAAGACACTCGTGCCCAGGTTGCTGCCGTGGTTGATGCCGGAGACCACCAGGTCGGGACGGCGCGGCAGGAAGCGCGACTCGAACAGCGCCAGATAGATACAGTCTGCGGGTGTCCCGTCGATCGAGTGGACGTCGGTCGCGTGCTCCAGATGGCGCAGCGGCCGGTCCAGCGTGATCGAGTGGCTGCTGGCGCTCTGCTGATGCGTCGGCGCCACCACCACCACGTGCCCCAGTGGAAGCAGCGCTTCCCGCAGTGCCCGCAGCCCTCCCGCCTGGACCCCATCGTCGTTGGTCAGCAGCAGGATCGGCCGTTCGGACATTGGAGGAAAACCCGCGGTGCCCACCGGACACCGCGGTGAAAAAGTGGTCGGGGCGACTGGATTCGAACCAGCGACCCCTAAACCCCCAGTTTAGTGCGCTAACCAGACTGCGCCACGCCCCGACCAGAGCTGAACAACGGGGGAAGCGGACGATACACCCTTCCGGGCCGCAGGCAAGCGCAATTGCCGGGGTTTTGGCGCCACGCCGGCGGGTTCGGGCTGCGCCGGGGGCCGCTCAGCTGCGCGTGCGAATCGGGACCGTGCTCGGCACCGAGGCGGTCACCGTGGCCGTCGTGCTGTCGCCAGGCTCAGGCTCCGGGGGCTCGCGCAGGACCTTCTCCAGCTGCTCGAGGGCACCGGCCAGCTCCTGGCGGATGACGAGCAGGTCCGCGCGCAGGCCCACCTCACGCTTGGCGTCGGGATCGGGCTCGCTCGAGACCCGATCCCTCCCCAGCTCACGCAGGCGCTTCTTGGCTCCTGCGATCGTGAACCCCTCCTCCTGCAGCAGCCGGCGCAGGAGGGCCGCCAGCTCCACGTCGCGCCGACGGTAGACCCGGTGCGAGCCACGGGTCTTCATCGGCTTGAGGGCGGCGAACTCGCTCTCCCAGTAGCGCAGCACGTGGGGCTTCACGCCGACGATCTGGGCAACCTCGCCGATCTTGAAGAACAGCTTGTCCGGCAGTTCCTGGTCGGCCACGTTGCGTGCTCGCTGGCTCAGTAGAGGTTGGGTTCAGGTCTCGAAGCCGAGCTCTACTCGCCGCCTGGATCGCCGCCGGTCGCCTCTGCCGCGGCAGCCGCGGCTTCTGCTTCCTTCTTCTTCTGCGCCTTCTGCGGGTTGAGGACGTTCTTCAGCACCTGGCTGGGCTTGAAGGTCAGCACCTTGCGCGCGCTGATGGGAATCGGCTCACCGGTCTGGGGATTGCGTCCGATGCGCTCCTTCTTCTCGCGCACGACGAAGTTCCCAAATCCGGAGATCTTGACCTTGTCACCCTGGGCCAGGGTCTCTTTCATGGTGTCAAAGACGGCCTCGACGACCTCCGCCGATTCCTTCTTCGAAAAACCGCCCACCTTCTCGTAAACGCAATCGATGATTTCGGCCTTGGTCATCGATGCCTCCCGGTAAGTTCCCGTTAAATCAAACACATGGGATCTGGGAGCACAAGGGGGTCCCTGGAAAAAAGCCCCTGAATCCGCCTACTTGCACGTACCCCCGCGCGGGGGAGGCGATCTCGGGCGCGTGGATCTCGATCTGGACGCGATCTAGCGCCGTACGGAGGCCCCAAAGCGCTGCTCGGCAGCCTTCTGGACGCGCGCGTGGAGCTTGTCCACCACCTTGTCCGTGAGGGTCTCCTGGCGGTCCCGATAGGTCACGCGGAAGGCCAGGCTCTTGTGCCCCGCCGCCACCTGGTCGCCACGGTAGACGTCGAAGAGCTTCACCTGCTCGGCCCTTTCGCCACCGGCCTCACGCAGCGCCTCGGCGACCTCGCCAGCCTGCAGCGCCTCGTCGACCTCGACCGCGATGTCGCGCGTCACGGCGGGGAAGCGCGGCAGCTCGTGGGCCTGCGTGGCGCCACCCGCGCGCACCGCCTCGAGCAGCGCAGGGACCGCGATCAGGCCGTAGATCGGGCGCCCGAGCAGATCGAGGCGCTCGACCGTCTCGGGGTGCAGCTCGCCGAGCACCCCGATCTCGTGACCGTCGAGCCACACGCGCGCACGGCGCTTGGGATGGAGCTGCGGCGCATCGGCCTGCAGCCGGTCATCGAGGCGCGTTTCGATCCGCCCGCCGCAGAGCCCGTGGACCGTGCGCTCGAGCGCAGCCTTGGCGTCGTAGAAGTCCAGCTCGTCACCCTCGCCGTACCACTCGGCGCGGTCACCCCAGAGCAGCAGGCCGAGCTCGTGGGGCTCGTCGGGCAGTTGCTCGCCGGCACGCGGCGAGAAGACCCGCGCGAGCTCGAAGTGGGCGAAGGTCTTGACCTGCTGACGCTGAGCGCACTGCAAGTTCTGCGACAGCCCGGGCAATAGCGCCGTGCGCATGACGGAGCGTTCCTCCGAAAGCGGATTGACGATGCGCACCGTGCGCTCCGACACTCCGGCAGCCTTCAGGTCGGAAGTCGCCAGAAAGGCGTAGTTCACCGACTCGGTCAGGCCCGCGCGCGCAGCCGCCTCGCGCAACCGCCGCGTGAAGCGGATCAGCTCAGGGGTGCCCTGCTCCGAGGGCCGAATCTGTGGCAGCTCCGTGGGGATCGCGTCGTAGCCACGCACCCGCGCCAGCTCCTCGATCAGATCCACCTCGCGCCCGATGTCCGGGCGGTGGGTCGGCACCGTCACCCCGAAGCCGGCCTTCGTCGCTTGCACGTCGCAGCCGAGCCCGCGCAGCACGCGCTCGGCCAGCGATGGCTCGTAGCCCGTGCCCAGGAGCGCTTCCACCCGCGCCATGCGCACCTCGATGGTCTCGGGCGCGATCGGCTTCGGGTTCACGTCGAGCGCGTCGGCCACGACCGTGCCGCCGCCGAGCCCCGCGATGGCGGATGCGGCATTGGCGAGCACCTGTCGCACGGCGTTGGGGTCCACCCCGCGCTCGAAGCGGTGGCTCGAGTCCGTGTGCAGGCCCGTGCGCTTGCTGGTACGCCGGACCGAGCGCGGATCGAAGTAGGCGCACTCGATCAACACGCGCTCGGTGTCGTCGCCGATCTCGGAGTTGCCACCGCCCATCACGCCCGCCAGCGCGACAGGGCCGTCACCGTCGCAGATCAGCAGATCATCGGCGGTCAGCTTGCGCTCCTCGCCATCGAGGGTGTGCATGGCCTCCCCATCTGCGGCCAGGCGCACGCGGATCATCGACCCGCGCACCTTGTCGTAGTCGAAGGCGTGGATGGGATGGCCCCAGCCCAGCAGGATCAGGTTGGTCAGGTCGACCACGTTGCTGATCGCGCGCAGGCCCAGCACGTGCAGCCGGTAGCGCAGCCAAAACGGCGAGGGACCGATCGTCACGCCCGCAACGAGCGCAGCACCGTAGCGCGGGCAGCGGTCCGGGTCGTCGATCTCGACGCGCACCGGCAGAAGCCCATCGGCGCCGTGCGCGGAGGACGCGCTGCCGAGCCCGAGGTCGAATGCGCTCTCGGTCTGCGGGAGCAACTCGCCGCTGGGCGCGACCCGCGGGATCGACAGGGGCACGGGCGGCGTGAATGGCTTGCCGAGCAGCGCGCAGAGCTCGCGCGCGATGCCCACGTGGCCGAGGCAGTCGGGGCGGTTCGGCGTCAGACCCAGCTCGTAGACGGTGTCGTGCAAGTCCAGGGCGGCCACCGCAGGCGTGCCGGGCGCGGCATCGATGTCGTCGCCCAACACCACGATGCCGGACTCGTCGCTGCCGATCTGGAGCTCGGTCTCGCTGCACAGCATGCCGCGCGAGACCACGCCGCCCAGCTTGCGCTCGGCGATCTCGAAGCCGCCGGGCAGCACCGCGCCGAGCTTCGCGAGCAGCACGCGGCCGCCGGCCTCGGGCACGTTGGGCGCGCCACAGACCACTTCCTGCTCCGCGCTGCCGTCGGTCACCGTGACGAGGCGCAGCTTCTGGCGCTCGGGGTGGGGCCGATAGCTGACGACCTCGCCCACGACCACGCCGTCGAGGCCTTCGCCCATCGCGGTCACGCCCTCGACCTCGATGCCAGCGGCGGTCAGGCGTGCCTCCACGTCGGCTACGTCCAGGGTGAGCCCGGTCAGCTCCTCGAGCCACTTGTGCGATGCGAGCATGGTTCAGAACTGGTTCAGGAAGCGCGGGTCGTTGCCGTAGAGCAGACCCAGGTGGGGCACGCCGTGGCGCAGCATGGTGATGCGGTCGACGCCCAGGCCGAAGGCGAAGCCGGTGTGGCGCTCGGGGTCGTAGCCCACGTGCTCGAAGACGACGGGATGGATCATCCCGCAGCCCAGGATCTCGATCCAGCCGGTGCCCTTGCAGACGCGGCACTCGCCGGCCGCGTCGCCGCGCTGCCAGCGACGGCAGATCGTGCAGCCCATGTCGACCTCTCCGCCCGGCTCGACGAAAGGGAAATAGCTGGGGCGGAAGCGCACGGGCAGGTCCCGCCCGAAGATGCGCTGCAGGAAGTGCGTGAGCACGCCCTTGAGGTGGGCGAAGGTGATGCCGTCGTCGACCATGAAGCCCTCGAGCTGCATGAACATCGGCGAGTGGGTGGCGTCGTCGTCGCGGCGGAAGGTCGCGCCTGCCGAGACCACAGCCAGGGGCGGCTTGCGCGCCAGCATCTCGCGCACCTGCACGGTCGAGGTATGCGTGCGCAGCAGCACGGCGCGCGCTTCGCTCTCGACACCCTCACTGGCGACGAAGAACGTGTCCTGCATGTCGGTGGCCGGGTGATCCGGCGGGAAGCCGAGCTTGTCGAAGTTGTACTCGTGCTTCTCGACCTCGGGCCCGTCGGCCACGTCGAAGCCCATCTCGACGAAGACATCGAGCAGGTCGTGCTTGGTCTGGGTGAGCGGGTGCAGGCGGCCCACCGGGCGACCGCGGCCGGGAAGGCTCACATCCAGGTGGGGTCCGGACAGCTCGGCCTCGCGGGCGGCGGCTGCGAGGCCGTCGAGGCGCGCGTGAAAGGCCGCCGCAATCTCCTGCTTGAGCTGGTTGCTGCGCTGACCGAACTCCTTGCGGCGCTCGCCCGGGAGCTCGCGCATGCGCTTCATCAGCCGCGTCAGCGCGCCCGAGGGACCCACGAAGCGCGCGTTAGCAGCGCGCAGCGCCTGCTCGTCCTCGGCCTCCTCGAACGCGGTGCGATACTCGCTCGCGCCGCGCTCAAGGCCCTCCTCGAAAGCGGCAACCACGTCCATGGGGCCCTCCCCTACGACTTCTGCGCCGCTTCGACGACGGCCTTGAACCCACCGGGATCGCTGACCGCGATGTCCGCCAGGACCTTGCGGTCGAGCTCCACACCCTTGCCCTTCAGCGCGCCCATCAGCTTGCTGTAGCTGATGCCGTTCTGCTTGGCGGCGGCGCTGATGCGCGCGATCCACAGGCGGCGAAACTCGCGCTTCTTGAGCTTCCGGTGCGTGTACGCGTCCGACCAGGCTCGGTGCACCTGCTCGATCGCGTCGCGAAACTGGCGGCTGCGCGCGCTGTAATAACCCTTGGCGTGCTTGAGCACGCGATTGCGGCGGCGACGGGCTTTGAAGCCCCTCTTGACCCTCGGCATGGAACGACCTCTCTCAGAAGGAGTAGGGAAGAAGCTTCTTGACGCGCTTGGCGTCAGCGTCGTCGACGATGTCGTGCTTGCGCAGCTTTCGCAGCCGCTTGGCAGGCTTTCCGCGCATCAAGTGATTGAGGCCGGCCTTGCCGCGGCGCACGCGCCCCGACCCGGTGACCCTCAGCCGCTTGGCGGCTGCGCGGTTGGTCTTCATCTTCGGCATTGCTGAGTTTTCTTCCCGTCTTTCGGACGCTGAGCCAGCGCGTACGCGGCGCAGCGCGGAGCGGCGGGTGTTGTAGGGGGCCCGCCGGGTGAAGTCAAGCTGGTGGCAGTTGGGGGCTGTGGACCCCGGGCATGCCCGGGCCACGTGGCCAAGTCCTCCCCCGTGCCCCCCCTCCGCAGCGGGAGGGGGAAACCTGGGTTACCTCCGGCGGAACTGGGGCGGGGCCTTGAGCTCCTCGTCGATGACCGGCGTCTCCATCTTGGGCTTGGCGGCTTTGCCGCCCTTGATGCCGGGCGCGAGGATCAGGGTCATGGTGCGGCCCTCCATCTTGGGGGCGACCTCGACGCTGGCGACGTCCTGGGTGTTGTCGACGATGAACTGGAGCTGGCGCATGGCCGTCTCCGGGTGCGTGATCTCGCGTCCACGGAAGCGGCAGGTGATCTTCACCTTGTTGCCCTCTTCCAGGAAACGGAGCACGTGCTTCAGCTTGAAGTTGAGGTCGTGGTCGTCGGTCTTCGGGCGGAGCTTGATCTCCTTGAGCTCCACCTGAGCCTGACGCTTGCGCGCCTCCGACTGACGCTTCTTCTCGTCGTACTTGAACTTCCCGAAGTCCATGATCTTGCACACGGGCGGGAAGGCCTTGGGATTGACCTCGACCAGATCGAGACCCTGCTCGCGCGCCAGGCGCTGGGCTTCGGCGGTGTCGAGCACGCCGAGCATCTCGCCGTCGTCGTTGACGACCCGCACCTGCGGAACGCGGATGCGGTGGTTTACGCGGGGTCCTTGCTGAACTCTCTCTCTCTTATCGAAACGTGGTCTACCGATTCTGACTTCCTCCTGTTCGAGGGCGGCCAGGCCCTCTATTGGCTTTCGGGGGACGACAGTGCACCCCCCGGGCGTTGCGCAGATCCCATAGCCTAGCTGCTTCGGCGCGAAGGCGGCACTGCCTCCGCGACGATCCGCGCGATCAGATCATCGAGGGACATGAACCCCAGGTCCTTGCCCTCGTCACGGGAGCGCACCGAGACGCCCCGCCCCTCGGCTTCCTTCGGCCCGACCACTGCCAGATAGGGAAGCCGCATGTTGCGCGCATTACGGATCTTGGCGCCGAGCTTGTCGGCGGACGTGTCCGCAACTGCGCGAATTCCGGCGGCGCGCAGGATGTCCTGCGCCTCCACCGCATAATCATTCACCTTTTCGCTCACCGTCAGGATGGTGACCTGCTCGGGGGACAACCAGGTGGGGAATGCGCCGGCCACGTGCTCGATCAGCACGGCGAAGAAGCGCTCGACCGAGCCCAGGATGGCGCGGTGGAGCATCACCGGGCGGTGGGCGTGGTTGTCCTCGCCGATGTAGGACAGGTCGAAGCGCTCGGGCAGGTTGAAGTCGGCCTGGATGGTGCCCAGCTGCCACGGGCGCCCCAGGGCGTCCTTGAGGTGGAATTCGATCTTGGGACCGTAGAAGGCGCCCTCCCCCTCCGCGATGTCGTAGGGGAGCTTGCGGTGCTCGACCGCTGCGATCAGGGCCTGCTCCGAGCGGTCCCAGACCTCGTCGTCGCCCAGGCGGTCGTCCGGGCGTGTCGCGATCACGACGCGCACGTCGTCGAACACGAAGTCCTCGTAGACCTCGTGGACCAGATCGAGGAACGCGAGGATCTCGTCCTGCATCTGGTCCAGAGTGCAGAAGATGTGGGCGTCGTCCTGGGAGAAGGTGCGCACGCGCGTGAGGCCCTGGACCACGCCGCTGCGCTCGAACCGATGGAGCCGGCCGAAGTCGGCGACCCGCATGGGCAGCTCGCGGTAACTGCGACGGTTCATGCCGAACATCAGGCAGTGACCAGGGCAGTTCATCGGCTTGACCCCGAAGCGCATGTGGCGCTCGAGGTGCTCGCGCACGTGCGCGCTCTCGCCGCCGGCATCGCCCTCGAGCTTCGATACCGTGTCGGCCATGCGCTCGAGGTTCTCGACCGTGGCCGCGTAGAACATGTTCTCGGCGTACTCGGGCAGGTGTCCGGAGGTCTCGAAGAGCTCGCGATCGAAGACCTGCGGCGTGATCACCTCGTCGTAGCCGTGGCGCTCGTAGAGCTCGCGCACGTAGTCGGTCAGGCGGTTGTAGACCTCGGCGCCGCGCGGCAGGAAGAAGGGCGAGGCCGGCGCCAGCCGGTGGAAGCCGATCAGGCCGAGCTCCTTGCCGAGTTTGCGGTGGTCGCGCTTCCTGGCCTCCTCGAGCGCCTTCAGGTGCGCGCGCAGCGCCTTCTCCGACGGAAAGGCCGTGCCGTAGATGCGCTGGAGCATCGGGTTGCGCTCGTCGCCGCGCCAGTAGGCACCCGCGACGGAAGTGAGCTTCACCGCCTTCAGAAAGCGGGTGGATGGCACGTGCGGCCCTTCACACAGGTCGACCCACTCGGCGTGGCGGTAGAGTGAGATCTCGCCCTCGAGCCGCTCCAGGTGCTCGGCTTTGTAGGTCTCGCCCATGTCCGACAGCAGGGCGCGGGCCGCGTCGCGCGCGATCACCTCGCGACGAAAGGGGTGATCGGCTTCGATGATCTCGGCCATCGCGGCCTCGATA
>JAPPOT010000586.1 GCA_028817855.1 Myxococcales bacterium
CCGCCGCTCCGTGCGCCCCCGTGGCGGTAGCCTGCTACTTCCGCGCAGCGCCTGACGTCGCACCACGTGTTGCAGCAATCGCTGTTTTCGTCGCACACCTCGCCGGCCGTACGGCATAGACCGCCGGTGATGCAGCGCTTCATGCCATCCTCACCGAACACCTCGCACGCTTTCGAACAACACTCGCTGTCGTCCGCGCACAATTCACCCGCCGGGTCGCAGGTTCCTGAGTTGATGCACGCGCCACTGCCATCGTTCGCGGCCGCGTCGCACTCGCCCGTGCAGCAATCGGTGTCAGTGCCGCAGGCATCGCCGGTCGATGCGCACACTGTGCCATCGGTAGTGCAGACCGTCTCGCCACCCACCTGGGCCGTACAGCTCAGGGAGCAACAGTCGGCTGCACCTTCACAGCTTGCGCCGGGGGGTCCACAGCCGCCGACGCCGCCAGCGCACTCGAAACCCCCGCCGCCATCGTCGACGCACTTGCCCGAGCAGCAGGTCGCGCCGCCAGTGCACGCGGTGCCCGCACTGTCGCATGCCCCCAGTGTGGCCGAACACTTGCCATCGGCGCTGCATACGTGGCCACAGCACTCATCGCTTGCTGCGCAGTCCTCCCCGTCTTCCTTGCAGGTCGGCGCCGAGTCGCTGATGCCGGAGTCGCTGATGCCGGAGTCGCTGACGCCGGAGTCGCTGACGCCGGAGTCGCTGACGCCTGAATCGCCGTCGCCGCCCGTGTCGTTGCCACTGCCTACCGAGCTGTCCGGCCCGTTATTGGGACCGGTCCTGCGGTTGTCGCTGCTGCAGGCGGCGACCGCCACGGCCGTGCAGAGGAAGAGGACGTGAATGGTGTGGCGTGACCGGAAGCGTTCCGAGTCAGCCTGGTCAAGATGTGTTTCGATGGGACCCAAGCCGTAAGACCTTTGGTGATGCTGGTTCGTCGCGTGGCATTTTGACCACGTGGCTTACCGTGGTCATGGTGCAGGAAGGGACCGGTTGGGATGCACCCCTTCGCGCGATTTCTGGTAATTTGGTAGGAGCTTACGCGCTGCGCGCGTATCCGCTCCGACAGGGGGCGCTAGAGCGTGTGTTGCCTGCCGCGTGGCCTTGGGGCGCCCGATGGGCGCGCCTTCGCCACGCCGGGGTATCGCTTCCGGCAGCGCTCACGGCAGCGCTCACGGCAGGTTTCACGGCAGCTCTCACCGCATAGGGGCGCGGACCGACGCGACCGACGGCCCGCGGTCAGAACACTCGCATAGGCGCTGTCAATCCGTGCGCACCGATGTCGGGGCGGGTGCACAGTGGTGTTACGAAACCAGCACATGGCACGTTCAAACGCGCGCACTATTGCATCCTCGCCCTTCATGGTGGGCACTAGAGGAGTACGCGCTGGGCCGCTTCCACACGGCCAAGGCCATCTCGCTTGAACATGATGAGGGACCACGTGAGACAACTGCCGTTCAGTCGTACACTGTTTATCTTTGCGATCGTGTCGTTGGGGCTTGCCTGCAGCGACGACCGCGGCGGGACACCGAACCTGGCCGATCCGGGCCCTGGCTCGGAGACGGGCCTCGGAGAAGAGGGCGGAGACGGTGATTCCACCACCGGAGACGGAGACGGTGACGGTGACGGTGATGGCGACTCCACCGGCGATGGTGATGCCACCGGCGATGGTGATGGTGATGGTGATGGCGATGCTACCGGCGATGGTGACTCCGCCGGTGATGGTGACGCCCCAGAGCCAGAGTTGACGGCGCTGGCGATCGCGCCGGCCGATCCCTCGTTTCCAGCCGGTACCACCCAGCGCTTCACGGCCACGGGCACCTACAGCGACGACAGCACCGCGGACGTGACCGCGGATGTCACGTGGGCATCCTCGGATGACGCTGTGGCGAGCGTGTCGGCCGACGGGCTCGCGACCGGCCAGTCGGTGGGCACGGCGACCGTAAGTGCGACTGTGGACGGCCTGTCGAGCACCACGACCATCACGGTGACAGCGGCGCAACTCGACCGCCTCGAGATCATGCCCGCGAGCCCCAGCCTGGCCCACGGCACGGACCTGCAGCTGACGCTGCCCGGTGTGTGGACGGACGGCAGCACCCCGGCCCTCACCGCCCAGGCCAGCTGGAGCTCCATCGACGAGGCCGTGGCCACCGTGAGCGCTGCAAGCGCGAGCGAAGGACTCCTTCTGGGCAACGCACCGGGCAGCGCCACCATCACCGCCAGCTACGGCGGCATGGATCTGCAGTTCGGTGTCACCGTGACGCCTGCCGAGCTCGTGTCCCTGGCGATCGAACCGCCGTCGGTGACCCTGGCCGCTGGCACCGAAGTCGGCCTCAGGGCCATCGGGACCTTCACCGATGACTCGACCCCGGATCTCACCGACATGGTGACCTGGGGCTCGAGTGACGAGTCGGTGGCGACTGTCGACACCAGCGGAGTCGTCGTGGGTGTAGCCACGGGCGCCGTCGACGTGACCGCCACGGTCGATGGCATCAGCGCGACCACCAGCGTGACCGTGACCAGCGCCACCCTTCTGTCCATCTCCGTGCAACCGGGTACGCCGACCCTCGTGGAGAGCACCCAGCAGCCACTCGTCGCGACGGGCCATTTCAGCGACGGAAGCGTCCAGGATCTGACCGCGCAGGTAACGTGGTCGTCCAACGACGAGGCAATCGTCACCGTGGACGCTGGCGGGCGGGTGAGCGCCGTCGCGGCCGGTCAGGCCAGCGTGACCGCTGAGCTGCAGGCCGTCAGCGGGCAGGCGCAAGTCACGGTGACAGACGCCACCCTCGAGAGCATCGAGGTGTCGCCGGCAACCGTCAGCCTGGCTGCGGGCACCACCCTGCAATACCGTGCCATTGGAAGCTTCGACAACGGCACCACCCAAGACCTGACCGAGCAAGTCAGCTGGGCGTCTGACGGCGAGGCCGTAGCCACCGTGGATGCCGCCGGTTCGGTCAACGCCCTGTCCGAGGGCACCGCGACCATCAGCGCGACCTTCGACGGTGTGACCGGGAGCGGAGCCCTGTCGGTCACCGGGGCGCTGCTCGAACAGATCGAGGTGACACCGGCGGCGCCCGCCGTCGCGGCAGGCACCAAGCAGCAGTTCGTGGCGACCGGCATCTTCAGCGACGGCAACAAGCAGGACCTGACCGCCGACGTCACCTGGAGCTCGGACGACACCGGTGTCGCCACGGTGAGCAATGCCGCTGGCAGCGAGGGCCTCGCGACCAGCCTGGCCGAAGGGACGGCGACCATTTCCGCCAAGCTCGACGACAGCGTGGGCACGGCGACCCTGAGCGTGACCGCTGCGACCCTTTCGTCGATCGAAGTGACGCCCCACGGCGCTTCGATCGCGGCCGGCACCAAGCTGCAGTACACAGCCTTCGGGCATTTCTCGGATGGCAGTCAGCAGGACCTCACGTTCGACGTTGCGTGGGCGTCCGACGATCCGAGCGTCGCGACCGTCAGCAACGGTCAGCTGAACGCCGGGCTTTCGGAGGGCGTTGCAGCCGGCACCACCAACGTCAGCGCCACCCTCGACGGCATCAGCGGTTCGACGGGCCTGACGGTAACCGAAGCCACCCTACAGTCGCTCGCCATCGAGCCGACCGACGCCGCGATCGCGGTGGGTAGCACCCTGCAGTATGCGGCGATCGGCACCTTCAGTGACAGCAGCACGCAGGACCTCACCGAGGCCGTCACCTGGGGAGCCGATCAGGCGACGGTTGCTACGATCACCAATGTCCCGGGCAGCCGCGGTCTCGCGACCGGCAACGGCGCAGGCACAGCCACCGTCTCGGCCTCCTTCAACGGTGTGGATGCAAGCACCTCCCTGACCGTAACGGCCCAGTCACTCGCGTCGATCCGCATCGAGCCGGCCACGCCGAGCATCGCGGTGGGCACGGAGCTTCGGTTCACGGCGATCGGCGTCTACGGCGACGCCAGTGAGCAGGACATCACGGCCGACGTGACCTGGAGCACATCGGACGCGGCGGTTGCTACCATCAGCAACGCCTTCCTTTGGCCGGGCCTTGCGAGCGGTGAAGGAGCTGGGCAGGCGACGATCTCGGCTACGCTCGATGGCGTTTCCGGAACCACCGATCTGACGGTCACGGACGCCACCTTGGAGAGCATCGAGGTCTCACCGGCAAGCGCCACCATCGGGGCAGGCGACACCCAGCAGTTCTTGGCCACCGGAAGGTTCGATGATGGCAGCGAGCAGGACCTAACGACCCAGGTGACCTGGAGCGTGGACCAGGCCTTCGTCGTCTGGGTGAGCAACCTGCCCGGAAGGGAAGGCGCGGCCACCGGGCTGACCCCTGGCATGGCCACGGTGACGGCCACCCTGGACGGCATCGATGGGACCGCGAGCGTAACGGTGACGCCGTAGGTCAGTGGCAGCTTGGATGGAAGATCACTGTGGCGTGGTCGGAGCGGTGTCGACTCGGCTGGTTGCCGGCGGGGGCGGCCGGCTTCGCTTTGAACCGATGGGTATGGGAGTAAGATGATGAAGCAGATTCGATGGGTTCTGTCTAGCAGACTGCCCTGAGGGCCAGCCCCGCTGCGGCTGCCAGTGCGTGGACACGGACACGGACACCTTCAATTGCGGCGGCTGCGGCAATAGCTGCGGCTTTGGCGGAACCTGTGAGATGGGCACGTGCCAATGCGCCGATGGCGCCACCCAGTGCGGCGACGGGTGCATCAACACCGCCAGCAACTCGAACCACTGCGGCGGCTGTGATCAAGCATGGGACACCAACGAGGTCTGCCACGACAGTATGTGCGTGGGGTCGGGCTGCTGCGCCCGTCGGCGCGCCCTGCGTCCGGATCTGGTCTTCGCTAGATCCGGGCCGCGCGCGGCATGTCGGAAGGTACAGCCGTCGACCGGCCCACAAGGAGTCCCCGCCGCCTTCGCCACGGTCGGCTATCGGTTTCGGCAGCGCTCGCGGCACAAGGGCGCGCACTGACGCGGCTGGCGGCCTGCCGTCAGGGCGTTCCGCAGCCAAGGGAGATGCCAGCGGACAGCTCGAACGGAGGCCACGTGCGGGCTCCCGAGGCGGCCCTTCGGTGATACAGCGGCCACATGGCGGAGATGGGCAACTCAAGGAACAGCGCTTCGCTGAGCCGAAACGAAGGCATCGCGACTGGACCTGCCAGCGGGGCCCACAGGGCGTCGGTCGTGGTCCGCTCGCCGCCTTGCCCTTGCGGGACGCTCTGCACGCTCGTCGCAGCACCGCCCACGGCGCCACCGAGATGAACGGTCCACGCACCGGCGGTCAGGCGGGCAAGCACCTGCCCCGTCAGGGCCACGCGGTTTCTGGCTGCGGCCGTTTCCGGCCTCGATCCGAGGGTCTCCTCACGGCTCAGATGCAGACCGGCCCGCAGGCTGAGATGCCGGTGCACGCCCACGGCTGCCGAGGCGTCGAGACCAAGCGCGGTGCCGTCGCTGGAGAGCCGCGCCACTGGTACGAGGATGACGGCGATGCGTGGACCGGTATGTGCTTGGAGCGGGAGTGCTGCTTGCGATGGGCCACGCGGAGTGCCGTGGGACGAGGACTGAGCTAGTGGTGGTGCTGATTCCGTGACAGTGGGCGGCTCGGGCGGCCATGCCCCGCTCTCGCTGTCGGGTCGCGCTGTCTCGCCCGTTGGCGCTTTGCCGTCCTGCGCGGGGTCCGCCCCCCATGCGGGCGGTGGCGGCCGAAGCTCGCGCAGGATGCTGCTCACACCGATGGCGAGGCTGCGCAGGCGATCGAACTTGCGGGGCTCGCTCACGGTGAACTGCAGCAAGCGATCTTCTCGCTGCGGAGCGATCCGGGCGGACGCCGTGTCGCCATCCTCGAGCACTAGCCAGAAGACCGCGGACGCCCCTTCGCGCCGGGCAAGCGCCACCGCCCACGCGAAAGCCTCCTCGTCCTCCTCCGGCGGCGCACCGTCCAAGACGCGCAGCGCTTCGTTCGAACCGAGCTGGGCACGCACGACGCCACTCAATGCCTGCAGGTCCTCCGGCTCCAGGTCGCGAGTGCGCACGAGGACCGCCTTCGATGTGTCCCCCTGGGGTTGCTGCGCGTGTGCGAGCCATGTTGACAGGGAGCCCACGACCAACACGACAGTGGTGAGCGCGCGTTGTCGGCGATTGGCTTCCATCGTCGCGATCGTACGCCACTTTCGCATAGACCCCAATCCGTGCGCCTAGGTGTCGGGCGGGCTGCATGCTGTGGCTGTCCCACATGGGCCAAAAGCGTGTAGCTCGAGCAGGACTCGACCCGGGACGACGGGGCGGCCCAGGAGGGAGCGTGGCCGGCCGAGCCAGGCCAGGCGCGCCCGGATCCCGGGCCCGTGCGCGGTCCGCAACACGGAGACGGCCGACAACCACAGCGCACCCCCGATCCACCACAGGGGGGTGCCTCGCCAGATGAGGAGGGCCCCGACGGAGGCCGCGGTAAGCACCCAGAGCGTAGGACCTCGCCCGGGTCGCACGTGCCCCGCCGGCAGCGGATCAGAATCGTGTTCGGAATCGACCAATCAGCTCACCGCCGGCGGCCCGTCAGCGGCCATGCATACGCAATCCGCGGGCCGGGGGCAATGGCCGTGTGGGACTTCCGGGTCGTTGTACTAAGGCACCCTCGATGGGCTGCGTCAGAACGACCCGGCGTCGTCGTCCTCGCTGTCGTTCGGGCCCGCGTCCACGGTGGCATCAACGCGCGGCCGCTCATCGACTATCCCACCATCCGCGACCGCTGCGTCCTTGGGTCCTCCGGGCCCGCGCCAGGTTCACGGTCCAAGTGCCCGCCGTCAGGTCTGCCGGTGTCTTCGTCCTGGGCCGCCCACGGATCGCCTATCTCAAGCTCCCCGAGAGCGAGGCGCGCCTCGGCGCGCTCGCGCAAGATCTCGATCGTCTCCCTCAGGTCCGCTGTCGCGGTTCGCCACGCTTGGGGCGAGACCGCGTCATCATGTGCGGCGGCCGCCTCTTCCACCATCGGTGCGATCTGCTCTTCCCAGGTCGCGAGCTTGGCGTCGACGCGCTTCGCGTCGAACGGACCCTCGAGAAATGCTTGCGTCTCGTCGAGGTACCGCCGCTGCAACCCCGCCCAGCTGCGCAGCAGCGGATCGCAGGTGGGCGGACGAATAGGTACATTGAAGGGAGGCATCGTGAGTGAGCGGCAGCCGAGCGACGTGTCCTCCCAATCGAACCAGATTGTCGTCGTCGTATTGTCCAGATTGAAGCTGCCGTCGAGATCCCACGCGACGATCCAAAGGCGACGCGCCTCCGCTTCCTCGTACCAATAGAAGTTGTGGTTGAAGCAGCTCGCTCCGAAGCAATACCAGCGCATCGGACCGTCGTCGTGGGCGATCACGCGGTCCACCGCGACGTATCGCATCGTATAGTCAAGGTCGGTGTGCTGCGTGAGCACCTGCGCCCACTCACCATCCCCTGCACCCTCTATCGCACGCCCAAAGTCGTGCATGCCCCGGACGGAAGGATCCTCGTCTTCATTCGTCCGAAGCGCCTCGAGCAAGACCTGCGTCTGGGTGGTCGCGCCCGCTGCATCGACGGGCCAGGCCTCCTTGTACAGATTGCCTTTGCCACCCTCATCAAAGCGACTTCGAGTGAAGCGGCCGTCTACCTGCTCGATCAGCGCGAACAGGCCGACAAACTCACCGTTGATCAGGAGCCTTGCATGCACGGCACGCGGCGCCGCGACCCCCGACTCGCGGAACATGGCGTAGCCGAGCCGCTCCTTGAGCATCGAGGGGTCGCGATTCATGGCATGAAACTGCAGCTTCTTCAGACCGTAGAAACGACCCTCGGGATCGATGTGGTTGAACTTCACCTTCATCGACAGCTTGGTGCAGGACTTGACACCCGGGTCCGCTGTCGTGACGCAGCCCCTGAATGCCCCGACGGACCCCTTGTAGCGGATTCCGAGTGGGCCATAGTCGCGCCCCTCGAACCGAAGCATGCCTTGCACGTACTCCTCTGCCCGGGGGTCGGCATCGATCTGGGCCAGCTTCTGTGGATCGAGGAGCAGCTCATAGGTGCGCAGCTCGTCCTGATCGTAAATGTAGGTGGCCCTGTCGTCGGGCTCCGCAATCACCGGCGGAGGCATGGGCCGGGCTTCTGGCTCGGTGCGCCCCGCATCGCCCGCGACCTCCGATCTGGGCTGGGCCGGGCCTGCATCCATGCCCGAATCCATGCCCGAATCGCCACGACCAACCCTCGATGGGCTCGCCTCCGGGGCCTCCGTCCCGCCGCAACCCGAGCCGGTCAGCGCCAGCCCCGCCACGAAGAGGAACGCGTACGTACATAGCACCACGGGAATTTGCTCAGGACCCCTCACACTCACCATCCGGAGGGCCGTAGCACATGAGCCGGGACGATCCAAACCAGCGGGCCGCTGGGCACGCCCGGCTGGAGCCCGCAGGGACGCGGACCGATCCCCGGATCGACGGTGCCTCCATGTCAAAGCTTGTAGGCAAAGGCTTTGCATTTCGATCGCATGAACTCGGCGAGAGCTGGGCCGTGCACTCTTCGGCGCCGGTGGCGACGAGTCACGACCCACACCGCGAGCCGCATTCGACCTGCGAATCGCGGATGTGTGTTGCAGCGGAAGTGCCGGGCCAGCGGGACCCGATGCCTGGTTTCGGTACCGACGCGCCCCCTGCCCGTGCCCGACAAGTGCTTGAAAAGCCGTCTAGTTCCGCGGAAGTTGCGGATCTTGGTCGATTCGTCTATCCGGGCAAGCACGCAGATGAGTCAGAGCGCGTGCCCGATATCCGGGGGCCGATTGCGGCAGTGTCCCAAACAGAGGTTGCAGCGGGCGGTGCGGCCCGGTTGGCCGCTCCTCATCGTGGGGCTTCTGGCGGGCGCACTGTGGCTGCCCGGGAAGACCGCCGCGACGCCTAAGGATCCGCAAGCCGCGACCCTGACCGCGCCTGCAAAGCCGCCGCCCGCAAAGCCGCCGCCCGCAAAGCCGCCGCCCGCAAAGCCGCCGCCCGCAAAGCCAAGCTCGCAGACCGAGCCGAGCGCTCCCGGCTCCTGTCCGGAGGGCGATCTCATCCCGCGTGGACGCGTCACCGTCCAGCGCTCCCACGGCAACGTCAGGGCCGTCTACGACGGCGAGCTGATGGAGGAGGGCAAGGGCTACGACAAGAACAAGTCGGTGATCTTCTATGAAGTCAACCACGGCCGACTCGACGTAGGTCTTCGCCGGCACCACACGTCCGGTACCTCGTCCTGCAGGGCGATGCCGGGAACTACTACCTGGTCGAGGGATCGCTGGACGGGCGCAAATACCGCACCCTGTGGCAAACGCCGACCTACACGTCGTTCGGACAGCGGACCCGCTACATCGAGCTGCCGAACGCGCCCACGGCGCGCTACCTGCGCGTGCGTGGCCACAAGGGCGACGGCTCGTTCATCGTCAGTGAGCTGCGGGCGTACTGCCAGAAGCCCGAGCCGTTCCCACCGGTGCTCAAGCTCCCTCCCCCGAAGACCTGGTGGAGCCGGATCGACAGTCCGCTGATGATTTCGATCAAGGGGCTCGTCTCTGGTCGGGCCACCGCCCACGACGGCGACCCGGCCCAAGGCGAAGCTCGTGGCAG
>JAPPOT010000594.1:0-7653 GCA_028817855.1 Myxococcales bacterium
CCCGCTCCCTGGTGCTCGCGCCATTGTCCTTCCTTCCGTTCTTCCTGCTGCGGACCGGGTTCATCAACCCTGACGGCCAGCATCACCCCAGCAAGATCATGTCTGACGTTCCGCGACGCGGCGCGCACATGATGCACGACGAGCTCTGGGAGCTCTATCTGCACTCCCGCTTCTGGTACTACACCAACACGTTCTTCGACTGGACCGTGACCTACTCCTACCAGGTCATGTCCGCCGCGGCCGGCGTCGTTTTCGTGTGGCTGCTGCTACGCCACTGCCGCAACGTGGAGCGCGCCCAGGCGCTGGTGCTGGCCGCGCTCGTGCTGTCCGGTGGCTACGTCCAGCTCTTCTTCGGTGACGTCGAGAACTACACGCTGACCGCGGTCTGGATTCTCGGCTACTTCATGGCCGCCCACGCCCACCTCGTCGGGCGGCGCTCACTGAGCTGGCCCAGCGTCGTGCTGGCCCTGGCGATGACCTTCCACCTTCAGGCCGGCTTCCTCGGCCCATCCCTGGCTTACCTGCATCTGCGGGCGATCCACAATCGCGACTTCGCGGCCGTCCGCATGGGCAGCCTGCTCTTCGTGGCCGTACTCGCGGGCACGCTGCTGCTCTTTCACTACCTCGGCCACTCGATCACCCTGCTGCCCTACTGCATGGGTCTGCGCGACGGACCGTCGGTCTGGATGTCGCCTGGTTCGGTCGACTACCACCTCCAGCAGCTGAGCCTGCTCACCCTGCTGAGCCCTTGCTGGGTGCTGCTGATCCCCCTGCTGATCTTCCGCCGCATCCGCCCCGAGCCGGTGCACATTCACCTGGCGGTCGCGGTCGTCTGCCTGCTGCTCTATCAAGGCCTGTGGCGCGCTCGCCTCGGCGTCTACAACGACTGGAACCTCTACGCCTGCGTGGCGATCCCGATGTCGCTGCTCGTCTGGCAGGCTCTGCTCGCCGCCCGCGACCTGCCGGCGCGCATTCCCATCGCCATCGGCGCCTTCGGCATTTGCGCCCTCCACAGCTACAGCTGGATCCTGGGTAACCACGCGCTGTAGTCCGGTGTGGGCGCATGCCGACCCGCGCGACGCTGCCCCCGATCCTGTAAGATCGTGGCCCGGCCCCGTGGTCGGAAGCGCGCACCGATGGCACGGCTTGGCCAGCACTTGATCAGTCAAGGCCTGATCACGAGCGAGCAGCTCGACGAGGCGTTGCAGCACCAGGCCCTCTACGGCGCGCGACTGGGTACCAACCTCGTCGACCTCTCCATGATCAGCATGAGCGAGCTGGCCCAGCAGCTCTCCAGCTTCCACCGTGCGCCGCTGCCGCCGCGCGAGTGGGTGACCAAGCCCCACCGCGAGGCGGTCAAGACATGCAACCGCGGACTGGTGGAGCGGCTGCGCTTCGTTCCGATGCGCCTCGAGGGCAAAACGCTGCACACGGCCGTGCTCGACCCCAATGATCCGGGCACACTCGATGACCTTCGCTTCGCCACGAGCTGCCGGGTGAAGGCCTACGTGCTGCCGGAGCTGGCCATGCACGACCTGCTCGCGCGACTGTGGAACGTACCGCGTGGAATCCGACCGGTCGACGTCGATGGCGCCCAGGAACGACTCGACGCGGCGCGGCAGGGCGGCGTCGATCCCCAGGCGGGCAGCAACCCGCTGCAGGATCCTCGCGAGCTGGACCTGAGCTCCTGGGAGCACAATCAGCCCGCAGGCCCGCAGAAGCCCGCCACCAAGCCCCAACCCGCGACGCGTGCGAGCACACTCGGGCGCCCACAGCACCGCAGCGCGGGTCGTCGCGCGGCGGGCGCGCGGCCGAGGCGCCAGCAGACCGCGCCCGTGGCAGCGCCCGTGAAGCCGTCGGGCTCGCCCGCGCCCGTGCCCGCCGTCTCCACCTCGACGGTGCCCGAGCCACCGCACGGGCGCGCGGACCCACCCCCGGCGACTGGGCCGGTAGAGACGGTGTCCGTGCCTCCCGTCTCCACCCTCGATCGCTCCAAGCAGCTGGCGGCGGTCATGCGCGGCGGCATGCGCGGCCGCGCCACCGCCCCGGAGGTTCAGGTCACGCAATCGAACCTCCAGCAAGCCGCACCGATTTCAGCCCCGGTGACCGAGGTCACCTCGGCCCCGCCGGTATCCAACCTGGCGACACAGCTGGCGTCGATCGTGCCGGACCCGATGCCGGAGGAGAATGCCCTCCCCGAGCCTCCGCGCGAGCCGACCCCCACGCCGAGGCCGGAGCCGATGCAGCCCACGGACCTCGGCGTGCTGGAAGCGAAGCTGGTCAACGCGGAGACGCGCGACGAGCTGATCGAAGCGGCGATGGACATCGCTTGCCACTTCGCCCCACGGGCCGCGCTCTTCGTCGTGCACCAGGGCACCATCCAGGGCGCCCAGTGCCGCATCTTCGGCTCGCCCCATCAGATCGACGGCATCCTCTTCCCGGTCGAGTCCGACTCGATGCTGGCCCGTGTCGCCGCCTCCGGCGGCGACGACCGCGTCAGCCCCAGCGAGCGGGCCTTCGACAAGCGCCTACTCGCGATGCTCGGCGAGAGCACCCCCGAGGACGCCGGCGTATTCGCCGTCAGCATCAAGAAGCGAGTCGTCAACGTCCTCTACGTCGACCAGGTCACCACCAAGGTCCCCGCCACCACCTACGCCGCCACGGCCGCCCTAGCCGAGTCCATGGCCCAGGCCTACGAGGCGCTGATCCTCAGGCGCAAGGGCGGGTAGCTCGCGCCCCTACTTCGCGGCCTGCAGCGCCGCGTCGATCTCTGCCGCCACCGAGTCGTAGTCGATGGCGTTTTCAACACGCCTGCCGTTGATGAAGAGGGTGGGCGTGCCGCGGACGTGGACCGTGTCGCCGAGCGCGACGTCGCTGGCGACCGCCTTGGCGGTGTCGGCTCCCGTCGAGGCGGCGCGGAAGGCGTCCATGTCCAGGCCCACGTCCTTGGCGTAGCTCTCCAGGGAAGCCGGGTCGAGTGAGTCCTGATTGTCGAAGAGCTTGTCGTGGTACTCCCAGAACTTGCCCTGCGCATGGGCGGCCAGGGACGCCTGGGCCGCGCCGTGGGCGTGGTTGTGGAAGGGCAGCGGGTATTGCCGGAAGACGAAGCGGATGCGCTCGCCGTAGGCTTCCTTGATCTTCGCGACGGTCTCCGCCGCCCGCGCGCAGTACGGACACTGGAAGTCCGAGAACTCCACCAGCACGACCTCGGCGTCGGCCTTGCCGAACTCTGGTGCCCCCGCGCCCGTCACCGCCGCCCAGCGCTCCTCTGACAGCGGCGCGCTCAGGGCCTCGCGCTCCTTGAGCTGGCCGATTAGCTTCGGGGCTTCCTGGAGCAGCGTCGGACAGTGCCCAGGCGGGATCGAGGGCGCGTCACCGCGGATCGCCCGACAGGCCTCCGACCCCTCGCCCATCGCCACGCACACCTGGTCGGCCAGCGCGTCGCACGCCGTCCGCAGCTCGGCCACCCGCTCGAGGGTCACCTCCCAGTCCTCCACACCGACCGCGCAGGCCCGCGGCGACATCAGCGCGACCACGCCCAGGGTCGCGCGGCAGGTGTCGCTCCGTGGCCCCACCACCTCGCAGATCCGTCGCGCGTAGTGGGCGCACTCCCCGCCATCCGGCTGGGCCGCGACCTCGCCGCCGCTCGACTCGGCGCTCTCCGCACCGCGCTCGCCCGTGCCGCCGCAACCCACCGCGCACACCAACAACAGCGCCGCACCCAGCAGGCGCGCCGTGCGCCAGTCACTCTCGAGCTTCATCGCTTGCCTTTCACCCGGGCCAGGACACTGGTGGGCGTCACCTCGACCACCTCGACGCCGTCCGGCACGCCCCGCACCAGCACATCGATGGGGCGCGTGCCTGGCTCCGTCTCCGGATCCAGCTCCACATACGGCACCAGCGCGTCGGCGTCCAGCTCGTCCAGTGCCTCCTGCCCGCCGCGCAGGCTCACCGTCACCCGCTCCGGCCGCAGCCGCACATCCACCTCACCGAGCGCCTCCACGCGCAGCCGCTTGAAGCGCCGCTCCGCGACGATCGGCTCGACCCCGAGGGTCACATCCACCGCCGTGTCTTCCAGATAGACGACGTGCTCCGGCAACGGCTGCAGCGGCACCCGGCGCCCGTGCGTGCCCACGCCCAACCCATCGAGCGAGACCATCGAGGTCGTCACGGTGTCGATGTCCGCCAGCCTGTCCTCCGGTCCCCGCAGAGTCACGCGGGCGGGCCGCACCTGGCCGTCGTCGCGCAGCTTCAGCCCCTTGTCGAGCTCGCCATCCAACCGCAGGCGAACGTCCACCTGCTTCTCCGCGCTCACGGCCCACGTCAGCGGCACGTTCGGCGGATCGATCTCCACCACCTGCACGTTGCCGGAGACCTCCACGTCCGCCGGATCGAAGTAGTGTAGCCCCGCCGCCGCCTCGCGCAGGTCCATCTGGATCGCCGGAAAGTCGTCGCGGGACAGCTCGCTCAGCTTCGAACGGCTGCCCCGCAGGGTCACCTTCACCTCCGCTGGCAGCTCGCTGATCAGCATCGCGTCCGAGCCCGGCGGTGGCAGCAAGGCCACCACGTCCACGAAGATGGAGCGCTGTGCGTCCACGTCGCTGTGCACCAGCGAAAAGAGCAGGATCGACAGCGCCAACGCCAGCATCTTGAGCCCGAAGTTGTGGGTCACGGCCTCCACCCACGCGGGGCTCGCGGGGCGCTGGGGCTTGGTCGCCGTCGCCATCAGTTGCTCTCCTTGGAGGGCTCCACCGGGGTCGCACGCGGCTCCGAGCCGGCGCGCGGTGCCGGCGGCACGCTGCGTCGCCCGCCGGTCTCCTCACTGTCGGCCTTGCGCCCCTTGCGCCGGGGCCGTTGATTGGTCAGCAGCCCGACCAGGGCGGAGCGCAACGACGAGGAGTCGAGGTTTCGCACGATGTTGCCGTTGAAGCACAGGCTCACGGCACCGCGCTCCTCCGACACCACCACGACCACCGCGTCGGTCTCCTCGGTCAGGCCGATCGCCGCCCGGTGTCGCGTCCCCAGCGCGCGGTCGAGCTTCGGACTCGCTGTCAGCGGCAGGAAGGCGCCCGCCTGCTGCACCTTGCCATCACGGATGATGAGCGCGCCGTCGTGCATCGGGTTCTCGAAGCTCGGAATGAAGATGCTGTAGACCAGCTCCTTCGACACCGTCGCATCCAGCATCGTGCCAGGCTCGATGAACTCGTCGAGCAGCGCGTCGCGCTCGAAGACCACCAGCCCACCGATCCGCTTCTGCGCCAGCGACGACGTCGCCTTCACGACCTCGTCCACCACCTCGCCCTCGAGCGCCGCGCGCGCCGAGCGGAACAGCGGCCGGCGGCCGAAACGCATCAGCGCCCGCCGGATGTCGTGCTGGAAGATGACGACGATGATCAACACCAACGACGTCAGCAGGGTGTCGAGCATCGCGTAGAGCGTCACCAGGCCCATGCGCTTGGCGAGCTGGTAGACCACGAAGACCAACGCCAGACCGACGCCCATCTGCATCGCGCGTGTGCCCTTGATCAGCAGGAGCACGTAGTAGAGGACGAAGGCGACCAGCAGGATGTCGGCGATGTCCCACAGCACCAGCGGCAGATCGCGGGCGAAGAACGAGACCAGCCGGTCGACGACGTTCGCCATCACGCGCGCCCTCCGGCAGCCCGCATGCCGGCTGCGACCAGCGCCGCCTGACGCATGCCCGCCACGTCGTGCACGCGCACCGCGTCGGCACCGTGCAGCACCGCCGCGGTGACCGCCGCCGCCGTGCCCGCCTCGCGCGCGTCCGGCCCCGGGCGCTCGCCATCGGGCAGCGCCGCCGTCTCCGCGATGAAGCCCTTGCGCGACGGCCCCACCAGCACGCGGTGCCCGGTCTCGACCAGCCGGGCGGTACCGGCCAGCAGCGCCAGCGACTGGGCGCTGGTCTTGGCGAAGCCGATCCCGGGGTCGAGCCACACCCGCTCCGGCACCACACCGCGCTCGCCCGCGCGCGCCACCGCCGCCATCAGCTCGTCGCGCACCTCCAGCACCACGTCGCCGTAGCAGGTGTTGTCCGGCACCACCTCGCCGGCGCCCCGCGTGTGCATCAGGACGTAGTCAGCGCCGCGCTCCGCCACCAGGTCGACGAGCGCGTCGCTGCGCCCACAGGAGACGTCGTTGACGATGCGCGCGCCGGCGTCGAGCGCCGCCGCCGCCACTTCCGCGCTGGTGGTGTCGATCGAAACCGTCGCCCCCAGCTCCTGTACCAGCGCCCGCACCACCGGCACCACACGCGCCCGCTCCTCGCCGGCATCGACCGCCGCGGCCCCCTCGCCATAGAGCTGCCCGCGCGGCCGCGACGAGGCGCCGCCCACGTCGATCACGTGGGCGCCCTGCGCCAGCATGCGCCGCCCGTGCTCGATCGCGCGCTGCGCTTCCAGGAAGCGGCCGCCATCACTGAAGGAGTCCGGCGTCACGTTCAGGACGCCCCATATCTGCGTGCACCCGCCCGGTGCACTTGCGGAGAGCTCTACCGTCGTCGTCAACCCGACCGCTGTCGCCAACGGCTTCCTCCCCGTCGCGACCCTCTCCAAGGCCGCGCTCGCGCCCATGCGGGCGCGGCCGCCCTCAGCTCCCGGACGGCACCTCCCGCGGCCGCGGCGTGAAGAGCGCACCCTTGCGCTTCTCCTTTCCGCGCCGCTGCTTCTCGGCGTAGCTCGGGATCACCACCTGCTTCTTCTCGGGCAGCTCCCGGTCCTCCATCACGGCGATGATCTCGGCCGCGTCCAGCGTCTCGCGCTCGAGCAAAGCCTTGGCCATGTTCTCGAGCTTGCTCTGGTTGGACTTCAGCAGGCTCGTGACGCGGTTGTACTGCTCCATGATGATGCGGTGCACTTCCTCGTCGATCTCGCGCGCGGTCTTCTCCGAGTACTCGCCCCGGCGCGGGCCCGGCATGAAGGGCAAGAAGGACTCCTCCCGCTCCAGATAGGCCAGCGGGCCGAGCCTCTCGCTCATGCCCCACTCGGTCACCATCGAGCGCGCCAGGTTGGTCGCCTGGCGGAAGTCATCGGCCGCGCCGGTGGTGATGTCACCGAGCACGAGCTCCTCGGCGATGCGCCCGCCCAGGGCCATCGCGATGCGATCGCTGGCCCAGTCCTTCGAGTAGCCCAGGCGGTCCTCCTTGGGCAACGACATGGTCACGCCCAGGGCCGGCCCGCGCGGGATGATCGAGACCTTGTGGACCGGGTCGTGATGCGGCAGCAGGTAGCCGGTCACAGTGTGGCCGGCCTCGTGCCAGGCGGTGCGCTTCTTCTCTTCCTCGTTGATCACCATCGAGCGCCGCTCGGAGCCCATCAGGACCTTGTCCTTGGCCATCTCGAAGTCGTTCATCGAGACCTCGTCCTTGTCGAGGCGCGCCGCGAGCAGCGCCGCCTCGTTCACGAGGTTCTCCAGGTCCGCACCCGAGAATCCGGGTGAGCCACGAGCGATGATCTCCAGATCCACGTCGCCAGCCAGCGGCACCTTCTTGGTGTGCACCGCGAGGATGCCGACGCGGCCGCCCAGGTCGGGACGCGGCACGTTGATGCGACGGTCGAAGCGACCGGGACGCAGGATTGCGGGGTCGAGCACGTCGGGCCGGTTGGTGGCCGCGATGATGATCACGCCCTCGCTCGA
>JAPPOT010000594.1:7663-17845 GCA_028817855.1 Myxococcales bacterium
CCCTTTGAGGTCGGGTCGCGGCACGACCACGCGGCGGTCGAAGCGACCGGGCCGGAGCAACGCCGGATCGAGCACGTCGGGCCGGTTGGTGGCCGCGATGATGATCACGCCCTCGCTCGACTCGAAGCCGTCCATCTCGACCAGCAGCTGGTTGAGGGTCTGCTCGCGCTCGTCGTGACCGCCGCCCAGGCCGGCGCCGCGATGGCGACCGACCGCGTCGATCTCGTCGATGAAGATGATGCAGGGCGCGTTCTTCTTGCCCTGCTCGAACAGGTCGCGCACGCGCGAGGCGCCGACGCCGACGAACATCTCCACGAAGTCGGAGCCCGAGATGCTGAAGAAGGGCACACCCGCCTCGCCCGCGATCGCCCGCGCCAGCAGCGTCTTGCCGGTACCCGGTGAGCCCATGAGCAGCACGCCCTTGGGAATGCGTCCGCCGAGGCGCTGGAACTTCTTCGGGTCCTTGAGGAACGCGATGATCTCTTCGCAGTCGTCCTTGGCCTCGTCGATGCCCGCCACGTCGTCGAATGTGACCTTGTTCGAGGACTCGCTCAGCAAGCGCGCCCTCGCCTTGCCGAAGCTCATGGCCTTGCCGCCGTTGGCCTGCAGCTGGCGCATGAAGAAGAAGAAGACCACCAGCAGGAAGATCATCGGGATCCACGTCACGAGGATGCTTCCCCACAGTCCGTTTTGATCGTCCGCCAGGTACTTCACGCGCACGTCGTGGTCCATCAGGACCTTCTGCACTTCCTCGCCCGCGATGCCGACCGCGATCTTCTGCTCGCGCTTACCCTTCGCGCCCGCGTGCCAGTAGCGATACTCCGCGGTGTGCTCGCGGGCCTTGACCTCGACGCGATCGACCTGGCCGGCGCGCACCGCGTTCATGAAGTCGCTGAAGTCGGCTGTCCTCGGCTGCTCACCCTCCGACACCAAATTGTAGATGGCGACGAACATCAGGATGAGCATCACCCACAGGACTAGCGTTTTGTGGCTCTGCTTCACGGACACCTCGGGGCGAATTAACGCTGCTAACGCAGAAGCATAGCGGGTTGGACCATGCAATGAAAACTCTGCGTTTTCATTACTTTTGCATTCGACGGCCGAGCGTCAACCCGCTTCATCGGCCAGGCTGCCCGACAGCTCCAGAACGCCATCGCCGGAGCAGCGCCCGACCCAGCCGCCGGGCAGCCAGACCTCTCCCCCATGGGTCAGGGCGCGGGCCAGCTCCGTAACATGGGAGCGACCCACCGCGAGCCCGGTACGGGCTTCGAGGAGCCGCTGCAGACCCACCCGCAGGACGGCCACGGGTGCTGCCACCAGCTTTGAAAGGTCAATGGT
The DNA here is from genome assembly GCA_028817855.1 of Myxococcales bacterium. Classification (GTDB taxonomy): domain Bacteria; phylum Myxococcota_A; class Polyangia; order Polyangiales; family JAFGIB01; genus JAOUOP01. The sequence continues at coordinate 9,002 of JAPPOT010000594.1, forward strand.
TTCAGCGTCTTCATCCTGGGGTAGAAGCGCGTCGGCCAAATCCGCCAGAGCCTCTCGAGCCGCACCCGCCTCCTCGGCGAGCTCCGCCAAGTGCTCCACGACAGCGGAATCTTCCCGCTCCAGGGCTGGTAACAGATCGCGCCGCACCCGCACGCGCTCGAAGCGCGGGTCGCGATTGCTCCTATCGTCGGCCACGCGCGGGCAGCTGGCGCGGGCAAAGGCGGCCACCTCGACCCGCCTGCAGTCGATCAGCGGCCGCACCACGCCGTCCTTGCGGCGCGCTTGCACCCCCGCAAGGCCGCGCAGCCCGGCCCCGCGCAGGATCCGCATCAGCACCGTCTCGGCCTGATCGTCCCGGGTGTGCCCCGTCGCGATCCGCGCGGCGCCGATCTCGCCAGCGAGATCCGCGAGCGCCCGATAGCGCACCTCCCGCGCCGCAGCCTGCACCGACTCGCCCCCCGCCACCTCGACGCGCAGCGGATGGAACGCGACGCCCACGGCCAGCGCCTGCTCGCGCGCGATCGCCACGTCGCGCCCGGCCTCCGGACGCAGGCCGTGATGCACCGACGCCGCCTCCAGCTCGAAGCCCAGCTCGCTCGCCAGCCGCGACAACACCACCACCAGCGCAGCGGAGTCGGGCCCGCCGGAGCAGGCACAGAGCACACGCATGCCAGGCTCGATCAGCCCGCGCTCCAGGATCGTGCGCCGGACGCGCGCGACCACCATCAGAAGCGACCGGAGACGACCGGGACCCGCAGCTCGCTCTTGCGCGGCACGCCGGTCCGCAAGGACTCGGCCACGCTCACGTTGGTGGTCGCCGCGACCCCCGGCGGGGCCAGCATCAGTCCGCGCTCCGAGATCCGCACCAGACCCGGCCCCGCCTCGCGCGCTGCGCGCACGTTCGGCGGCAGCCTGCCATGCAGCTCATCCGTCTCCGGATCGTAGGCCGTGGCCGCCAGCGTGATCACCATCGCGGGGATCACCAGCGCCATGCCAAGCGCCAGCGAGGCCACGGCCAGCTCCGGATCCCCAGCGCCCTCCTCGAGCAGAAAGTAGCCGGCGGTGCCGCCACCACCCGCACCGAGAATCGGGAACACGATGTAAAACCAGGGATCGCGTGCGCCCGCCAGGGCCGGCACCACGAAGCCCAGCTCCGTGCCGATGAGCCCAAGGCCGATGATGCCCTTGAAGTCCGCCTGCACCGGATTGGTCGCCTGCGCGACCATCCCCATGTCCGCGTCGGCGCCGTCCTCCTGGGCAGCGGCGCCGCCGGGTGCCGTCACCAGCACCGCCGCCGCGAGCAGGCCGGAGAACAACCAGCGCAGGGGTCGGGCCGTGGTCGGCATCGGGCGCAGTCTACCCCCATTTCAGCACGCCGTGCCAGCTGCTGATCTCTCGTGTGTCCGGCGGCTATCAGTCGAGCAGCTCGAAGTCGGCCAGACGTAGCTCGATCGCCTCACCGCCTTGCCAGGTGTCCGGGCGCAGATTGCCCAGGGCCCGCAGGCGACTGCCCCGTGCCGGAGCCCGCTCGCCCAGCCCCAGCCCGAAAGCCGACAGCTCCTGCCCCACGACCTGGAGCTTGAGCTTGAGGTGACCACTGCCCACCACGCGGGCATCGCTCACCTGGGCGTCGGGCAGCAGGAAGACCGGTTCGGCATTTGCCTCCCCCAGGGGCTCGAGCAGCGCGAGCTCGCGCGCCAGCGGAAGGGGATAGCCCTCGGCCCCGACGATCGCGTCGACATGGGCTGGCGCCGGGCCCGAGCTCGCTTCGGACATCAGCGCGGCGGTGCCGTCGCCGAAGCCAGCCCGGAAGGCCTCGACCCGATCCGCCTTCAGCGTCACCCCCGCGGCGGCCGCGTGCCCCCCGAAGCGCACCAGCTCGCCCTCGCAGCGGGAAATTGCGGCGTGCACCGACACGCCCCCGTGCGGGCTGCGCGCGCTGCCGTGGCCCATGCCATCCTCGAGCGCGACCGCCACCGCGGGCACGCCGAAGCGGTCGCACAGGCGGGCCGCCGTGATGCCGATCACGCCGCGATGCCAGCCCTGCCCGGCAGCCACGACCCCGGCCTGGGGCTGCTCGCCATAGAGCTCGAGCACCTGGGCGATCGCCTCCTCGGTGACCCTCGCCTCGATCGCCTTGCGCTCGTCGTTGAGCTGCTCGATCCGCGCGCCCAGGGCCCGCGCCTCGGGTAGCGAGCGCGCGCGCAGCAACGCCAGGGTCACAGTCTGGTCGCCCAGCCGTCCGGCGGCGTTCAGCCGCGGCGTCATGCGAAAGGCCACATCCACGGCGCCGATCGGGGTGCCCGGCCGGATCTTCGCGATCTCGCGCAGCGCCACGATGCCGGGCCGGGCCATCGGAGAGGCCAGCCGCGCCAGCCCCGCGCGTACGAGCGCACGGTTGTCGCCGTCGAGCGGTGCCACGTCCGCCACGGTGCCCAGCGCCACCAGGTCGAGCCACGGCCGCACGTCCAGCTGCGCATCGAGCTCCGCACGCACGGCAGCGCCGAGCGAGAGCGCCAGCCCGGCGCTGCACAGCCCCTTGTAGGGAAAGCCGCAGTCAGGCCGGTGCGGGTTGAGGAAGGCCAGCGCCGGAAGCGGCTCCTGCGGCACGAGGTGGTGGTCGACCACGATCACATCCACGCCCCGCGCGACCGCAGCCTCGATGCGTGGGTGGTCGCTCGAGCCGCAGTCCGTGGTCACGAGCAGCGTCGGCCGCGTCTCCCAGATGCGCTCCAGAGCCTCGGCGCTCAGCCCGTAGCCCCCCTGGAAGCGGTTGGCGACCAGCACCGCCACCTTGCCGCCCAGCTGCTCCAGGATGCCGCCCAGGATCGCGGCGCTGGTCGTGCCATCCACGTCGTAGTCGCCGAAGACCGTGATCGGCTCGCCCCCGCGTACGGCCGCGGCCAGCCGCGCGGCCGCCTCCTCGCGACCCAACATCGCCTCGGGCGGCGTCAGCCCGGAGAGCTTCGGCGACAGGAAGCGCCGCGCCTCCTCGACGCTCGACAGGCCGCGGTGCATCAGCACCTGCCCGATGATGCTCGAGACGCCGACGGCGCCCGCCAGCTCCGCAGCCGCCGCGCGATCCGACGGTCGGAGCTCGTATTTCACAGGCGCGCCCCCTCAGGCTCGCCGGAAGAAGCGGCGATCCATCCACTCCGTGAAGGGAGCGGCGATGTAGATCGAGGAGTAGGTGCCAATCAGGAACCCTACGAAGAGCGCAAAGACGATATCCCGAATCACCGGCGTGCCCCAGATGAAGAAGCCGGTAATCGCGAGCAGAGTCGTGATCGAGGTGACCACCGTGCGCGAGAGCGTCTGCGAGGTGCTGACGTTGATCAGCTGGTAGAGCCCGACGTCGCGCATCCGGTGCATGTTCTCGCGGATGCGGTCATAGACCACGATCGTGTCGTTGATCGAGTACCCGATCACGGTCAACAAGGCTGCGACCGTTGCCAGGTTGACCTCCTTCTGGAGCAGCACGAAGAGCCCGATCGTGATCAGCGCGTCGTGCACCATGGCGACCACACCGCCGGGCGCGAAGCGCAGGTCGAAGCGCAGTGCGACGTAGACCATGATGAAGGCGATGGCGTAGAGCATCGACTTGATCGCGGCGTCGCGCAGCTGCTCGCCCGCCTTGGGGCCGACCCACTCGATGCGCAGCGCGTTGTCCGGCGCCTTGTCGCCGAGCTTGCCGTTGAGCCCGCGAACGAGCTCGTCACCGACGCCGACCAACAGCGCCTCGTAGCGGTTGTCGGTCTGCGGGCCGAACGGCGAGACCGAGCGCACCTTGGCCCCGGCCGTCTTCAGATACTCCTCCAGTGTCGCCGCCGGGACCTGCCCGGTGAGGCGCAGGGAGATCTTGTCGCCACCGGGCGAGACCCGGAACTGGTCGATGCCGGTGTCGCCCAGCGAGGAGGTGAGGCTCGCCTCGATCTTCGCGATCTCCGCCTCTGGCAGAGAGGAGACCTCCTGGATGCGCACGATGTAACGGTTGGGCGCGCCCTGCACCCCGATTACCTCGGGCTGGTCGTAGCCGAGCGAGCTCACCGCCGCGCGCAGCTCGGCGCTGGTCACGCCGCCATCGAACTCGATCTCGAGCTCGGTGCCGCCCTTGAAGTCGATACCGAAGTTCGGCCCCGGCACGAAGAGCGCGACCAGGCTCGCGAGGGCGAGCACCAGCGAACCCACGCTGGTGATGCGGCGATGCCGCAGGAAGTCGATGGTCATGCCCGGCTTGAAGAACTCCATGGCGTCACCCGACCCTGAGCTGCTGGACGCGCAGGCCGCGCGCGAGCCAGTCGAAGAAGATGCGCGAACAGAAGACGCCGGTGAAGAGCGACGTGCAGATGCCGAGCATGAGCGTGACGGCAAAGCCCTTGATCGGTCCCGTGCCGTACTGGAAGAGCACCACGCCCGCGAGGAACGTCGTGAACTGACTGTCGATGATCGCCCAGAAGGCGCGCGCGAAGCCCTGGTCCACGGCGGAGCGCGTACTCTTGCCGTTGCGTAGCTCCTCGCGTATGCGCTCGGTGATCAGCACGTTGGCGTCCACCGCCATACCGATGTTGAGCGCGATGGCCGCGATGCCGGGCAGCGTCAGCGTCGCCTCGAATAGCGCCAGCGCCGACAGCAGGAACAGCAGGTTCAGCAGCACCATCGTGTTCGCGACGATTCCGGCCACCTGGTAGTAGAAGAGCATGAAGATCAGGACGAGCACGACGCCGACCAGCCCGCCCTGGATGCCCTTCTCGATGCCGTCCTGACCCAAGGTCGGACCGATCATCTGCTCATTCGCGGGCCGGATCGGCACCGGCAACGCACCTGCCTTGAGCACGATGACCAGGTCATTGGCCTCGTTCATGATCTGGTTGAAGGGCCGGTAGCCGCCCAGATCGATTCGACAGCGTCCGCCGCCGATCTCGTCGTTGATCACGGGCGCGCTCTCGACCCGGTCGTCGAGCACAATGGCCATGCGGCGCTTCACGTTGCGCCCGGTCAGCTCGCCGAAGGCCTTCGCGCCGTCGCCGTTGAAGTTGACCGCGACGTAGGGCTTGCTGGTCTGGGGATCGTTGGCGACGAAGGCCTCCTCGATCGCCTGACCCGTCACCTCGGCGCGCGCGTAGAGGTAATAGGTACGCCAGGCCTCCTCGCCCTGCTCACCCTCCTCGGCGTTTTGATCCTCGGCACGGTCCAGGCGCCCGACCAGGAACTCGTGGTCCTCCGGCACCGTGCCATCGTCCTTCAGACGCTTGACGTAGTCGCTCAGCCGCTTGCGCGCGCCCTCGCCGCGGGCCACCAGGTAGGCCGACTGGACCTGCTTGCCGACGCCCGCCGAGGCAGTCTCCACCGAGCGCGTGATGCCCTCGGGCAGGTCGCTCAGCTCCGCCACGAAGCTGGAGTCGTCGTGCACGATCTGGAACTCCAAGCGCGCGGTCTTGCTGATGATGTCGCGGATGCGCTCGAAGGCTTGCTCGTCGGCGCCCGGGACCTCGACGATGATGTTGTCGTTTTGGGCGGTGACCCCGGCCTCTTTCAGGCCGAGGTTATCGATGCGGTTCGAGATGGTTTCCCGCGCCTGCTCGACGGCGGTCTCGCGGATGCGCTCCAGGAACTCCGTGCGCACCTGCAGCAGCACCTTGTTGCCCTCGCGGGCGGCCTCGCGCAGGTCGCCATATTGCTCGAGCAGCTCGCGGTCGAGCTTGTTGGCGTCCTGCGCATTCTTGAAGGTCATGCGGAAGGCCTGCTCGTCCAGGTGCTCGACCGTCAGGCGCTCGCGAATCTGGGCGTCCTGCTCGCGGGTGGGCGTCTCGTCCTCGGGCACGATGCCCATGCGCACGCCCATCTCGCGAGTCAGCTGCTCGGCGCGCAGCTCACGCCGGTCGCGCACCGCCTCGTCGACCTCGACCTCGTACATCAGTCGCAGGCCGCCGCGGATGTCGAGGCCGAGCGCGATGCGGTTCGTAAAGAACTCGCTCACCGGCTTCGGCGCCGGCGCGACCTCGTCCAGGCTCGGCCACAGCACGAGCCACGCGCTCACGATCAGCGTGAACACGAATACAAAACGTACGTACCAGCCCCTGTCCATGGTCCGGGCTCCTGCTCAGCTCTTCGCCTTGGCGTCCGCAGCGGGCTTGTCGATGCGGGTCGCGACGTGTGAACGCAGCACGTTGATCTTCACCTTGTCGGCGATGAGGAGGGTGACATCCGTCTCGTTCAAGTCGACGATCTCCCCCCGAATTCCGCCCGTCGTACGCACCTTGTCGCCCTTGCGCAGCGCCTTGAGCATCTCGTCGACTTCCTTCTGACGCTTCTGCTGCGGACGGATCAGCAGGAAGTAGAAGATGACGAACATCATCACCAGCATCAGCAGGAAGGACATGTCCGCACCGCCCCCGCCTTGGGGTGCGCCTCCGCCAGAGCTGGGTGCTGAGGTTCCAGGCGACGTGGTGGTCGTCGCCTCGGGCTGCATCGCGAGAAGCGACTGTGTCGTGAGAAGCTGCACGGTTCGAAAAAAGCCCCGGAAAAAGCGTGGGCAAGTGCGCGCGCGTTCTACTCCATGGCCCCCCGAGCGTCAACTGGACGGCGGCCCCCCCGAGCGGGTCCAGGGCACAGTGAATTCAGGCGGTTGGCCCCGGCCTCGGGGCTGGGTCGAAGTGCTCGCGTCGGGGGCCCATGGGATGGAATCCCGAGCGATCACCTGTGCTATGTAGGGGCCCATGGTCGACAAGGTCGAGAAGATCTGGATGGACGGCGAGCTGGTCGCCTGGGACGACGCGAAGGTCCACATCCTCACCCACACCCTGCACTACGGTCTCGGGGTCTTCGAGGGCATCCGCTGCTACCGCCGCAACGACGGCCGCAGCGCGATCTTCCGTCTGCGCGAGCACATCGACCGCCTGCTCGAGTCGGCCAAGGTGGCCGACATGGCAATTGCCCACGACAGCGACGAGCTGTGCGACGCCTGCCTGGAGACGGTGCGCCAGAACGGCCTGGACGAGTGCTACCTGAGGCCACTGGCCTACGTCGGCGAGGGGGCGATGGGGCTCTACGGCCGGGACAACCCGGTCCACACCTCGATCGCCGTCTGGCGCTGGGGCGCCTACCTGGGCGACGAGGGGCTCGAGAAGGGCATCCGCGCCAAGATCAGCTCCTACGCGCGGCCGGGCGTGAACATTTCCATGACCAAGGCCAAGATCGTCGGCAACTACGTGAACTCGATCCTAGCCAAGCGCGAGGTGGTCGCGGCCGGCTACGACGAGGCCATCATGCTGGACCCCCAGGGCTACGTGGCCGAGGCCTCGGGCGAGAACATCTTCGTGGTGAAGAATGGGGCGATCAGCACGCCTCCGGTCGGCGTCTCCATCCTGGGCGGCATCACCCGCAACACGGTGCTCACCCTGTGCGAGGAGCTCGGCCTCGACGTCACCGAGCGCCTGATCTCCCGCGACGAGCTCTACACCGCCGAAGAGGTCTTCTTCACCGGCACCGCCGCCGAGGTCACCCCCGTGCGCGAGGTCGACGAACGGCAGGTCGGCAACGGCGCCCGCGGCGAGCTCACCAAGCGGCTCCAGGACCGCTTCTTCCAGGTGGTACGGGGCCCCGAGGAGAGTCACGCGGAGTGGCTCGCCTATCTATGAGGGCTCACGTCGCGCCGCGCGCGAAGAGGCGAGGTCCGGACCTATTCCTCGCCGTCCTTGCCCCCGGCCGCGGCCTCTTCAGCCTTGGCGATGGTGTGCGGCGAGTAGAGCAGGCGGTTGCAGCGCGGGCACTGCTCAAAGGTCTCGTGGCGCTGGATGGCGATGTTCTGGTTCGGCCGCAGGGCGGTGTTGCACCCGATGCAGATGCCATCGCGCACGGTGACCGCGCCGACACCACTGCGCTTTTTGCGGATCATCTCGTATCGCCGGATGATCTGACCAGGAACCTTCTTTACCAGCTCCTCGCGCCCGGCCAGGATTGAGCTGCGCTCCTGGTTCAGCTCCCCGAGCCGGGCCTCGGCGTTGGCCTTCTCCTCGGAGGTGAAGTTTTCGAGGTCGGCGAACTCCTGCTCGTGCTTCTCGACGGAGCTGCGCCGCTTGTCGATCGCCGCCTTGAGCTTCTCGCGCTCTTCCTCGCGCTCCCGCATCGAGCGGCGGATCACCTCGAGCTCGCGCTCGACCGCGTCGACCTCGCGCATGGTCTGGGCCCGCGCGGACTTGGCCTTCGAGCGCGCCAGGGCGTCGCTCTGCCCCTTCATCTCGTCCTGCTGCGTCTTGAGCAGTCCGTCCGCCTCTGCCAGATCCTGCTTCTCCGCCTCGAGCAGCTCCCGCAGCTTGTCCACGTCGGAGCTGAGCTCCGTCATGCGCGCGGGGATCTCCTCGAGCTCGGTATCCGTCGCCAGCGCCCTGGCATCGATTTCCGCAATTTTGGCGAGCGCCGCCAGCTCCTCGAGCACCGTCAGCCTCCTGGTCGGGCCTGCCCGGACTCGGGGCGGCCCCTGATGTGGATGGGACCGCCGCGAAGACCGCCGCTCAGCCCTGTGCGCGCCCGTTTAGCGTCCTATCGCGCAACACGCAAGCCCGGGGAAGGGTCCCGTGACCCTTCCCCGGTTCGGCCCTGATGAAATCGGGGTGGGCCCACCTGGGCTCGAACCAGGAACGACCCCGTTATGAGCGGGGGACTCTAACCAATTGAGCTATGGGCCCCGAGGCGCGGCAGCATAGCAGAGTCCCCCCGGCGGGCGGAGCACCCGCCCCGGTCCCACGAGCCGCTGGCATCGAGCGAAACCCAAGCTCGGCCTGTAATCGGGCGAGGTTTGTTCAGGGCCGAGCGCGCCCGGAGGGGAACACCGGAGGCGTAGCAGCG
>JAPPOT010000594.1:17855-20087 GCA_028817855.1 Myxococcales bacterium
CCTCCCGCCCCGATCACGCGAATCGCCCCGGTGCGTGCAGGCGCGAGCGCGCCTGGAGCAGAAACCGAGGCGTAGGCAGCGCTACGTCGAGGATTTCCCCGAGGACGCTGAGCCGAGCAATCGCCTTGGCCGGGGCCGAGCGGACAAGAACGCAGGCGAAGCCGGCCCTGGGCGAACCTCGCCCGATTACCCCTCGACGAAGGAGCGGAGCTGCTTGCTGCGGCTCGGGTGACGCAGCTTGCGCAGCGCCTTGGCCTCGATCTGGCGGATTCGCTCGCGGGTGACCTCGAAGTCCTGACCCACCTCCTCGAGCGTGTGGTCACTCTTCTCACCGATGCCGAAGCGCATGCGCAGGACCTTCTCCTCACGCGGCGTGAGCGTCTTGAGCACGCGACGGGTTTGATCCTCGAGGTTGTTGTTGATGACCGTCTCGATCGGAGAGACCACCGACTTGTCCTCGATGAAGTCGCCGAGGTGGCTGTCTTCCTCCTCGCCGATCGGGGTCTCGAGGGAGATCGGCTCCTTGGCGATGCGCAGGACCTTGCGGACCTTGTCGAGCGGCATCTCCATCTTCTCCGCGATCTCTTCCGGAGTCGGCTCACGGCCCAGCTCCTGCACCAGGTAGCGCGAGGTGCGGATCAACTTGTTGATCGTCTCGATCATGTGCACCGGGATGCGGATGGTGCGTGCCTGATCCGCGATCGCACGTGTGATGGCCTGACGGATCCACCAGGTCGCGTAGGTCGAGAACTTGTAGCCGCGGCGATACTCGAACTTGTCCACCGCCTTCATCAGGCCGATGTTGCCCTCCTGGATCAGGTCCAGGAACTGCAGGCCGCGGTTGGTGTACTTCTTGGCGATCGAGACCACGAGGCGCAGGTTGGCCTCGACCAGCTCGGCCTTGGCACGCTCGGCGGCGCGCTCACCGCCATGCAGGCGCCGATAGGTGGACTTGAGCTGCTCCACCGGCTGCCGCATGTCCTCCTCGACCTTCCTGATCGCGACGCGGGCGTCCTCCACCATGCTGATCGCCATCTCCAGCTGCGGGATGCCGCAGCCGTAGCGCTTCAGAATGCGCTTTTCGGCCGACTTGCTGGCGCGGATCTGGTCGATCGACTTCTGCATGTCGCCGGCCTTGATCATCCCCACGCTGCGCTCGGCCTCGAGGACCTCGTTGTCGGCGCGCTCGACGCGGCGGGCATAGCCCTTGATGCGCAGCACCAGCTCGTCGATCAGCTTCTTGGTGAACTTGGCCTCGTGCAGGGCGCGCACGATGTCCTTCTGATTGGACTCGAGCGGTGTACGCACCTCATTGCGCGCCTTCTCGGTCTTCTTCTCGGCCAGATCCTCGCGCAGCTTCTCGTTCTGTCCCTCGAGGCGCCGCACCTTGTCGAGCAGACGCAGCACGCGCTTGACGACCTCTTCCTCGTCGGGGCCGAGCTCGTCGTTCGGATCGAAGTCGCGCACCACGTCCTTGACGCGCAGCTTGGCCTTCTTGAGGTTCTCGCCCACCTCCAGGATCTCGGAGATGCCGACTCGCGAGTTGACCAGGACCGCGAAGATCGTGCTCTCGCCGTCCTCGATGCGCTTGGCGATCTCCACCTCGCCCTCGCGGGTGAGCAGGGAGACCGAGCCCATCTTGCGCAGGTACATGCGGACGGGGTCGCTCGACTTGGACATCTCGTTCTCGTCGACCGCGGGCGGCGGCACGGACGGGAACTCGGAGTTGCGCGAACCCGAAGGCTTGTCCTTGCTGGCCGTGCGGCTGGCCGCCTGGCGCTGCTGCTCGGCACGGATGTTCGCCTGGGAAGGCGCGACCACGACCTCCACGTTGTTCTGCCCCAGCAGGAGCATCAGGTCGTCGATCTGTTCCGAGGTCACCATCTCGGGCGGCAGGGCGTCGTTGACCTCGTCATAAGTGAGATAGCCGCGCTGGTTGCCGAGCTCGAGCAGGCGGTTGATGTCCTTGCGCCCTTTCTGCTTGCCCTTGGGCTCCTCGGTGCCCTCCACCGCCGCCTCCTCGGCGGCCGTCGCCTCCGCAGCCTTCTTGGTGGCGGCCTTCTTGGCGGCGGCCTTCTTGGTGGCGGCCTTCGTCTTCTCGGCAGCGGCCTTCGCCTTCGGCGGCGTGCTCTTGGGCGCCTTGGTCGCAGCCTTCTTGGCGGCCGACTGCGCGGCCGTGGCGCTCGCCGTGGGCATGGCGATCGGGCTGATCAACGGGCTCCTGGCGACGGG
>JAPPOT010000594.1:20097-32044 GCA_028817855.1 Myxococcales bacterium
TGGGCGCCGCCTTCGCGCCTGCAGCCGTCTTCGTCGCCGCGGGCTCGGCGCCCGTCTTGGCGGGCTTCTTCGCAGCGGACATCTTCGCGGCTGGCTTCTTCGCGGCTGGCTTCTTCGCGGCTGGCTTCTTCGCGACCGGCTTCTTCGCAGTGGCCTTCTTGGCGGGTGTCGCCGGACGACTCTTGCTCGCGCCGTTCTTGGCCGTGGCCTTCTTGGTTGCCTTGCCGCCCTTGCTCTTGCTCGCGCCGTTGGCCTTCGACTTGGAAGCCGCCTTCTTGGCGGCCGTCTTGCCGTTTGCCTTCGCCTTGGTAGCTCGTGTGCTCTTGGTCTTCGTGACCTTGGAGCTTCGGGAAGTGCTCTTTGCCGGCATCCTCACCTCTCACGCCGCGGCGGCTTCAGCCGCCACGTACTAGTAGTTCTCGCTGCCTCATCAAGCTGTCCGCCAGGTCGTTGTTCCCCGACTGACGGGCCGCGCTGATCTCGCGGCTGAGACCGCGTAGCTTCTGTTCTCGGTTCGATTTGGCAAGTAGGGGAATGCCATTTTTCAGAACCTGATCCGCGTCATCCCTGCCTCGGTACGTCTGGAGTGCGAGGCTCTCGCGTAACCACGGCAAGGCCTCGTGATTCTCTAGGGCTGAAAGTAGCGCCGGTACGTCAAGAACCCCATTTTCTTGAGCCGCTGCGCGGGCAGCCCGAAACACGTCGCGCAGCGCAGCGCTGGTCAATAGCTCCTCCAGCTGACCAGCCTCTGGCGTAGCAAAGAGCTTTGGTCTGTCCAGCAGAACGCCCAGCAGTTCCTTCTGCAATCGGGGGAGCTTAACACCTTCTGGGCGCGGGTCCACCTGTGATTTCACCGGTTTGTCACCGGGCCTCCGGCGCCCTCGCAGCACACCTTGGCGCAATTGTTGCCTGAGGGCGCGCTGGTCGGTGAGGCCAAAGCGCTGTGAGACCCGGTCGATGTATAGCTGTACCTCCACTGAATTTCGTACGGTGGCCAACACCGGGCCCAGCTCCTCGACCGCGGCGGCACGCTCGGCGGCGCTCGGGCCGGCCTGGTCGGCGGCGGCGTCGATCAGGAACTCGACAATCCCGCGCGCCTGGCCCACCAGCTCCCGCAGCCCGTCGGCCCCGTGGCGCCGCAGGAACGAGTCCGGATCGTCGCCACTTGGCAGCTGGGCGACCTGCCCGCGCAACCCAAACTCCGCCAGCATCGGCTGGGCGGCCCGTACGGCCTTCAGGCCCGCCGCGTCACCGTCGAAGAGAAGGGTCACGCGCTTTGCAAAGCGCGCCAGGAGCTTGGCCTGGGCCGCCGTGAAGGCGGTTCCGAGGGGCGCCATCGAGTTGGAGAGCCCGGACTGGTGCAACGCCAGCAGGTCGAAGTTGCCCTCGCACAGGATCGCCCAGTCGCGGCGGCGGGTCTCCACGCGACCCTCGTGCAAGCCGTAGAGCACCTGGCCCTTGTGGTAGAGGGGCCCCTCCGGGCTGTTGACGTACTTGGGCTCGTCGCCCTTGAGCTCGCCGCTCGGCGGCGGCAGCACCCGCCCGCTGAAGGCGACCACCGCGCCACCCAGCTCGCGCAGCGGGAACATGAGGCGCCCGCGGAAGCGATCGTAGAAGCCGCTGTCGTCCCGCCGGCGACCGAGCAGCCCGACCTCGTCCGCGTCGCGCTCGGGGATGCCCTTCTGCCGCAGGTGCGACAGCAGCGCATCCCACGTATGGGGGGCATAGCCGAGCCGGAAGAGATTCGCGATCTCCGGCGAGACGCCGCGACGCTCGAGCTCCTCGCGCGCGACGGACGCCGCCGGGTGCTCCTTCAGCTGCAGCTCGTAGAAGCGGCAGGCCTCCTCCATGATCGCACCCAGCTCCTGGGCCCGCTGGCGCTTGCGGGCCTCGGCGGCGTCCTCGCGGCGGTCGCTCTCGGGGATCTCCACCCCCGTGCGCTCGGCCAGCTGGCGCACCGCCTGCGGAAAGGTGATGCCCTCGATCCGCATCGTGAAGCTGAAGGGGTCGCCGGACTCCTGGCAACCGAAGCAGTGGAAGAACTTGTTGCCCGCGCTGACGTTGAAGGACGGCGACTTCTCGGCGTGGAAGGGGCACAGGCCGACGTGGTTGCTGCCCTTCTTGACCAGCCGGACGTGCTCGCCGACCAGCGCCACCATATCGATCCGCTCCCGGATCTCGGAGATCGTCTCCTCGGGGATCAAAGCTGCCCGTTCCGCCCCGACAGCCCCCGCGACGGGCCGCCGAATCGCTGGGAGTGTAGGCGCGCCCCAAGACCGGTCAAGGCACACATGTCGGGGGAAATCCGTCGAGGTTCGCCCAGGAGCGGTTCGCTCTTCGCCCGGCTGCGCCCGACCCGCGGGAGGGTCACGGGACGCTCCCGCCCCCAGGCCAACCTGCATGCGCGACCCTCAGTAGGCCCGGGCAGAGCCGGTGGGGCCCCACCCTCCCGCGAGGTCGCTCTTCGCTCCTCCCCCCACTCGCATGCGAGCTCGATGGGCTTCACCGGGAACAAACGCCACAAGATCTCGAGCTGACGCCCTGCGGCATCGCTGCCTCTGCACAGAGCTGGATGTTTTCGTGCTTCGTAGTGTGCCGGTGGAAACCGGTTGGCGTACAAACGGGCGCGTGAGCGCGACTCGCGAGGGGCTGTGGGTATTTGGCGGGGTGACCGTCGGGACGGTTCTGATCAGCCTGGCGGGGCGGGTGCCGGCGCTGGCGGAGTACGTGCACCTGGGAGTCGGGATCCTCTTCTTGGGGACGGCGGTTCACATGGCGGGGCGGGCGCCCGGGGGGCTCGAGGGTCACGGTCTGTCCCTTGGAGGGCTGCTCGAGCCGGCCGAGCGACCGGCGCCGGGGCTCTTCGACGGTGTGAAGGACCTGGCGGGCGCCCTGCTCACGGGCATCGGCCCCACCCTGCGCGAGCTGGGGGTGGCGCTGGCGCTCGCCGCGCTGATCTTTCCGCCGTTCGCCTACGGCTTCTACCTGTGGAATGCACCCCCGCGCGCCTTCGAGCTGGCCTGGCCCCCCGAGCTGGCCTCCTACGCGCTCTCGCAGGTCCTGGTGATCGCCCTGCCGGAAGAGGCCTTCTTCCGCGGCTACCTGCAGACCCGGCTGGCGGAAGGCAGGCGGCGCGTGAAGGTCCTGGGTGCCGAGCTGTCGCTACCGGTCCTGGTGCTGACCTCGGCCCTCTTTGCGCTGATCCACTTTGCGGTCGACCCGCACCCTGCACGGCTCGCCGTCTTCTTCCCCGCGCTGGTCTTTGGCTGGCTGCGCGAGCTGCGCGGTGGGATCGGGGCGGCGGTCTTCTTCCACGCGCTGTCGAACCTGCTGTCGGATGTGCTGGCCCGGAGCTGGCTGTGACGGGCGCGGGCGCGGTCCGTCCGCGCGTGATATGACGCCCCGCGTGGAGATCCCGGCGACCACCCTTCGACGCATCGTCCAGAGCGCGCTCGAGGAGGACCTCGGGCGCGGAGACGTGACCACCGAGGCCTGCGTCCCGGAAGAGCTTGCCGGGGCGGCGGAGCTGCGCGCGAGGCAAGCGCTGGTCTTCTGCGGACTGCCGGTGGTCCGCGAGGTCTTTGCCCAGGTCGATGGCTCGGTCTCGGTCGAGGCGCGCTGCCAGGAGGGCGCCAAGCTCTCGCCGGGCGCGGTCGCCCTCGCCCTCGAGGGCCCGGCCGCCTCCCTGCTGAAGGGCGAGCGCGTGGCCCTGAACTTCGCCCAGCGCATGAGCGCCACCGCCAGCCTGACCCGCGCGCTCGTGGCCGCCGTGCCGGAGGGCTGCGCGCTGCGCATCGCCGACACGCGCAAGACCACCCCGGGTCTGCGCGCGCTCGAGCGCTACGCCGTGCGCGCCGGCGGCGGGCGCAACCACCGGGAAGACCTGTCCTCGGCGGTGCTCATCAAGGACAATCACGTCGCGGCCTGCGGCGGGGTCCGGGCAGCGATCGAGCGCGCACGCGCCCACGCGCCCCACACCTCGCGCATCACCTGCGAGGTCGACACGATGGAGCAGCTCGACGAGGCCGTGACCGCCGGCGCCGACGTCATCCTGCTCGACAACTTCGACGACGCCACCCTCGACGGCGCCGTCGCCCTGACCGCCGGGCGCGCGCTGCTGGAGGTCTCCGGCAACGTCAGCCTCGAGCGCATCGAGGTGATCGCCCGCGCGGGCATCGACGTGGTCAGTGTCGGTGCGCTCACCCACTCAGCGGGCTCGGTCGACCTGGGCCTCGACTGGACGGGCACGTGAGCCCGGCGCCGCCGCAGGACCTCGCGCCCGAGCGCATCGCGCCCTTGCTGCGCAGCGCACGCTACGGCCGCTCCCTGCGTGTCCTGCCGCTCACCGACAGCACCAACGACGACGCC
Source organism: Myxococcales bacterium (assembly GCA_028817855.1). Lineage (GTDB taxonomy): Bacteria > Myxococcota_A > Polyangia > Polyangiales > JAFGIB01 > JAOUOP01. The sequence continues at coordinate 24,466 of JAPPOT010000594.1, forward strand.
CGGGCGGACGCCAGCGATGGCGCCGCAGATGGGCACGTGGTCCTGGCCGATGGGCAACGCGCCGGGCGCGGCTCCAGCGGCCGCAGCTGGGCTTCGCCGGGGGGCACCGACCTCTACCTGTCGATCGTCGCGCGCCCACGCCTGGCCTTCGCACAGCTTCCGCCGCTCACCCTCGCGGTGGGCCTCGGCGTTTCGGACGCGGTCCGCGCCGTGCTCGCGTCGGACGCTGGCGCGCCGGATGCCGAGGTGAAGTGGCCCAACGACGTGTGGCTGGGCGGGCTCAAGTGCGCTGGCATCCTGGTCGAGGCCGAGAGCAGTGGACAGGCGGTCGGGCCGGTGGTGATCGGCATCGGCCTCAACGTCAATCGCGAGCGCTGGCCCGAGCCCCTGGAGGGCGTCGCGACGTCGCTCAGACGCGCTCGCGGCGGCGAGCCCCTCGACCGGGCCCGGGTCCTGTCGCACGTGCTCCAACACGTGGAGGCCTGGGTCGACCGCTTCGTGGAGCACGGTGGCGAGCCGCTGGCGAGCGCGCTGCAGGAACGGCTGGCCCTGCGCGGGCGCGAGGTCACCTGCGGCGATCAGCGCGGGCGCCTCGTCGGCGTGGCCCCGAGCGGCGCCGTTCGAGTGGAGACTGGAGGCCGGGTCCAGGAGCTGATCAGCGGGCGGATCGTCCCGGTCTGACTTGCACCGCGGCCACGGCGCCCTAAAAAGGCAGGCATGGGCCCGGAGCAACAGGCAGACGCCGTCGAGGCACACGTGGGGGTGCGCGAGCTGGCCGACCGGCGCGTGCTGCGCCTGGAGGGCGACGATCAGCGCAGCTGGCTCAACGGCCAGGTCACCAACGACGTGCGCCACACCCGGGAGGGCCAGGGCGTCTACTGCCTGGCGGTCAACGTGCGCGGGAAGATCATGGCGGACGCGTGGATGCTCGACCGCGGCGAGACGCTCGCGCTGGTCGTGCCGGCGCGCTCGGTCGAGGCCCTGCTGGAGAGCTTCGAGGCGCAGATCATCATGGAGGATGTCGAGGTCGAGCCCGAAGAGGAGACCGCGGTGTTCTCCCTTCAGGGGCCCGACGCCGAGCGCTGCGCGGACGAGGCCAACCTCCCGGCGTCGGCGCGCGTCTACGACTGCGACGAGCTCGGACTGGGCGGGCGCCTGGTCCTGTGCTCGGCGACCGACCGCGATGCGCTGGCCTCGGCGCTCGCGCGCAGCGCCGAGGCGATCGGCGGGGTCGCGCTCGAGCCGGCCGGCTGGGAGCTGGCGCGACTGCGCGCCGGCCGCGGTCAGCACGGGGCCGACTTCGACCTGCAGCACTACCCCCAGGAAGCGGGACTGAAGGAGCGCGCAGTGTCCTTCGAGAAGGGCTGTTACCTGGGCCAGGAAGTCGTCTGCACACTCGAGAACCGCGGCAAGCTGCGACGCCAGCTGGTGCGGCTCGAAGCCGACGGCACACCCTCGCTGGCGGCCGGCGATCCGATCGAAGGCGATGGGCCGGACGACGTCGGCAACATCACCAGTGCCGCGGTCGACCCCACGCGGGGTCACACGCTGGCGCTGGGGTACGTGAAGAGCGACCAGGCTCGCGCTGGCAACGCCCTGTCGAGCCGCGGTCACCGCCTGCGGGTGCTCGGCCACGTGGGCGACGAGAACGTCTGACCGACCCGATCGCCGCGGAGGCGGTGTGCGCGCGACACACACCGGTGTCCAATGGCACCGCAGGCCGCACACAGGGTGGCCGAAGTCTTACCGTTGCTGCTCCCCCTGGCGCGTGAGACATTTTTGATGCCCAACGCCTCTGCTGGTCCGAGGGGGGCGAGCATCATGTAGTCCGCGTCGCGTCGTGGCGTCGGAAAGGGACCTGATGGACGAAGAAGATCCACTCATCGCTCAATGCCGCGGTCGGGTGGGCCAGTTGATCAGCGGAAAGTGGCGCCTGGACGCCCTGATCGGGGTCGGCGGCATGGCGGCCGTGTATATGGCCACGCACCGCAATGGGTCCACGGGTGCGATCAAGATCCTCCACGAGGAGGTCGCGCTCAACGAGGAGGTGCGGGAGCGCTTCCTGCGCGAGGCGTACATCGCCAACAAGGTCGGCCACCCGGGGACCGTGAAGGTCCTCGACGACGACATCGACGAGAACAACACGCCCTACCTGGTGATGGAGCTGCTGCAGGGGGACTCGGTCGAAGGCATCGCCGACAAGAACGGGGGGAGGCTGAGCATCCAGGAGACCCTGGATGTGGTCGACCAGACCCTGGCCGTGCTCGAGGCCGCCCACTCGCACAGCATCGTCCACCGCGACCTCAAGCCGGAGAACCTCTTCCAGACCGACGACGGCACCATCAAGGTGCTCGACTTCGGCATCGCCCGCCTGCGCGAGGACAACGCGCGCAAGACCCAGACCGGCATGGTGATGGGCACGCCGTCGTTCATGGCGCCCGAGCAGGCGATGGGGCGCTGGAACGACGTCGATCACCGCACGGACATCTACGCGGTGGGCGCCACGGCCTTCACCCTGCTGACCGGCTTGCCGGTGCACGAGGCCGAGACCGCCGGCGAGATGCTCGTGGCGGCGGCGACCCGGCCGGCCCGCTCGCTCGCCCGCGTGCTCAACAACGCGCCCTTCAACCTGGTGGCGATGGTCGACCGCGCGCTGTCCTACGAGCGCGACAATCGCTACCCGGACGCGGCCGCCATGCGTGCGGACCTGGCGGCCCTGCGGGACAACCTCGACGGCAACGACCTCACCAAGACCCAGGTCAACCCGGAAGCCGTTGTACTGCCGCCCACGCTGCACGGCGCAGAGACGCCGGACGGCTACGACAAGGGCGAGCGCGGCGAGCGCGTCGAGACCTTCGACCCGAGCACCAACAGCCCGGAAGAGATCGAGCGCATGCAGACGTTCTTCACGTTGCTCGAGCGGGCGCTGGTGGCGCGCAAGCAGTACTCCGAGGACCATCCGGAGCCGGCGCGCCGACTGGAGGAATCCTTCAAGGAGCTGGCCTCGGGCCTGATGACCTGCGACATCTGCCTGGCGTGGAACTTCACGCCCTACGCCTTCACGGCCGGTGACGAGATCGTGTGGGAGCCGGAGCCGCCCTGGAACCGCATCCCCTACCAGCTGTTCTCCGATGGCGTGCGCACGATGGGTCTGGTTCCCGGGCTCGATGAGCACGAGTTCCACGCGTGGCTCGACGTCATCACGCTCGATCCGAGCCGCGACCTGGCCCCCGAGGATGACCTGGTCACAACCCTCTGGGACGCCAACTTCAACTACGTCTTCCACCAGGCCATCGACTCCTTTGCCGAGGGCGATCAGGACGAGCGCCAACGCTTCGAGAACGATCGCGCCGGCATCATCAACGGTGCCCACAATGAGCACGAGCGCGACGTGGCCCAGGCCTGGCGAGACGGGCATGTACCTGGCGGCGACGGCGCGGAGGCCGCAGGTGGCAAGACCAAGAAGGTGCTCGACTTCGTCAACCAGGGTGAGGAGATCGACGCCGAGGCCGCAGCGCGCGTGGCCAACCTCAACATGCAGGACGCGACCCCCGAGGAGGCCCAGGCCGCCCAGTCACTGATGCTCGACGACAGCACGCGGGCGCTGCTCGCAGCGCGCCTGGACCTGGATGTGGGCGCGACCAGCGAGCGCTTCGTCGTGGCCGCCGCCGAGGCCTTCGTGGCGTCCGCCAAGATGGGCCGCTCCGCGGCGGTGACCGCACCGCTGCGCCGTGCGGTCGATGGCCTGAGCGCCGGCGAGCCCGAGAAGGCGATGGACATGATCATCGAGCTGCGCGACACGGTGCAGGTCGAGAATCAGGAGCTCGAGACCAAGAACCTGCGCGACACGATCACAGCGGAGATCCTGTCACCGGGAACGCTCACCGACATCCTCAAGGGCAGCAACGCCCTCGACGAGTCGCGCCGGCAGGAGTACCTCAAGGGCCTGTCCAAGGTCCTCGAGTGCATCCAGAGCCAGCACTTCGAGGCCGCGATCGAATTCCTTCCGGATGCGCCGGAGGGGAAGATCCGCCGGCTGCTGATGGAGTTCCTGCAGCGCGCGGGGCCTGGCCACGAGCACAAGATCGGCGAGCTCTTCGCCGACGCGGACGTGGAGCTCGGATTGGAGCTGGTGCGCTTGCTGGTGGCGATCGACTCGCCCGAAGCCAAGGAAGCGGTCGCGATGGCCTCGGACAGCCCGCATGCGCTGGTGCGCATCGAGGCCCTCGGCCACCTGGAGGGCGTGAGCGGCATCCGGCTCCGCACCGAGCTACGCAAGCTGCTCGAGGACGACCAGATGTCGGTACGCCTCGCGGCCCTGCAGGCGATGGAGAGCCACGGCATCTCCGTAGCCGGCCCTTTCCTGGTACTTCGCATCCAGGACAAGAGCTTCCTCAAGCTCGCCCACGAGGAGCGCCGCCAATCACTGCAGACGCTGTGCGCCCTGCGGCCCAAGCGCGGCGAAGAGGTCTGCCGCGAGCTGCTCAAGGACACCAAGCTGTTCCGCTCGGCGGGATTCGAGACCACCCAGCAGCTGGCGTGCGAGTTTCTGGCGGAGGTCACCGCGACCGACGCGGGTTTCTACGCCCTCGACCAGGTCGCCCGCGGCAAGGCATGGCACTACAGCAAGGCCGTGCGCGAGGCTGCGGCGAAGGGCCTCGACCGGCTGACGCAACGCGCCGAGGAGGCGGCCCAGAAAGCCGCTGCTGCACCGCCGGAAGGCGAGCGCCGCAGGCGCAAGAAGCGCCGCACAGCCGCGACCCAGGTGCCCCAGGAGGTCGAGGAGGCGTTGGCCGCGAAGAAGGCGCGACCGAAGAAGCGCCGCACGCGCGCGCCCGGGGACAGCGATCCCGCGGCCACCCAGGCGGCCGGGAGCGCGAAGAAGAAGCGCCGCAAGCGCCCCCCGTCCACCGAGGCGGGGGCGCCGGAGGGCGACGGCAAGACCGCCATGCGTCGCAAGCGCAAGATCAAGAAGACCGCTGCCGGCAACGCGGCCCCGGCGGGAAGCCGCCCCCCACCACCTGCTGCGGGTGAGTCGCGATGAGCGCTACCGAGATCAAGAAGACCGGGTTCCTGGAAGCCTGCAAGGCCACCGACTCGCGCAACCAGGCGCTCGAGGAGATCCGCGACAAGGGCGCCGAGGTGATCCTCGCGGTCTTCCGCCTGCTGAAGAACTCGCTGGTGCACGACCTGGGCAACGAGGCGGTGCGCAAGGTCTGCGCCGACACCCACACGATCATCACCGACTTCGGCGCCACGGTCGGCGGCTACGTCAACATCACCTTCGTGGACGACACCATCTTCGTCTGCGGACAGCTGTTGCGCGCGTCGCGTTCGATCTACGAGTCCGCGATGGAGGTCGGCACCTTGCTGCGCACGGCCGGCGTCTCCGAGATCAGCTTCCAGGGCGACGTCACCGAGGAAGACATGTTGCAGATGTGCGAGGCCTTCTCGATCTCGCTGCGCGACCCCAGCCGTCGCGGCGCCCTGCTCGAGGCCAAGCTCACCAACGTCGCCGTGCGCATGGTCGACTCCTCGCTCGAGAACAAGAACGACGACCTGGACTTGCCCGAGATGGAGCAGACCCTGCGCGCCTACGCGTCCGCGCTCGTCGTCATGCGCCAGTTCTACGACCGCATGTCCCAGGGCAAGACCGTGCTACCGCACAAGGTCAAGCGCGTCGCCCAGCGCATGGTGGCCCTGTCGGAGAGCGACGAGGGCGCCCTGGTCGCGATGACCACGCTGGCCAACGCCCACCGCGACGAGGCCGGGCGCTCGGTGCAGGCCGCCATCCTCTCGATCATCATCGCGCGGCGCCTGACCCGCAGCCGCACCTCGCTCTCCCAGCTCGCGATGGCCGCGCTGATGAGCGATGTCGGGCGTGTGCGCATCACCGGCACTTCTGGCGAACGCTTCGTGCAGCTCTCCGACGACGTGGAGAGGGCGGTGCCGGCCCTCACCAGCTCGCTTTGCATCTCCACGGGCGGCGTCAACATCCAGAACGCCCTGCGCACGGTGTCCGCCTTCGAGTGCAATCACATGGAGCGCACGGAGCTACTCGGTCCGCTCTACAAGCGCACGATGTCGCCGATGGTGCAGTCGAAGGTGCTCTTCCTGGTGCGCGCGCTGCTCGAGAAGCTGGCGCCACGCGACACGGCTCGCGCGATGTCGCCGCTCGACGCGATCGCTTCGCTGGCCGGCCAGAACAACGTGGACGAGGTGGCCTACAAGCTGTTGATCTCGGCGCTCGGCGTGATGCCGACGGGCACCGTGGTCGAGTTCGAGACTGGGGAGTGGGGCATCGTCGTCGGGCCGTCGAGCAACACCAACGCCGTGGCACGACCGCGGGTGAAGCTGGTGACCGACCGCTCCGGGCAGGTCTTCGCCAAGCCCAAGGAGATCGACCTGGGCGCGCCCTCGGCAGGGCGCCGCTTCCCGGCCATCACGGGCATCATCGAGCCGAGCAAGGCGCGCTTCAACGTGACCGGCGTCCTGATGGGCGAGCAGAAGGTGCCGCTCGAACAGGCCACTCAGGCAGGCTGAAGAGCTTCTCAGCGAAGGCTGCGGCCGCCGTCGACGACCAGCTCCTCGCCGGTCATGAAGTCGTGCCGCGCCAGGTGCAGCACGGCCGAGGCGACGTCCCCGGCGCTGCCCGCACGGCCCAGGGGAATGCGCTCCGCCAGCTTGGCGATGCGCGCCTCGTCCCAGCCATCCGGCGGCAGCACGGTTCCAGGTGCGACCGCGTTGACACGCACCTCGGGCGCGAGCTCCAGGGCCAATAACCGCATCAGCTGGTGGACACCCGCCTTGGATACCTCGTAGGGCAGGAAGTCCCGGTAGGGCGCGCGCCGGCTGATGCATGTGATCAGCACGATGGCCCCCCGACTCGCCCGCAGGGCGTCTCGGGCCGCGTGGGCCATCGCAAAGGGCGCCGTCAGGTTCACGTTCAGCGCGCGGTCCCAGTGGCTGTCCTGGATGCGGTCGAAGGGCACATGGTCGAAGTTGGCGGCGCACAGCACCAGCAGGTCGAGGCCACCGAGCTGCTCGATGGCGCCTGTCACCACGTCGCGGGCCTGGTCCCGGTCGGAGAGATCGCCGCGGATCGGCCAGCCCCGGCCGCCGCGCTCCGCGATCTCCCCGCACACGGCCTCGGCATCCGCCGCGGAGCTGTGATAATGGACCGCCACGTCCATGCCCGCAGCCCCCAACGCGCGGGCGATCTCCGCCCCCACCCGGCGCGCGCCTCCAGTCACCAGCGCGCGCTTGCCCGAAAGCTCGTTCATCCCCCCCAACCGCTCGCAAACCGCAGGCAAATTCCAGCCCCGGGCGGAGGCCCCCTGGCAAGCTGCCGTAACGAGACCTATGTTAATGGGCGAGCGTCAGGAGTACTGTAGATGATCAATCTCACCGAACGAGCCTCCGAAAAGGTCAAGGAAATCCAGAGCGCCGAGGGATTGGGCGACCAGGCCCTGCGCGTCCGGGTCATCGGTGGCGGGTGCTCCGGCTTCACCTACGACCTCTTCTTCGACGACGAGCTCAACGAGGACATCGACGAGATCTTCGAGTCCGAGGGCATCCC
>JAPPOT010000421.1 GCA_028817855.1 Myxococcales bacterium
GGGCAGGGCAGGGCAGGGCAGGGCAGGGTAGGGAAAGGCTCTACCAAGCCCCACCCTGCAAGGTGGGCAGGTCGCGCTTCTTTGGAACGAGGCGCGGATGCTACACTTTTGGGCATGAGGGCATCGATGCCGCCCGCCCACCGGCCGCAACGACGCGTGCCGGAGGGTGTACGTGTCTGCGATCCACGGGGAGGTGATTGAGCGTGCAGCCGCGCGTGCCCAATCCCGTCTCCGGTGTCGACGTGCTCGCCCTGCCGCTCTCCACTCAGGAGGGCTTCGTGCTCTCGCGCGTCGATGGCTCGTCGTCGGTCGAGGACATCTCGATCATGGTCGGCATCGCGCAGCAGGAGCTGCTCAGCATCCTCGAGCGACTCGCCGAGCTCGGCGCGGTCGAGCTCTCCTGGCGGCCGAAGCCGCCGCCGCCCAAGGAGTCGCCCAAGCCGGCGGTGCCATTGCGCCCACCGGACGAGCACTTCACACGCGCCGCGCCGAATTTCGATCCGCGCGAACTCGATGCCGACAGCGACGTGCCAGCCGAGATGCGCAAGCGCATCCTCGATGCCTATCATGCGAGCGAGGGGCGCAACCACTACCAGCTGCTCGGCGTGGGCTACGACGCGGACCGCAAGGAGATCCGCGCGCGCTACTTCGAGCTCTCGAAGATCTTTCACCCGGACTCGATGTTCGGAAAGAACCTGGGTGACTTCCGCCCGAAGATGGAGCTCGTCTTCAAGCGGCTGACCGAGGCCTACGAGGTGCTCGGAAAGAAGAAGCGCCGCGCCGAATACGACGAGTACCTGGGCACGATCCGAGAGACGACCGAGGTGCGCGAGACGCTGCAGGCCGTCGAGCAGGTAGCGGAGAACATCCGCCGCTCGAGCATGCCGAGGATGGAGGCGGTCGGTGTGCCGCCACCGCGGGAGGCCCTGCTACCTCCAGCGGCGCCAGCGGCCGAGCAGGAGGCCGCCAAGGTCAGCATGCGCCCGCCGGTCAGCACCGCCGAGCGGCGCGCGCGCGTGCGCAAGCGGTTGCGGCAGGGGCTGCGCTCGGCCTCCACCCGTCCGCCTGCGCCCATGCCCGAGATCGAGGCCGAGGCGCCGCCTTCCGGTGGCGCGGCGGGTCGCCAGAGCATGATCGACGACCTGCGGCAGTCGATCCGCGCGAGCGCCGCGGTGAGCGGCAGTGGGGTAGGTGAAGGTGCGCCCTCGGCTCAGGTCACGGTGCACATGGACAAAGCCAAGGGCGCCGAAGCGGCCGGCGAGCCGATGGTCGCGGCGGCCGAGCTGCAGCTGGCGCTGGCCATCGACCCCGACAACGGGTGGCTGCAGATGGAGTACGAGCGCCTCAGCAAGCTGGTCGCGCGGGCGATGGCCGACAACTACGAGAAGCAGGCCTGCTACGAGGAAAAAACTGGCAACTGGGGAGCCGCGGCCAAGTCCTGGGCGCGCGTGGCCGACGGGCGGCCGGAGTCGGACGAAGCTGCGCGCTACACCGCCGAGGCGCTGGTGAAGGACTCCGGCGACCTACATCGTGCCCAGAAGTACGCACAGCGCGCCGTCGAGGTGGGGGGCGAGACGCTGCCGAATCTGACCGTTCTTGCTCGTGTATACTTGGCCGCTGGACTGAAGTTGAACGCGCAGCGAGAGCTGGAGAAAGCGGCGAAGTTGGATCCCAGCGATGAAATGGTCAAAAATCTGATACGCGAAGCGCGTTAGCGAGGAGCTTGGTTCACGCATGGAGACTGTGATCGGCATCGATCTGGGCACGACGAACTCGTGCGTGGCGGTGGTCGAGGGTGGACAGCCGGCGGTGATTGCCAACCGCGGCGGCTACAAAACCACGCCCTCGATGCTGGCCATCACCGAGGCCGGCAAGCGTCTCGTAGGCCACATCGCCAAGCGCCAGGCCGTCACCAACGCTGAGCACACGGTCTTCGCTGCCAAGCGTCTGATCGGCCGCAAGTGGGACAGCCAACAGGTCCAGAACGCCATCGCCAATTGCCCCTACAGCATCGTCCAGGGCCCGCACGGCGACGCGCGCATCCAGCTGCGCGGCAAGGTCTACAGCGTGCCCGAAGTGAGTGCGATGATCCTGCAGGAGATGAAGATGATCGCCGAGGACTACCTCGGCAACTCGGTCGAGAAGGCCGTGATCACCGTCCCCGCGTACTTCAACGACAATCAGCGCCAAGCCACCAAGGACGCCGGCAAGATCGCGGGGCTCGACGTCATCCGCATCATCAACGAGCCAACCGCGGCTGCGCTTGCCTATGGCTTCGGCAAGCAGGCCGACAAGACGGTCGCGGTCTACGACCTGGGCGGCGGCACGTTCGACATCTCGGTGCTCGAGATCAGCAGCACCGGCGTCTTCAAGGTGGTGAGCACCGCCGGCGACACCTTCCTCGGTGGTGAGGACTTCGACCTGCGCATCATCGATTGGCTGGTCGAGAGCTTCAAGGACGAGCACGGCATCGACCTGCGCGAGGACCGCATGGCGCTGCAACGCCTCAAGGACGCCGCCGAGAAGGCCAAGTGCGAGCTCTCCGGGGTCGATCAGACCGAGGTGAACCTGCCCTTCATCATCAGCAACGAGCGCAACGAGGCGCTGCACCTGCAGCGCGTGCTCGGGCGCCCGCAGCTCGAGGAGCTGACCCGCGACCTGGTCAACCGCACGGTCGAGACCTGCCAGCAGACGCTGGAGGAGGCCGGCCTGGAGAAGGACGAGATCGAGGAAGTCATCCTCGTCGGCGGCATGACGCGCATGCCGCTGGTGCAGACCAGCGTCGCCGAGTTCTTCGAGCGCGAGCCGAGCAAGGGCGTGCACCCCGACGAGGTCGTGGGCCTCGGCGCCGCCATCCAGGGCATGGCGCTGACCCAGGAAGAGTCGGACATGATCCTGCTCGACGTGACGCCGCACACGCTCGGCATCATGGTCGTGGGCGGCTACTTCGAGGGGCTCATCCCCATGAACACCACCGTGCCGACCTCGCGCTCAAAGGTCTTCACGACCGTGCGCGAGAACCAGACGGCCGTGAAGATCCTCGTCATGCAGGGCGAGTCCCATCGCGCTGACGAGAACGAGCTGCTCGGCGAGTTCATCCTGACCGGGCTGCGCCGTGCGCCAGCGGGGCAGGTCGAGGTCGAGGTGACCTTCGAGATCAACGCCGACGGCATCGTCAGCGTGCATGCCAAGGATCTGGAGACCGGACAGCAGCAGTCGATCACCGTCACCGCCACGAGCGGCCTGACCAAGGACGAGATCCAGAACATGGTCTCCGAGGCGAAGGACTTCGCGGTGGCGCGCCGCCAGGACGACGAGACCGAGCAGGTCGTCCAGGAGGCCCAGAAGCTGATCACCCAGATCGAGCAACTCTTCCCCGAGGTGGAACAGGTGGTGGCGGGCAGCGACTTCGGCCGCGACGCCATCGACAAGGCCCGCGGCGTGGTCGACAAGGCCAAGTCCCTGATCGACGACGGCAACACCGACGACCTACTGGACCAGATCGACGCGCTCGCGCGCACGCAGCGCATGTTCAAGGGTGTCGTCGGCAAGGTGAACTAGCGGGGGGTTCAATGAGCTGTGTCAGGCGATCCCAAAGACGAAGGTAGCGGTACCCCCCAGGGGCTCTTTTCGTCTGGCGGTACCCCCAAGAAGACCGAGGACGAGCCGCAGGAGGAACCGGCGAGCTTCGACATCGCCATGCCCGCCGGCCGCACCGAAGATCCGCACGACTCGCCCACCCGCGAGGTGGAGCGGCCGCTCTTCAGCTTCCCACCTCCCGAGGCCCAGGGCACCGAGGAGGTGGTGCTCGAGGACATCGACCAGAATCGCACCGAGCGCACCTCGAGCAGCTTCCCGCCGCCGCTCGGTCAGGCCGAGGGGCATGACGCCTGGACCGTCGACCGCATGAACCGCCAGAGCACGGTGCCGCCGGTGCACAAAGAGGACGTGGACAGACTGCGCGAGCTCTCGCACCGCACCAGCCTGCGGCCCGAGGACGTCTCCGGGGAGGGCGGGGCGCTCGACCTCGTGGACCGCTCGCGGCCCTCCGCCCAGCTCGACCTGGTGGGCGAGATGGAGGAGCTGTACGCGCTCGACGATCTGACCGGAGCGCTGCGCTTCGCCGAGCTGATCCTGGGGCGCGAGCCCGACAACCCGCAGGCCCTGCGCTGTGCGGAGAAGAGCCGTGAGCGCCTGATCGGGCTCTACGTCTCCAAGATCGGCGACCTGAACGCCGTGCCGGTGGCGGCGGTCAACGACAGTGAGATGCGCTGGCTCGGCCTCGACCACCGCGCCGGCTTCTTGCTCTCGAGGGTCGACTCCATGTCGACGGTCGACGAGATCCTGGACATCTGCGGGATGCCGCGCCTCGAGGCGCTCAAGACGCTGGTTGATCTGCTCGAACGCGGCGCAATTCGGGTCTAGAAGGGGCCCGTGGAGGGGGCGGCCGGAGCTGTCAGAGCGGGCTTGCGCGCGCCGGGCCTGGGGCTATTCTCCGCGGGCTATGGACAAGCCCATCAAGAAAGTGGTTCTCGCCTACAGCGGGGGTCTCGACACCTCGGTCATCCTGGCCTGGCTGCGCGAGACCTACGACGCCGAGGTGGTGGCCTTCTGCGCCGACGTGGGCCAGGCCGAGGAACTGGACGAGGTCCCCGGCAAGGCCGAGCAGAGCGGCGCGGTCGACTGCGTGATCGCGGACCTGCGCGAGGAGTTCGTGCGTGAGTTCTGCTTCCCGATGCTGCGCGCCAACGCCATCTACGAGGGTGAGTACCTGCTTGGCACCTCGATCGCGCGCCCGGTCATCGCCAAGGCGATGATGGACACGGCCAGCGAGCACGGCGCGGACGCCATCTCCCACGGCGCCACCGGCAAGGGCAACGATCAAGTCCGGTTCGAGTTGGCGGCGATGGCGATCGACCCGCGCATCCGCGTGATCGCGCCCTGGCGGGAGTGGGATCTGAAGTCACGCACGGACTGCATCGCCTACGCCGAGAAGCGCGGTATCCCGATCGGCGTGACCAAGGAGAAGCCCTATTCGATGGATCGCAACCTCTTCCACATCAGCTACGAGGGCGGTGTGCTGGAGGATCCGTGGAACGAGCCCAAGGACGACATGTTCCTGCTCACGCGCGACCCCAAGGACGCGCCCGACGAGCCGCGCTACGTCACCGTCAAGTACGAGCGGGGCAACCCCGTCGCGGTCGATGGTGAGGTGCTGTCGCCGGCCACGCTGCTCGAGCGCCTCAATGAGCTCGGCGGTGAGCACGGCATCGGTCGCGTCGACATCGTCGAGAACCGCTTCGTCGGCATGAAGTCGCGCGGCGTCTACGAGACACCCGGCGGCACCATCCTGCAGAAAGCACACCGCGCGGTCGAGTCGATCACCATGGATCGCGAGGTGATGCGCATCCGCGACTCGCTGATCCCCGAGTACGCGCAGATGGTGTATCGCGGCTTCTGGTTCGCACCCGAGCGGCTCGCGTTGCAGGCGCTGGTGGACGACTCCCAGAAGACGGTCAGTGGCGAGGCGCGGATCAAGCTCTACAAGGGCGGCGCCTACGTGGTCGGCCGGCGCAGCGACAATTCGCTGTACGACGAGGCCTTCGCCACGTTCGAGGAGGACGAGGTCTACGACCAGTCCGACGCCACGGGCTTCATCCGGCTCAATGCGCTACGACTGCGCATCCGTGCCCTGCGGGGGGAGTGAGCCGGCCCACTCGCCACCTGTCCAGCAGCCAGAAAGTACCCGTTCGCACGGACTTTACTCCGCGGAAACACCCGGGTTGTGGGGCCCGGTCGTGCGGCCCGGGGGATCCTTGCGGCCGGTCGGGGCGATGGCTACACTGAAGGTGACCTTCCCACTTTGACGCCTTGTCTTACCAGGCTGGTATTGAATCGTTCGCGTCGGTAGCGGGAGCAAAGCACGGTTGGAAGACTCGATAGGAGGGCCAAGTACTGAGCTATTCGGTATCTTGGCTTGCATCATAGCGGGGGCGTTGTACGCGGCAGTCCAGGAGGCCATGGCGGCCTTCGGCGATGCCCGAGCACGTGCAGCCCGAGAGTGCGACGACGACAACGGTCGCACCGCGACGCGCTACCTCGAGCACACCGCGAAGATCGAGATCCGGCTGATGACCGGCCGCATCCTGGCCGTGGTCGGCACCGCCGTGCTCGCCTACGAGCTGGCCCTGCGCTACCCCACGCTGGGCGCGCGCATGCTGGTCGTTGCGGCCGCGGCGCTTGCCTATGCTGCCACGGTTGGCATCGCCACCACGCTCGCGACGCGTCGCGCCAGTCGGCTCGCGCTGCCCATGCTGCGCATCACGCGGCCGCTTGAGCTGCTGGTCTCGCCCTGGGCCGCACCGCTGGTGTGGGCAAGCGCTCTGATCGACAAGATCTTTCCGCCCGATCCCGAGGACGATCCGGAGCGCGTTACCGGCGTCGTGGTCGAGCACCTGATCGAACAGGGCGAGGAGCTGGGCTCGATCGCCGAGGAGGACGCAGAGTTGCTCAAGAGCGTGCTCGAGTTCCGCGAGACCGTGGCGCGCGAGATCATGGTCCCGCGCACCTCGATGGTGGCCATCGAGCTCGACACTCCGCTGCCGGATGTGGCGGCTCTGATCGTGGACAAGGGCCACAGCCGCTACCTCGTCTACCGCGAGCACATCGATCAGCCCCTCGGCATCCTCTACGCAAAGGACCTCTTCCGCCTGGTGAAGAACGGGCGGGGCTTCACCGGGAAGATGGAGGGGCTGATTCGCAAGCCAGTCTTCTTCGCGGCCGAGTCCCAGAAGATCAGCGAGCTGCTGCGTCAGATGCAGTCGCGGCGCGTGCACCTGGCGATCGTGGTCGACGAGTACGGCGGCGTCAGCGGCATGGTGACGCTGGAGGACATCATCGAGGAGATCGTCGGCGAGATCCGCGACGAGCACGACCACGAGGAGGCACCGGTCAAACAGATCGGGCCAGGCCGCTTCCTCGCGAACGCGGACGTCTCCGTGCATGACGTCGCCGAGATCACAGGGCTCAAGGTGCCCGAGGGCTCGGTCGGCTACGACTCCCTGGGCGGCATGGTGATCGACCTGGCCGGACGTGTGCCCACCAGTGGAGAGCAGATCGAGCTCGGCGACCACGACCTGATCGTCAGAGCCGCCGACGAACGCCACGTCACCTCCGTCGAGGTGGTGTCCCGTTCGTCCCAGATGCCCCCAGCAGCAGAGTAGTCAGTACTCCACCCAGGTTTGCTCCACGAGGGCGCCGCTGACCTTGGGGTAGATCAAGGTGAAGTGGGCGATGCGACCCTCGGGAGCCTGGCCCACCGAGCCGACGTTGACGATCTGGATGTCACCCAGCACGCGCTCGAAGGGCACGTGGGTGGCGCCGCAGATGATGATGTCGGCCGGATCGTCGTCGAGCAGGGCGCTGAGCTCCTCCTCGTCGAGCTCGTGGCCGATGCCCTCGAGCGGGTCGGCCGGGCTGCCGTGCACCATCAGCAGCTCGCGCCCGTCGATCATCGGCAGCCGCAGCTGCTCGGGCAGCTCGACCAGTCGTCGCAGGACCAGCTCGCCCACGGCCTTCTGGGTGCGGGCGAAGCGCTCCGCCATGTCCTGCTCGTGGGCGTCGTCCGGGCGCAGGTTGGCCGGGTTCACCGTGCCCAGGGCGATGTCGCTGGGGCCGCGCGTACAGCGGGCGTTTCGAGCCTGGAGCAGCGTCCAGACCTCCATCGGCTTGTCGCCCCCCAGCAGCAGGTCTCCCGCTACGAAGAGGTCGGTGATGGTGAGACGGTCCAGCTCGGCACAGACGGCCTCCAGGGCCTCCAGGTTACCGTGCACGTCCGAGCAGAAGGCCATGGGGTGGGCGGCCGGTGCGAGTCCGATGCGGTCCATGTCGAAGCGGCTCCACCGTGTAGCAGCTGGGTTGCGGATGCGCAGCGAGGGCGGCCAATTTGGTAGGATAACGTGGGTTCATGTACGATGCGAGCTCGGAGGTCCTCAGGTGAGTCCAGGCAAGCTCAAGCCCCTCGCCCGCGCCACGCGCTCACCGGCCCTGGTGCGCCGTGGCCACGTGGTCCTGAGCCGTGCGCTCGAGGAGGAGATCTTCCGCTCGGCCGAGATCCTCTCCGAGGGCAGCTGCCGCTCCGAGGGCGCCCCCCACGACAGCTACTTCGGCAGCACCATGATCAGCGTCGATCTCGAGCGCCTGCGCAGGCAGTGGCGCGGCGATTTCGACCCCCGTGCGCGCCAGCAGTTGAGCGAGGCGGTTGACGGATCGGTGCGCGTGCGGCTACGTGCCATGCGCCTGGCCTGCGCAGAGGCGACGCGCCGCGTGAGCGATCGCGAGCTAGGCACGGCACTGTGTGAGATCCGCGTGCGCCTGACCGAGACCCAGCTCCACATCGACGTCGACCTGGAGGTTCCGTTGGGCGTATCCTCCGGTTCGAGGGTCCGGTGAGCGACGACAACGTCATTCACGTCGACTTCGGTGGTGGCGAAGGGGAGCGCCCCAAGCAGCCGCGCATCCTTCCGCCCACGCCGCCCGATGGCGACTCGCGGCCGCGCATCAAGGACCCGATGGGCGACCTGTACTCGCTCAAGGACGCCGCCAAGCTCTTCGGGCTGACCACCGGTCGGCTCCGCTACTGGGAGCGCAGCGCCTTCATCGAGCGCAGCGTGCGCATGGCGGGCAAGCGCTACTACAGCTTCCAGGACCTGATCAGCATCCGCGCCGCGCGCGAGCTGCTCGACGAGGGCATCCCGCTGCAGAGTGTGCGCCGCAGCATCGAGGCCCTGCGCAGCTCCCTGCCCCGGGTGGCGCGGCCGCTCACCGCCCTGCGCATCGTCGCCGACGGCACGACGCTGGTGGTGCGCGACGATGCCGGTAGCTTCGAGCCCAACACCGGGCAGCTGCAGCTCGACTTCGGCGTCGGTCAGCTGCGCGACGACGTCGTGCGCGTGCTGCGCCGCAGCGGCAAGAAGAACGACTTCTCGCTGGCCTACCAGTACTACCTGGAGGGCTGTCGCCTGGACGAGGATGAGGGCACCTTCGAGCAGGCCGAGCGCGCCTACCGGCGGGCGATCGAGCTCGACCCGTCCCTGGCCAACGCCTTCACCAATCTCGGCAACTTGCTCTATCGCCGCGGGGGGGTGGAGGAGGCCGAGAACCTCTACGTGCGCGCGCTCAAGATCGACCCGGAGCAGCCCGAGGCGTTCTACAACCTCGGTTTCATGCTCTTCGAGCGCGGCGAGGTGCAGGCGGCGGTGCTCAACTTCCGCCGCGCGCTACGCAGCGACCCCGCGTTCGCGGACGCCCACTTCAACCTCGCCATGGCCCTGTCCGACCAAGGCCACGAACGCGAGGCGCGGGATCACTGGGAGACCTACCTCAAGCTCGACCCGGAGAGCCCCTGGGCCGAGATCGCCCGTCGATACCTCGATTGACCGTCCCCGAGCCCCGCTTGATTTGCCCCCGCCGCGGCGCGGGCGTGCACCCCTCACCCGACCGCCCGTAGTGGAAGCGAGGCTCGGTGCGCCGAGGTATCTCGAC
>JAPPOT010000120.1 GCA_028817855.1 Myxococcales bacterium
CCCGGGCGAACCTCGACGATTCCCTCACCGAATGTCTCCAACCCCACTCAATCGGGTGCGAAGACGCCGCATGGGAAGTCCGCGTGCAGCAGCGCGTCGACGTTGCCCTTGAAGTCGTCGCAGGCGGTGCCGACCAGCTCGATGGTGCTCTCGTTCTTGAGCTGCCAGCCGTTGGGGTCGTTGCACGGCAGCGACACGCCGTTGACCTCGACGATGCCGGAGCACTCCTGGCCGGGCTGGATGGCGCCGTTGAGCGCGATGTCGCAGCCGACCGCGCCGCCGATGATCTGCGTCAGCACGTTGACCAGGTCGTCCTTCGACATGGGCGTGAACGGCGCCTCGCCCGTGCCGCCGATGTCGGCCACCTGCTCCAGGTGGGCCTGCAGGTTCGGGTCGTCACCCGCCAGGCTGATCACAAACATCTTCACGCCCTTGGCCGCTGCCGCGTTGGCCGCGTCGAGCACCTGCGAGGAGGCATCCTCGCCGACGCCACCGTCGCAGAAGTCGTTGGGCGCACCGTCGGTCGCGAGGATCACGTACTGGGGGCCGATGTCCATGTCGAGCGAGACGGTGTCGGTGTCGACCAGGTTGTCGTTCGCCCACTGCAGGGCCTGGTGGGTCGGCGTGGTGCCGCCCAGGGGCTGCTGCGGGTACATCCCGTCGATGGTCGAGAAGTTGTCGAGGGCCGGGTCCGCGGTCGCCAGCCGCGGGCACTCCATCGGGCCGCCGGTGGGGATGACCGCGCCGAGGCCCGGGATGATCGCGTCGAGACCGGTGCTGACCGCCGAGAGGGGGTCGAGCGCGCCGTCGTAGATCACCATGCCGAACTCGACCACGCTCTCGAGGGTCGGGATCACGCCGCTCGGCTCCATCAGCGCCTCGCGCAGCGCGACCCAGCGCGACGCACCGCCGAAGTCGTCCTGCATCGAGCCCGAGCCGTCCACCACGAAGAAGACGGTGGGCTTGACCCGCGAGGCGCGCACGTTCGCGCTCGCGCAGCCGCGCGCCTGCCGGTCGCCCGTGCCCACCGAGGCGCTGCCCGCGCTGCCGGAGGTGGTCGCGCCCGGGTTGCCAAAGGCCGAGCTACCGGGCGCGCTGGGGTCGGAGCCCGCGTTGCCGAACGGATCGGAACTTCCGGAGTTGCGATCGCCGCGCCCGCCCGCGCTGGTGCCGTCCGCGGCGCAAGCCATACAGAGGATTGTGAGGAGCGCACCAAGCGTGCGTCCCGACGTACCCACCTTCATACCACTGTCCCTTCCGATACCACCGCGCGCTACCCGCTCGCGCCAGCGATGGTGTAGCAGATCCAAAGACGTCCCACGACAAGTGCTGAAGCGTTGGGGGCGCGATCGAGAAAGAAGAGTGAGATCAAAGGAAATCTTGCTGTGTCCGAGTCTGCGCACTGCTCCAACGGTAAGAGCCTCACGAGCCAAAGTGGCTCGTGAGGCTCTGATCTCTATCGCCAACTAGGAACGCTCGACAGAGCGTTCCTAGGGTGTGCTGATCGAGCCGCCCACGTCGATGCTGCCCGAGGCCTCACCACCAGCGCTGGGCTCGGGGGCGGGCTCGACCGGCGCAACCGGCGCGGGCTCGGGCGCAGGCGCGGGCACGGGTGCCACCGGCGCCGGCTCGGCGGGGGGCGGCGCGGGCGCCGGCATCGTGACGTCCTCGGGCTCCTCGAGAGGCTGCGCGCCCGAGCGCACGTCGTCGAAGCTGTAGCTCATGCTGGCGATCGCCAGGAAGCCGGGGTCCGTGTCGCCGATGAAGTCGGGACCGCCCGTGACGAAGCCGTGCTCGAGCGAGCCGTCGAAGCGAAGCTGATCGAAGATCACGCCCAGGCCCGCGTTCCAGCCGAAGACGCCACCACGGCCCGAGGTCTCCACGTCGCCCGGCGAGCTCGTGCTGTTGAGCGCGTAGGAGTACTCGGCGCCGGTGCGGAAGACGAGCCAGTCGCGGATCGGCACCTCGGCCGCGATGTGCACGCCGGGGATGACCACGGTCACGGTGCTGGTCTCGTCGTCGTCCATGTCGGTGTTCGGATCCACGCTGCCGGCCTCGACCCGCAGGATGCCGTAGCCCGCCACGGTGGCCGGTCCGAGCCGAAAGGCCGGGCCGATGCCGCCACCGAGCGCCAGGTCGAAGTCGCCGTCGGAGACGTCCATCGCGCCGGTCTCGTCGGTCACGGAGGTGTTGCTCACCGAGGCATTGAGCAGCAGGCCCAGGTCGAGCGTGCTGTCCATCGGGAAGAACATGCGGCCGAGGCCCGAGAGCCCGAAGGCGTTGGCGGAGAATGCGTCGGTGCCGGCGTCGGCCTGCTTGGCGAAGTCGAGCAGCAGCGCGCCGCTGAAGTCCAGGCGCGTGTCCTGGCCCCGGGTGCCAGTGCCGTAGCCCACCTCGCCCATGATGAAGAAGTCGGTCTCGCCGTCGTCGTTGCCGCTTGCGGTCGTGATGGCCGCGCCGCTGCCGATGCCGAGGCGGAAGCCGAGGTCGCCCAGCCCCAAGAGCAGATCGACGACGGTCGCCGGATCGACCGTGAACTCCGGCGCGAAGAGCGTGGCCGGGCCGGTCAGCGCCGTGATCTCGTTGATCACGTGCGGCGTCTGCACGTCCCCGCGGTGCACCGCGACGCCGAAGGCGGTGTCCTCGTTGCCGAGGGTGAGGATGCCGTTGCCACTGCCCGATGCGTCGCCATAGCTGAGCGAGATCAGGTTGCGGTACTCGGTCAGCAGCTGCGGGAAGACGTAAAGGTCGTCTTGATCCTCGATCAGCAGGCTGCCCGCAAGGCCCGGCCGGCGCGCGCCGGCGTGGGCGCTGTCGGTGACGAGCAAGGTACCCGCGACGATGGCGCAGGCTGTCAGGAGACGGATGTGTAGATGCACGACGGCAGTCCTCCCTCTGGACCCGGTCAAGTCCATCAGCAGGCTATCGGTGCATCGTCGCGCGGCGCAAAAAACTGACCAGTGCCCGTCGGCGGGCTCTGGGGGTGCTACTCGTAGGCGAGGGCGTCCTTGACGTCGAGGCGTGACGCTCGGAGGCCGGGGACGAAGCCGGCGATGGCGGCGGTGGCGACCACGAGTAGGCCCATGCGGAGCGCGCCTTCCCATGGAAAGACGAAGGTGACGTGCCATCCGGACTCGGCCGCGATCAGGATCTCGAGGAAGAGCAGGCACTGGATGGTCCCGGCCAGGATGCCGACCACCGCGGCCGACAGCCCCATGAACGACGCCTCCACCACCATCGAGAGGGTGACCTGGCGGCGGGTGGCGCCGACCGCGCGCAGCATGCCGATCTCGCGCGTGCGATCGAGCACGGCGGCGACCATCGTGCCGACCACGCCGAGCAATGCGATGACCAGCACGATCAGCTCGAGCAGGCGCGCGTAGGAGAAGCTGTCGGTCACCAGGCCAAGAAACTGCTCGCGTAGCTTGGTCGTCTCGGTGACGAAGAGCCCGTCGCCGCCGCCGAGTCGCTCGCGCACGCGCTGTGCGACGGCGGCGACATCCGCACCGTCCTCGAGATAGAGGTTGGCCACGTCGAGGGCGTCATCCTGCCAGTGCTCGCGGTAGTGCACGCGGTCGATGAAGCCGGCACCGATCTCCGACGAGTAGTCCACCACCACCGCGCGCACCTCGAAATCCACCGGCCCGGTCGAGGTCGCGAGGGTCATGCTGTCGCCGGCGGTGAGCCCGAGCAGGTGGGCGGCGTTCTCGCTAAGCACGATGCGGCGCGCCTCCTCCAGCTCGTGGGGCTCGATCGGCGACGCTCCCTCCAGCACCGTCCACGGCTTGCCGCGGCGCGTGGACTGCTCGAAGTAGGTGCGCGTATTCGAGGCGACCAGCCGAAACGGCGTCTCGCGATAGCGCTGCTCGATCATGCGCATGCCCTGGGCATCGGCCAGGCCCTCAACGCCGGCGATCCGCTCGAGCGTGTCGGCGGCGAGGGGCATGCGCTGACGGTCCGCCACGGGCGAGCCGGCCGTGATCGCCAGATCCGCAGCGGTGACCTGCTCGAACCACTCGCGGATCGAGCGCTCGAAGGAAGAGAGCCAACCGCTGACGGTGACGCTCAGGGATACGGCCACCATTAGAGCGAGCACGTTCACGGTGCTGCGCCCCAGGTCGCGCTCGACGTAGTCGAGCCCGAGTCGTCCCGAGATGCCGAAGAGCGCCTTGGCCACGCCCACCAGCATGCGCCGCAACAGCACCACCGCGGCAGGGGCCAGCAGCGCCGCGCCGGCCAGGTCGCCGGTCGTGGAAACGTAGCCGGCGACCTCGGTGTCGACGAGCGCCACCGCCCAGGAGGCAGCCATCACCAGCGCACCAGCCACGGCCAGTCGCCGGTAGGGGATGGCCGCGGCGCTCCCTCCGCCGCCGCGACGCAGGGCCGCGACCGGCTCGAGCTTGGCCCCACGTCGGGCCGGCAGGAAGGCAGCGCCGAAGGAGATCAGGAAGCCCGCGATCGCGCCCGCCGCGGCGTGCCGTAGCTCGACCGTGGGCACCGTCGGCGTGGTCGCGTACATGCGGCTGATCGTGCTCGCCGTCTGCTCGTGGGTGAGCGTGACCAACCACTGGGCAAAGAACAGCCCAAGGGCGATGCCGAGCACCGCGAGCACGACGGCCTCGAGGCAGAAGTGCAGGATGATCTCGCGCCGCAGCACGCCCAGGGCGCGGAGCACCCCGGTCTCGCGCCGCCGCTGGGTCACGGCCACCCCGATCGCGTTGTAGATGATGAAGACCGCCACGATCAGCGCCGCGGCGCCGCTGATGCCGAGCCCCTCCGCCAGCTTCTCGCTGAAGATGCGCAGGCGCGCCCCGGCCTGCTCGGGCTGCTCCACCTGGGCCGCCCCGGACAGGACCTCGGCCAGGCGCGCCTTCACCTGCGCCGGGTCGGCCGCCGGATCGAGCGCCACATCGATCCGATCGACCAGCGTGCCGCGCCCGAAGGCGACCTGGGCGGCGTCGAGAAACATCACCGCAACCTGACCGCCGAAGGAGGCCGCGGGCCCGGTGTCCTCGAGGATGCCCTTGACGGTGAGCGTCGTGCTGCCGCCGGCCGACATCACCTCGACCGTGCTGTCCTCGGACAGGCCGCGCCGCTCGGCCAGGGTGCGTGTGATCAACAGCGCCGTGGGATCGTTGACGAAGAGCAGCGGGTCGTCGACGACCTCGGTGCTGCCGTCCTCGCCGCGGAAGGGCAGGAAGTGGGTGTCACCGAGGAAGTCGACGCCGAGCACGAGCAGGGGGTCGCCACCCTCGACGAAGCTGGTGGTGATCTCGAGCGCCGCCGCCGCGTGGGCGACGCCGTCAACCCCGGCCACGTCGGCCACGAGCGAGGCGGGCACACCGGACTGGTTGCCGGCCACGATCAGGTCGGCGCGACCCGCGACACGCTCGACGAGCTCGTCGAAGGTGACGAGCATGCTGTCCGAGGTGGCGCGCGAGGCGACCACCACCGCCACGCCCAGGGCGATGCCGAGCACCACGAGACCCGAGCGCACCGGGGCCCCCAGGATGTGGCGCACGCTCAGGCGTCGGACCAGCGCCCACATGCTCACGCCCCTCCATGGCGATGTGATAATGAAGGACGGGCGTGGCCGAGCGGGCGACAGGTGCGGACGCAGGGACGGAGGGAGAGGACAGGCCTCGCTTCGTCGCGTTTCTCGAGCACCCGCATCTTCCGCTTCGCCTGGCCCTGCTCGCGACGCTGCTGACCGCGCCCACGCTCGCGATCGGCTTCCACCTCGACGACTACGTTCACCGATACCTGCTGTCGGAATCGCCCGGAGGCGACGCCCTGCTGCGCGCCTACGAGTCGCCCTTTGGGATCGCAAACGGGGAGCGCGACGTCAACTCCTGGCAGATCGAGCAGGGCTACGCCCCCTGGTGGACGGATGAGCACCTGCTGGTCTCCCTCTACCGCCCGATCAGCGAGCTCACCCATCGGCTGGACGCCGCCCTGTGGCCGGACAGCGCCCCGCTGCAGCACGCCCACAGCCTGCTGTGGCACTTCGCACTGATCTTCGCGGCCGCCCTGCTCTACCGGCGCCTAATGGGACCTACCACCCTGGCCGGAGCGGCTGCGCTCTTCTACGCGGTGGACCACACCCACGGCTTTGCGGTCGGCTGGATCGCCAATCGCAACGCGCTGGTGGCCGCGTTCTTCGGCGTGCTGTGCCTGCTCGCGCACCACCGGGCCCGCGCTGAGGGCTCGCGCGCGATGGCGGCCGTCGCACCGGCCATGCTGCTGGCGGCGCTGCTGGCGGGCGAGGGGGCGATTGCGGTCACCGGGTACCTCGCGGCCTACGCCCTCTTCCTCGATCGCGCATCCCTGCGCTCGCGTGTGCTGTCGCTCGTGCCCCACGCGCTGCTCGTGGTCGCCTGGCGTATCGGCTACGGGGCGCTCGACCGCGGCGCGCGCGGCTCGGGGCTGTACCTGGACCCGGTCCAGGAACCGCTGGTCTTCGCGGCGGCGATGCTGGAGCGGGCGCCGCTGTTGCTGCTAGGCGAGCTGGCGATGCCGCCGGCCGAGACCGCGCTCTTTGCGGGCGGCCCGTGGCCGCAGGTGATCCTGGGCGTGGCCGCGGCGGTGACGCTGTGGCTCGTGGTCGCCGCGCTTCCCCTGGTGCGCGCGGACGCCACCGCGCGCTTCTGGGCGCTGGGGATGCTGCTGGCGCTCGTTCCCGCCTGCACGACCCATCCGAACAACCGTCTGCTCTTCTTCGTCGGGCTCGGCGCCATGGGACTGCTCTCCCAGCTCTGGCACGGGATGCTGGAGCGCGCGAGCTGGCTGCTCGAGGGGCGCGCCTGGCGTGCGGCCGCCCATGGCTTCACCGCCGTGATCACCGGCTTTCATCTGTTGCTCTCCCCGCTGCTGTTGCCAGTGATGGCGTGCAGCGTGGTGCTCACCTCGGAGACACGCGCCGCCGCGGACAGCGCGCTCGCCCAGAGCGACCGGCCGGAGCTGGTGCTGGTGAGCACGCCCGACTACTTCCACGTCAAACTCGTGCCGGTGATCGCCGCGCTCGAGGGGCTCCCCGCGCCGGCCCGCCTGCGCGCCCTCGCCTTCGGCAGCACCGACCTCCAGGTGACGCGCGACGCCCCCCACAGTCTGCGGGTGCGCTACACCGACGGCATCCTGGCGGACCCGTTGCTGGAGCTCTACCGCGCGCGCGAGACGCCAATACCAGTGGGGACAGAGGTCGTGCTGGAGGGCATGACGGCGGAGGTCACCGCGGTGGACGCAGACGGCCAGCCGCGCGAGGCGCTCTTCCGGTTCGCCTCACCGCTGGAGGACGCGAGCCGGCGCTTTCTCACCTGGGACGGCACCCGCTTCGTGCCCTGGACGCCGCCGGCCGCCGGTGGGACGCGGACGGTCGAGGGCCACGCGGTACGATTCGGGCTCTAGCGGGCGGCCGGCACGCTGGCCATCGCGGTCCGGACTTGTCAGAATTGCAGGCCCGCCCCCCCTTCCGATACAATACGATCCATGGACGAGTCGCTCAGTCGCGTGACCAAGGCCCTCGATGACGTCGCCGACGTCGGCTACCTCTGGCATCAGGGGCTGCTCAACCCAGGCGGTCCCCATCGCCGGCTCAAGGGTTTCCACTACCCGATCTCGATCGGCGAGGACGAGTGCACGGCCTTCGGCAGGCTGATCGAGAAGTTCCGGCCCGAGCACTGCTACATCATCGGCAACGCCTTCGGCTTCTCCTCGGCCTACATCGCGGACGTGATGAAGCACCACGGCGGCAAGAGCTGCGTCACGCTGGACAATCAGAGCGAGGGTGCGGGCGAGATCGCGGCGGGCATCGCGCAGAAGCTGACCGACATGCTGGAGCTGACGGAGATCCTGCGCAACAAGAAGGGCAGCGCCCCCCAGGACATCTCGAGCACCGTCGAGCAAGAGGTCTACGAGCTGATCTTCATCGACGGGCTGCATCGCCACCCGCAGGTCACCCACGACCTGGAGGGCGTGCTGCCCTACTGCGGCGACGACACCATCGTGGTCTTCCACGACAGCTGGATCATCGGCGTGCCCGAAGCCGTCCAGCGTGCCAAGGAGGAGGGCTTCCGCTGCCTGTGGGTGCCGACGAGCTGCGAGATGATCTTCGCCACACGCAACGAGCAGCAGTTCGCCGAGCTCCAGGCGCTCTATCCCGATGGCATCGAGGACAAGGGCCATCGCAACTACTTCTACGGCTGGACCCTCTACGCGCGCGAGACGGTCGCCTACCACCTCAAGAAGTTGATTGGGCGTGAGTGAGGCGATCCGCACCTTCGACAGTGCGGTGCACGGCGAGCAGCAGGAGGAGATCCCGTGCCCGCTGTGCGGCGGCCGCAACACCGACGAGGTGCTGATCGCGCGCGACCTGCTCTTCGCCAAGCCGGGCACCTACCCGCTGGTCCGCTGCCAGGCATGCACGATGGAGTACGTGAGCCCGCGCCCCACCGGCGCGTCCCTCGGTGCCCACTACCCGGACGACTACTTCGGCTACAGCCTGCACGAGGACGCGCCGGCCTGGCTGCGGCCGTTCCTGCAGTCGATGGCGAAGGGCATCTCGCGTAAGCGCATCGCCTACCTGGAACAGACCACCGGGCGCATCGCCGAGGACACGGACATCCTGGACGTGGGCTGCGGCGTCAATCGCCTGCTCGAGTGCATCCGCGACGAGCGCGGCGTGACCGGCACGGGGATCGACTTCAAGCCGGAGATCGTCCAGTACGTGCGTGAGAAGCTCCAGATGCCGATCATGGAGGGCTCCCTGGACTCGGCAGGCCTACCCGCCGAGTCCTACGACGTCGTCTTCATGATGGAGTACATCGAGCACGAGCTGCACCCGCGCGCCGTGCTCGAGGAGGCCCGCCGCGTCCTGCGCCCCGGCGGGCACCTCGCGCTCGAGATCCCGTACGCCGGAGCCTGGATCGGCCGCTTCTTCGGCCGCTTCTGGTGGAACCTCGACATCCCCCGCCACCTCATCTTCTTCACCCCGAAGACCCTGGAGGAAATGCTCGACCAGTGCGGCTTCGAGCTCGTGAAGATCAACCCCTTCACCCTCCCCCTCTACGTCGGCATGAGCATCGTCCAGGCCCTCGGCCTCCGCCACTGGCGCAAGTACGAGGGCCTCTACCCGATCCTCTCGAGCTTCCTCGCACTCCCCCTCCTGCCCTTCCAGTGGCTGATGCCCGAGTTCCTCTTCGTGGTCGCGCGGGCGAAGTAGACGAACTCGACGCCGCACTCCCAAGCGCATGTAGGAGCGGCCATGCGCGCAGGGCTTATAGGGGGGCGGGGGTGGCGCTACGCGCTCGGGAAGGCCTCGACGCGGAGCAAGGTCGAGCTGAAGACCTGGTCGCCTCAGGCGGGTGCTCGTGGCTCATCGGCGAGCGGCCCCGGCGCACTGCACGCACCGGACTGCCGTCCTGATCGCCTCAGCTGCGCCGCGCTTCGCGCGAGCTAACTGGGCCTCGGGCCGGCCCAGCCC
>JAPPOT010000058.1 GCA_028817855.1 Myxococcales bacterium
GGCGGTGGGCGCGGGCGCGCCGGCCGAGCGCGGGGAGGTGCCAGAGCGCGGACGCGGCGGGCAGGTGTGGCTGCTGTCGGCCGCGCTCGCCGGCTTCGCCATGCTCGCCCTCGAGGTGGTGTGGCTGCGCTTGCTGTTGCTCTTCCTGGTCGACACGCCGCTGGCCTTCGCGGTGGTGCTCGCCGTGGTGCTCGGCGGCATCGCAGTGGGCGGGCTGATCGGCTCGGCCTGGAGCGCGCGCCTCAAGCGCGACGATGCGGCGGCCGCGCTCAGCGGCTACGTCGCGTTGGCTGCAGGCGCCAGCGGGCTAATCGGCTACCTGGCCTTCCCACCTTTCCTGCAGTGGTTCTTCCGCTTCGAGCCGGATGCCGGTTCGATCGCGGCGATCGCGGCGCCGATCGTGCTGCCGACGGCGCTGTGCTCGGGCATGCTCTTCACCCTGCTGGGCGTGGGACTGCGCGCGGAGGGCGGCGCCGACGCGGACGCCACCGGAAGGCTGACCTTCGCCAACACGCTGGGCGCCGCGCTGGGCTCCGCGCTGGGCGGGCTCTTGCTGCTGCCCGAGCTCGGCATGGAGCGCGCGCTCTTCGCCATGCTCGCGCTCTACGGGGTCGTCGGCCTGACCATGCTGGTGCACGCGGGCGCGCTGACGCCATTCCGCTACGGGGCCTTGGCCCTCTTCGTCGGCACGCTGATGATGTTCCCCTTCGGGAAAGTGGAGAACACCTACGTCCGCGGCTCGGTCGGGCGCTGGATGGGCGACAGCGATCGGGTGGTCTCGATCCGCGAGGGCGTGACGGCGACATTGATCCACGTACGCCACGGCGTTGGCGGGCTCGGGATCTACGATCAGCTCGCGGCCAACTCGTTCTCGATGTCGGTCAACGACTTCGCGGCGCGGCGCTACATGAAGCTCTATGCCTACCTGCCGCTGGCCGTGCACCCCGGCATGGACGAGGCGCTGATCATCGGCTACGGCATCGGCAACACCGCCAAGGCGCTGACCGACACGCCCGAGCTCAAGCGCATCGACGTGGTCGACATCTCACCGACCACGCTCGAGATGGCGCGCGACATGGACGTGGGCCCGGGCGGGCACCCGCTCGACGACGAACGCGTGCGCGTCCACCTGGAGGACGGGCGGCACTACCTGCACGGCACGCCGCGCCGCTACGACCTGATCACCGGCGAGCCGCCGCCGCCGATCCTGGCGGGCGTCAGCAACCTCTACAGCCGCGAGTACTTCGCGCTGATGCGCTCGCGCCTGGCCGAGGGTGGCTTCGTCACCTACTGGCTGCCGATGATGAACATCTCGGCGGACACCGGACGCTCGATCGTCGCGGCCTTCTGCGCGGCCTTCGACGACTGCTCCCTGTGGCACGGCTCGGGACGCAACCTGATGCTGATGGGCTCGCGCGGCGCAAAGGGCCCGGTGGGCATGGCGCGCTTCATCCGCCAGTGGACCGCGCCCCACGTGCGCGAGGAGATGGCGGCGCTCGGATTCGAGCATCCGGCCCAGCTGGGCGCGCTCTTCGTCGGCGACGCGACGTACCTCAAGCGCATCTCCAAGGACGTGGACGCGCTCACGGACGACCAGCCCAAGCGCATGCACATGCCGGGCTCGCGCGAGGAACGCAACGACCTACTGTGGGAGTGGCGCGACACCAAGGCCGCGAAGAAGCGCTTCGAGGAGAGCGCCCTGACCAAGGGGCTGTGGCCGGAGCGCATCTTCAAGGACTCGACGCGCAACTTCGAGAACCAGCGCCTGATCAACGACCTGCTCTTCCCCGGCAAGACCGGCGCGCGCCAGCCGTCCGTGCTGCACCAGGTGATGGCGACGCCGCTGAACTTCCCGGTGCTGCTGCTCGCCGGCAGCGACCCGGACATTCAGGGCGCGCTCGATGGGGCGACCACGGAGCAGCTGACCCAGCCCGCGCTGCTGCCGCACCTGGCGGCGCGCCAGCTGGCGGCGCGCAATCCGAGCGCGGCCTTGTCGCTGCTGCGGCGTACGCCGGTGGAGCGCCACCCGCTGCCCGGGATGCTCGAGTTCTTCCACGGGGTGGTCTACGGGCACGCGGCGAAGCGGGGCGGCGCGGCGCCGACGCCTGGAGCCGGGACCGGGACCGGGACCGAGTCCGGGACCGAGGCCGAGACCGAGGCCGAGGCCGAGACCGAGGCCGAGACCGAGACCGAGTCCGCGGCCGAGACCGAGGCCGAGACCGCGGCCGAGACCGAGACCGAGACCGAGTCCGCCGCCGAGACCGAGTCCGAGACCGAGTCCGCAGCCGAGACCGAGTCCGCGGCCGAGACCGGGACCGAGACCGAGTCCGCGGCCGAGACCGGGACCGGGAACAAACCGGGGCAGTGACCGGCGTCGCCTCGTCTCGTCCACCGCCGATCTACTTCTGAGGCAGCGCACGGCACGGCCCACCGTTCCTCCCGCAGGCCGAGTTCAACCCGCTGGAATCACTCCGGCTTCCCAGCGAGGGATGAATCGGTCCTCGTAGGTAAACTGAGTTACTCAGTTGCTTTGCGACGCGCCGTCTGATAGCCCGACAGGTGGGTTTTGGTGTCACAGCGGCCGCCCGCAGCAGCGGCGGGCGGCCGCTGAGGTCGGAGGGTTCAAGCAATGGCGAAGTCGAAGTTCCCCTGGGTGAAGCTCCACCGGAAGGCCGCACCGGAGGTGCCGGATCGGCCCCCGATCTGGCTCGGCAACCGCTCCAACACGGAGTACTGGCACCCGGCCTCGAAGGAGGAGCGGCTGACGCACCGCCTGGTGCTCGAGAAGGCCGACGAGCAGGCCCGCCGGCTCGGCATCGACCGGCGCGAGTTCCTCGCCAGCTCGATGGGCATGTTCACCACCCTGGCCGTGATCAACCAGGTGAGCGGCTGCGGCGGCGACGATGGCGACGGCATGGTCAGCCTCGCGCCCGACGACGTGAACATGTCGATCCCATCGACGCCGATGGGGACCGGGGGTAGCGGGGACGGCGGCGCCCCACCGATGACCGGTGGAGACAACAGCGGCGGCACGCCCACCGACAGCGGCGACGGAATGCCGGCGGGCGGCGCGGGTGGTGCAGGCGGCACCGGGACGATGGAGGACCCCATCGGCATGGGCGACGGCCCCAGCTGCCCCTACGTGGTGCCGCGCGAGGCGACCTGCGAGGAGACCCAGCTGCTGTCGGGCGACGAGTTCATCATGGACGTGCAGACTCACAGCTTCGACGACGGCGAGTGGCGCGAGCGCAACACGACCTACGCCAACTTCCTGGTCTTCCTCGCCAACTGCACCGACACGAATGACCGCCTCGACTGCTTCGACGAGGACCACTACGGCAAGCTGATGTTCGTGGACAGCGACACCACCGTCTCGGTGATCACCTCCTGGCCCGCCCAGGTTTGCACCGAGACGGGCCCGACCGTGTGCGGCCTGCCCCTGTCCAACGAGGGGATGAAGAACCTGCGCGACTCGGTCAACGAGAAGGCCCTCTCCCAGCGCGTGGTCAACCAGGTGCAGGTGAGGCCCAACGACCGCTGGGAGCTGCAGCGCGACGTGATGTCGCTGAGCGCGGAGTACCCCGAGTGGAAGGCGGTCAGCTGGAAGGCCTACCCGGCCTGGGGGCCGGCCGAGTCCGGCATCGGCGGCGCCGGCTACTTCCTCGACGACGAGGTCGGCCGCACCTTCATCGAGCACGGCCTCTCGCTCGGCGTGCCCAACTTCGCCATCCACAAGGGCCTGCCGATCCCCGGCTTCGACGTGGAGCACAACCAGCCGATCGAGATCGGCCGCGTGGCGTCGATGTACCCCGAAGCCAACTTCATCATCTACCATTCCGGCATCGGCGCCGGCACCGGCAACCTGATCACGGTCGGCTCGGTCGAGCGCGAGCCCTTCGACGAGAGCATCGCCGATCCGCGCATGCACACCGGCGTCAACCAGCTGATCGCCGCGATGCTCGAGGCCGGCCACGGCCACGGCAGCAACGTCTACGCCGAGATGGGCAGCGCCTGGAGCAACGTGATGAACGACGCGGTCGCCGCCCAGCACTACATCGGCAAGCTGCTCAAGTACCTGGGGCCGGACAACATCGTCTGGGGCACGGACTCGATCCTCTACGGCAGCCCCCAGCCCCAGATCGAGGCCTTCCGTATGTTCCAGATCACACCCCAGTTCCAGCAGGAGTACGGCTACCCGGAGCTGACGCCCGAGATCAAGGCACGGATCCTCGGCCGCACGGCCGCACGGCTCTTCTGCGTGGAGCCGGAGGCCGCGCGCTGCCGCGCCGACGACACCACCTTCGCCAGGGTGCGGCGGCACTGGGACAACACCTTCGGCCCGCGCCGGTGGACCGTGCAGGAGCCCCTCGGGCCGCGCACCCGGCGCGAGTTCTTGCGCATGGCGCGCATCAACATCAAGAAAGGCCACCCGGGCGCCTAGGGGGTGTCCCTAGGTTTCTGCGCCGTTGCGAGCCCGGCACGCTCGAGTGAAGTCGGGTCGAACGGAGTGCGAGCAGCACAGGCGTACTCGATCTACGTCGCGCAGCGCCGCGCGAGCACGGGTCGGGCCAGGGACCGGAGACACCCCCTTGTCCGGAAACGTTGTCGCCCCCGCCCCGCCCGCGCTAGCCTGCACGGAGCATGGGCGAGGGGTCCCACGACGACGACGAGCGCGTTGGCTGCCTGCTGCAGGAGCGCTACCGCATCGTGCGCCGCATGGGCGAGGGCGGCATGGGGGCCGTCTACGAGGCCCGCCACGAGCTGATCGGGCGCAAGCTCGCGATCAAGACCCTGCACCCGCAGCTGGCGCGCGACGCAGACCTGGTGGAGCGCTTCCATCGCGAGGCGCGGGCGGCCACCGCGATCGGCAACGAGCACATCATCGAGGTGACGGACTTCGGCGTCTTCCCTGACGACCGCGCCCCCTACATCGTGATGGAGTTCCTCGACGGCATCGAGGTCGGGGAGCTGCTCGATCGGGAGGGCAGCCTGCCGGTTGCGCGCGTCGTGCACATCGTCGGGCAGGTCTGCGAGGCCCTGGCCGCCGCCCACGCCCAGGGCATCGTGCACCGCGACATCAAGCCCGAGAACATCTTCCTGGTGCCGCGCGCGGGCGATCCGGACTTCGTGAAGGTGCTGGACTTCGGAATCTCGAAGATCCGCGCCGGCGAAGAGGACCTCAAGAGCGGCCTGACCAAGACCGGCATGGCGATCGGCACGCCCTACTACATGCCACCGGAGCAAGCGCAGGCCGCAGCCGACCTGGACCACCGGGCCGACATCTACGCGGTCGGGGTGATCCTCTACCAGGCGCTGTGCGGGCGGCTGCCCTTCAACGCAGACACCTACCCCGCGCTGCTGATGAAGATCATGAGCGAGGAGGCGATCGCGCCCTCGCGCCTGCGCGAGGATATCCCGCCGGAGCTGGAGCAGGTGGTAATGCGCGCGATGGCCAAGGACCGCAGGCGGCGCTTCGCCCGCGTGGAGGAGCTGGGGCTGGCGCTGGTGCCCTTCGCCGCGCTCGATCGCGCGCCCGTGATGCTGCGCAGCCTGCGCCCGAGCGGCGGTGAGCGCACGGGGCCGATCGAGGACGAGTCGGCGATCGCGATGATCGAGACCGCGCTGTCGAGCACGCCACCGCAGGGAGAGGGGGCGGCCGACGTGACGGTGCCCCCGGCCGCGGCGACCCCGCGCGCCCAGGACGCCACCGACACCAGGCCATCGCCCAACACCCAGACGCCGATGGCGCGCGGAGACGCGGCGATCACCTCCCAGGCACCCGACGCCGGGGTCGCGCGGCTGGCGGTCTTCGCCGGCGTGGCGCTCGCGCTCATAGGCGCCGGAGCGCTGGCCTTTGTGGCGTTCTCGCCGCGCGGGGCCGGACCACCCGCAGCCGAACCGCATCCGGCGATGCCGGCACCAGCCGAGCCCGCGCCGACGGTGGCCCCGCGACCGAGCCCGCCGCCGGCCGCGCCGAGCAAGGCCGAGGTGCGGGTGCGCATCCGCGCGACGCCCGCCCAGGCGCGCATCTTCATCGGCGAGGTGGAGTTCCCGAACCCGACCGACGCCTCGCGCCCGCGCTCCATGGACCCGGTGCGGATCCGCGTCGAGGCGGACGGCCACCGCGCCATCGAGCAGCTGGCGATCTTCGATCAGGATCGGGAGATCGCCTTCGAGCTGGACAAGGGCAGCGGCACCCGCCGCATCGAGCGCGTGGCGGGGCGACCGGCTGCGGCCGCGAAGCCCGCGGCGCCGAAGCCCGCGGCCGCAGCCCCGAGCGAGGCCGCCGCGCCCGCGGAGCCGCCGCCGACCCCGCCACAGCCTCCCGAGGATCCGCGCACGCACGGGGGGGACGGCGTTTATCGGGGCCCGACGGGCGAGATCCGCGACGAGTTCTGAAGACAGGTGCGGACCGCCGGGAGTATTCTGCCGCCCGATGGCCCTCCGCCTGCTCACTGTCCTGATGTTGCTCGCGACGACCGAGGCTGCCGCTCAGCAGGGCGAGGCCGGGACCGAGGCCGCGGCCGAGACCGAGGCCGCGGCCGAGGCCGAGACCGAGACCGAGGCCGCGACCGAGGCCGCGGCCGGAACCGAGGCCGGCGCCGCGACCGCGACCGCGACCGCGACCGAGGCCGGCGCCGAGGCCGGGACCGGGGCCGCGACCGGGGCCGCGACCGAGGCCGGCGCCGAGGATCCGAAGCTCGTCGAGGCGCGAAAGCACTTCCGCCAGGGCGTGGCCTTTGCCGCGGCCGGCAACTGCAGCGCGGCGATCGTCGAGTTCGAGGCGGCCTACGCGCTCGTGCCGCGGTCCAACGCGCTCTACAACATCGCCCAGTGCCAGGAGCGGCTCTTCCGCTACGACCTGGCGATCGCCTCCTATGAGCGATACCTGGCGGAGGCGCCAGCGGACGCGCCCGATCGGAGCGCCGTGGAAGCCGCCCTGCGCACGCTCGGTAACCTGCTCGGCACTGTGCACGTCCGCTGCAACGTGGAGGCGGAGGTCTGGGTGAACGACCGGCTGATCGGGCGGGCGCCCGGCGACGTCTTCATCCCGGCGGGCGGGCACGCCCTCGAGCTGCGCGCGGAGGGCTACATCCCCGCCCGCGCGGAGGTGCGCCTGGTGGGCGGGCAGAAGCTGACTCTCGAGCTGACGCTGGCCAAGGCCCAGACGACCGTTCAAGTCACCGAGACCACCGGCCTGCCGCCGACGCTCTTCTGGATCGGCGTCGGCGCGAGCGCGACGAGCGCGGCGGTCGGCACCGTCTTCGCACTGCGGGTGTCATCCCTGCGCGACGAGGCGGTCGAGCTCCATCCCTTCGATCCCGGGCGTGTGGACAAGCGAGGCGAGACCGAGGACGCCGAGCTGCTGGCCGACGTCTTCTTCGGCACGGCGGGGGTGTTGGCGGTGGCCACCACGGTCGTCGCCTTCGTGACCGACTGGGACGGCGAAGAGGATCGGGGCGGGGACGCCAAGCTCAGGCTACAGCCAGTGGTCGGCGCCGGCCACGTCGGGCTGCAGCTCGGGGGCGAGCTGTGAGCGCACGCGCGATCGCCTGCGCGCTCTCCGTGCTGGCGCTGTCGGCCGGCTGCAGCCTGGTCAAGCTCTCGGAGGACATCGTCATCGAGCGCTGCGACAGCCACAACGACTGCGCCGGGCTCAACGACCCCGAGGCGGCCTCCTTCCCCTGCGAGCAGTGGCAGTGCAACGGGGACAGCGGTCGCTGCGAGCTGGGCCCCACCGACCTGGACGGAGACGGCCAGTCGCCGGCGACGGTCGACGGCGTCGAGTGCGACGTCCCGGAAGACGAGGCCGACTGCGACGACGACACGGACGAGGTCGCCATCGGCGCCGCCGAGCAGTGCGACGGGCAGGACAACGACTGCGACGGCCAGGTCGACGAGGGCGTGCTCGGACGCGGACCGGTGCGACGGCTGGTCACCTTCGACAACGGGGAGTTGGGTGCGGCGACCTCGGCGAGCTACGCGCGCGATCCAAACAGCGGAGCGCTCGCGATCGCGTACGGAATGGACTCGCAGCAGGCGGGCCTGAGCGTGCTCGACAGCCCGGAGGCGACGGCCAGCAACGACGACCTCAAGGTGAATGGCTCCGCGACGAGCGCCCCGACCGGAGAGGTCGTAGTCACCCCCCTAGACGGCGACGCCTTCGCCGTGGCGTTCGTCGATGGGGACGGGGGTGCGCACCTGGTCGCGGGCCTGGTCGAGCGCGGCAGCGACTCGGCTACCGTCGAGGCAGACATCGCCGGCGGCGGGCTCGCCTGCATCCCGGACGGCGACTGCGGCGGCCCTGAGGCGACCCGGCTCGCACTGGCGGGCACGGGCATCGACGTGGCGCTCGCCTACCTCGAGACCGACGCCGCCCCGACCTGCGGAGCGCCCGATCCGGACGGCGATCCGGTGTTGCGCGCCACCGCGCTCTTCGCCGTCGGTGGCGGCCTCACTGCCCGAGAAGGTGCTCCGGTCGAGCTCGGGCCCAGCGCGGACGGGGCGCCGGCCGGCCTGCTCGCGATCGGCGAGCTGGGCGAACGGCGCGCGCGGGAGACCGGTTGGCTGATCGCCTACGTGGACGCGGCGGGCAACCTGCGCGTGGGCCACCTGCAGCTCGACGCGGACAACGAGCTCGTGGTCGGCGCGGACGCGCTGGTGACGCGCGACGCCGCTGGCGGCGCCCGCGGCAGTCCCGCGCTGGCGTTCGGCCCGGACACGCAGGAGGGCCGGTGGCTCGCGCTGACCCACCGCGTCGACTGCGGCCGGGACGGCCGCATCCTGCTCGAGCTCTTCCTGGTCGAGCTCGACGACGACGGAGGACTTGTGCTCACGGAGCAGGCGAGCGACATCGAGGTGGGCGGCGACGCTCCAGGCGAGCGGGCGCCCGCCCTGGCCTACTCCGAGGTGCTCGATGCCTGGGCGGTCAGCTACCTGGACAGCCGCGGGCTGCGCGCACGGGTGCTGTCGCGGGACGGAACCCTGCGCGGCGAGTCCCCGTACGAGCTGCTGCGCGACGAGGCTGACGACTCCCTGCGCACCCTGCTCACGCCCGGCCTGGTCCCCCTCGGCGAGGAGGCCTGGTTCGGCGTGCTCGCCCACGTGCAGCGACAGAGCGAGGATGTGCCCCGCGCCTTCGAGATGTTCACGCTCGGCTGCGACCTGCCCGGCCGCTAGCGCGCGCGGCCGACAATTGACCCTGCGGGTAGTTGCTGGCCGCTTGCGCGAGCTTCCTGCGCAAGGTGGCCTCGACAGACACGGAGGGTTCCCTGTTGCGCCCGTGCAAAGCTGGATAGGCTGCTGCTGTCAATGGGCGGTCGGGTGCGGTTGCTGGAGCCAGGGTCATGAGCAAATCGAAGAAGCCGATCGGGCGGCGCGACTTCATCCGGGTGGTCTCCGGAACGCTGGTCGCCGCGGAGCTCGGAGCGATCGGGTGCGGCGACACGGCGGGCGAGGCCGAGGC
>JAPPOT010000230.1 GCA_028817855.1 Myxococcales bacterium
ATAGGCTGAGTAGTCTGGTGGGCTCGGAGATGTGTATAAGCTCCAGCCCCCATCCAGGGCTTGCACACCGCCGTTTCGCGCACACGTTGCCTTCAGCCGAAACCCAGGAGCGTGCGATGGAGCCGAATCCTCCCCGGACAGCCCGGGACATCATGACGACCAACGTCGTGACGCTCGACGAGTCGGAGCAGCTCGACCAGCTCGACAAGGCCATGAAGGTCTTCCGCTTCCGCCACATGCCGGTGGTGCAAGGGGATCGCCTGATCGGCATGGTGACCGAGCGCGATCTGCTGCGCGTGTCGGCTAGCACCCTGATCC
The DNA here is from genome assembly GCA_028817855.1 of Myxococcales bacterium. Classification (GTDB taxonomy): domain Bacteria; phylum Myxococcota_A; class Polyangia; order Polyangiales; family JAFGIB01; genus JAOUOP01. The sequence goes on from JAPPOT010000230.1 coordinate 319, forward strand.
CGCACAAGGGCAAGCAGGACGCCTTCCTGCAGGAGCGCTTCAAGGTGCGGGACATCATGACCGACGACGTGCAGAGCGCCTCCCCCGACACGCCCCTGTCGGAGCTGGCCCAGCGCATGCGCGCCGACAAGCTCGGCTGCATGCCGATCGTGGACGAGAACCACGTGGTGGTCGGCATCGTTACCGAGGCCGACTTCGTCCACCTGTCGCAGCAGCTCCTGAAGCGGGTCGAGCCCGCGCTCTGACCGCCCTCAGCTCGTGGCCTTGTCCAGGCGGCTGATCGAGCGCTTGCTCTCCCAGTGGTGGCGCAGGTTGTTCTGGAAGTGCAGCGGGCGCTCCTCGAGCACCTCGGTCTCGAGCCACAGGCGCTTGAGGTGGCGGACCTTGCCGCTGTCGGGGTCGTCCCGGTAGGGCCGGCGTCCGTGGAGCACGTGATAGTTGTTGATGAACTGGATGTCGCCGGGCTGGAAGTCCATCACGACTTCGTACTGGGGGTCCTGCGTCATCAGATCGATTCGCTGCATGGCGCGCTCGGCCACCTCCTCGATGCGCGGCGTGTCCGGGTGGCGCTGGGATGCCAGGATGTAGGGGCGGATGTAGCGGATGAAGAGGCGATCGTTCATCTCGGTGAACACCGGCACCATGTAGTAGGGCTTGCCGCCCTCGCGTTGCTCACCCCGGTAGTCGTAGGGCTGGGCCTCGTAGAGGGCCTCGGCCAGCTCGGGCGCGTTGCGCACCAGGTCGTTGTGGATCGCCAGCGCGTTGCAGACCGTCGACTCGCCGCCCTCGGCCGAGCGCTCCAGGCACATCAGGCCCACCAGGTCGGAGCCGTCCGAGTGGTATGGCAGCCCGATCGCGCCCAGCTCGTTGCCGCGTGAGGTGGGGTCGTTGATCGCCTTGCCCTGGTCGGTCACGTCCCCGAGCAGGTGACCCTTCTTGTTCTGGGGCCAGGGCTTGCCAAGGTGCATGCCGATGCCCCAGTAGAGCAGGCACATCTCGTCGTTGTCGTACCTCTCGCGCGGGATGCCACGCAGCACGACGAAGCCGCGTCCGTTGATCAGCTCGTCCTCGATGCGCTCGATGCGCTCCCCCAGGCTGCCCAGGGGGAAGTCTTCCTTGCCGATCGAGAGCATGTCGTCGACCCGGTCGCGCACGCGGGCGAGCGCTGCGTCGAGCTGGGCGACCTCGTCCGCGTCGAGGAGCTCGGTGTAGATCGCCGGGTTGGCCACGTCGTCGGCACGCCACTCGGCCGAGGTTTCCAGGATTCGCGCCATGTCCTTGCCTTTCCTTCGATCACGCCCGGGCTGGCGCCGTGCGCGCGCCGCGGATCAGCTTGCCGGGCAGCGCACCGGTGTGCTCCCCGTTCTCGTAGACCACCTCGCCGCTAACGACGGTGGCGGTGTAGCCGTCGGCGCGCTGCATCAGGCGGCGCCCGCCGGCGGGCAAGTCGTGCAGCACCTCGGGCGCCCGCAGCGTCAGGTGCTCGTAGTCGATCACGTTGAGGTCGCCCTTGTAGCCCGGTGCCAGCAGCCCGCGGTCGTGAAGGCCCACGGCGCGGGCGGTGTCGAGGCAGTGGGCCTTGATCACCCAGGGGACGGAGAGCTTGTCGCCGCGGGTGCGGTCGCGCGTCCAGTGGGTGAGCATGTGCGTCGTGAAGCTGCCGTCGCAGATCATGCCCACATGGGCGCCGCCGTCGCCCAGGCCCAGGATCGTGTCCTCGTGCAGCATCATCTCGAGCGCTGCATCGAGCGAGCCCTCGGCGTAGTTCAGGAAGGGCACGTAGAGCAGGCCGCGCCCGTCGCGCTCGAGCATGCAGTCGAGGGCGACCTCGGCCGGGCTCACGTTGCGCTCGCGCGCGATCGCGCCCACGCTCTGCTCCCGCGTGGGCTCGTAGTCGGGCACGTCGGCGAGAGGGAACATCTTGTCGTAGTTCTGGAGCACCGCGCCGGCGAAGCCACGTGCGCGCTCGCGCTCCTCGTGGACCAGCGCATCGCGCACCTCGGCCGCGCGCAGGCGCGCGATGCGCTCCTCGAGCGAGAGGCCGGCGAGCGCCCTGTAGGTCTTGTGGCCCGAGAAGGGGTTGAGGGTGGTGTCCAGCCCCAGCACGATGCCGACCGCGCGGCCGCAGACCTGGGCCTTGATCGGCAGGCCGGCGCTGGTGGCGTCGGCGATGCTGGCGAGCAGGAACCTGTAGCCGTCGGGGCGGCGGTCGTTCTGGACCAGCGAGATCGACAGCGGCCGCCGGGAGCGCTCGACCATGCGCCGCAGCATCGCCATCTCCTGCACCGGGTCCTTGAAGTCGCTGACCACCTGGAGCACACCGGCGCCGGCGTCGTGCAGGCCCATGGCGATGCCCATGAGCTCGTCCTCCTCGGCGGTGAGCGTGGGGGTGGGCTGACCGTCGCTGGTGCGATGGTTGAGGGTGCGCGAGGTGGAGAAGCCGAGGGCTCCGGCTTCGACCGCCTCCCGCGCCAGGCGCGCCATCAGCGCGATGTCCTCGGGCGTGGCGGGCTCGCGATCGGCGCCGCGCTTGCCCATGGCGTACACGCGCAGGGCGCCGTGCGGCACCATGGCGGCGAAGTCGATGTCGTGGCCCCGCTGCTCGAGCACGTCGAGGAACTCGGGGTAGCTCTCCCAGCGCCAGTTGAGGCCCTCGGTGAGCACCACGCCGGGGATGTCCTCGACGCCCTCCATCAGGCGCACGAGCATGTCCCGGTCGCCCGGGCGGCAGGGCGCGAAGCCGACACCGCAGTTGCCCATCAGCACGGTGGTCACGCCGTGCAAGGGGGAGGGCAGCAGCTGGCTGTCCCAGGTGGCCTGGCCGTCGTAGTGGGTGTGCACGTCGACGAAGCCCGGGGTGACCAGCTTGCCGCTGGCGTCGAGCTCGCGCTTGCCGTCGCCGGGGACCTCGCCGACCCCTGTGATCACGCCATTGCGCACGGCCACGTCCGCCGCGCGCGGCTCGCTACCGCTGCCGTCGACGACGGTCCCGCCGCGGACCACCAGATCGTGCTCTTGCATCCCGACCTCCGCCGGAGCGAGGGTTCCGTCCCGTACGGACCCCGCCCCCGGTTCTCGCACCGCTACAGCTGGAGCGCCTTCAGCTCCAGGAACTCCTCCAGCCCGGCCTTGCCGGACTCGCGCCCGTTGCCCGACTGCTTGTAACCGCCGAACGGCATGCCGGGGGCGCCGCGGCCGCCGTTCACGATCACCTGCCCGGTGCGCAGGCGCCGCGCGACCTTCTTTGCGCGCTCCGAATCACCGCTCCAGACCGCCCCCGACAGCCCGTAGACCGTGTCGTTGGCGATCTTGATCGCCTCCTCCTCGTCCTCGTAGCTGATGATGCTCAGCACCGGGCCGAAGATCTCTTCCCGCGCGATCGTCATGTCGTTGCGCACGCCGCGGAAGACCGTGGGCTTGACGAAGAAGCCCTGCTCCAGCCCCTCCGGCTGCTCCGGGCCGCCGGTGACGAGCTCGGCGCCCTCCTCGACGCCCTTGCGGATGTAGCCGCGCACGCGCTCCTGCTGGGCCGCGCTCGACAGTGGTCCCAGGCGCGTCTCCTCGCTCAGCGGGTCGCCCAGCGTCATCGACTCGGCTCGCGCCTTCGCCAGCTCCACCGCCTTGTCCTCGAGCGCCTTCGGCACGAGCATGCGGGTCTGGGCGATGCAGGTCTGACCCGAGTTCATGTAGCAGGAGCGCATGCTCGCGGAGATCGCCTTGTCCAGGTCGGCGTCCTCGAGGATCACCGTCGGGCTCTTGCCGCCGAGCTCGAGGGCGACGCGCTTGATCGTCTGCGCGGCGAGCTCGGTCACGCGCTTGCCGGCGCGCGTGGAGCCGGTGAAAGAGACCATGTCGACGTCCGGATGGCTGGCGATGGCCTCGCCGACCGTGGGGCCGTCGCCGCTGACGAGGTTGAAGACGCCCGGCGGGAAGTCGAGGGAGTCGATCACCTCGGCCAGGATGAAGGCCGAGAGTGGAGCGACCTCGCTCGGCTTGAGCACGATCGTGCACCCGGCAGCGAGGGCCGGTCCCAGCTTCTGCATCACCTGCAGCAGCGGGTAGTTCCAGGGCGTGATGCACCCGACCACGCCGATCGGCTCGCGCACGATCAGCGAGCCGTTGACCTCTTCCTCCCAGGCGTACTCGCGCGCCACCTTGGCCGCCATGCCCGCGAGCATGGCGGGGTAGCCGGCCTGGACCATGCGCGAGTTGCGCACCGGCATGCCGACCTCCTGGGCGACCAGGGTGGCGATCTCCTCCACCCGATCGCCGAGGCCCGCCTGGAGTCGGTCGAGCAGGGCGCAGCGCTCCTCGAGGGGGCGACTGGACCAGCCGTCGAAGGCGGCGCGGGCGGCCTTCACCGCCCTGTCCACGTCTTCGGGGCCCGCAGCGGCTGCGCGCGCGATCACCTCGCCGTTGCCCGAGCCGATCACGTCGATCAACCCGTCGGTGGTGGGCCTGTTCCACTTGCCGTTGATGTAGACCTGATCCCGAACCTGCATTGCCCGCTCCTGCCCCGATGGGATAGTTTGAAGAGCCTAACTACCGGTGTGATGCTGGTCAAGCCAGCGAAGCTACGAGGTCACCATGGACGACGACGGGCAGCAAGGGGCGCAGGCCGCCACGGGACGACAGATGGAGACGGGTCTTATCCTGCCGCCCCGACCACGGCGCACCGGGCGACTCGCGCGCATGATCGAGGAGATGGGGTTCTCCACGCTGCTGCTCACGGATAGCCAGAACCTGGCACCGGAGGTCTTCACCCAGCTGACCCTGGCGGCGGCGGCCACCACCCGGCTTCGGGTCGGTACCGGGGTGAGCAATCCGGTCACCCGGGACTCGGCCGTGCTGGCTAGCTCGGCCCTGTCGATCCAGGGCGAGAGCGAGGGCCGCATGGTGCTCGGGCTCGGACGCGGCGACTCGGCGGTCCAGCGTATCGGCAAGGACCTCTATCCGCTGAAGGACTTCAGCTGCTACCTCGACCAGCTCCAGGCCTACCTGCGTGGCGAGGCCACCGACCGCGACGGCTTCGAGAGCCGCATCGAGTGGCATCGGGCGGTCAAGCAGATGAAGGTGCCGCTGCAGATCGCGGCCACCGGGCCCAGGGTGATCGAGCTGGCCGCGCGCAAGGCCGATGCGGTGATGTTCGCCGTGGGCGCGGATCCGGATCACCTCGGCGCGTGCCTGGCGCGCGCGCGCGCGGCGGCCGCAGAAGCCGGGCGAGGCCCTGACGAGGTCCGCTACGGGGCCTTCATCAACAGCGTCGTGCATGACGACCTGGCCGTGGCGCACGACGCCGTGCGCGGGACGGCGGCGACCTTCGCGCGCTTCTCTTCTTTCAAGGGCAGCCCGGTCGCGCAGCTGCCGCCGGCCCTGCGGGAAGCCGTCGGTTTCCTGCGCGAGCACTACGACATGGCCGAGCACACGCGCGAGTCCTCGAAGCACGCGCGCGCGATGGAAAACGACTTCATCGACTGGTTCACCATCAGCGGGCCACTCGAGCAGGTGAAGCCGCGCTTCGCGGCGCTACGCGACCTGGGGCTCGACTTCGTCTACATGGTCACCTCGTCGAGCGACACGCCGCGCGAGGTGGCGCGCGCCTCGCTCGCCAACGTCGCCAGCGGCGTGCTGCCGCTGCTGCAAGGGTGAGCGCTACTGATCGGGGCGGACGCGCGCCTCGATCTGATCGTTGAGGACGCGGGCCAGCTCTTCGAGGGCATCGAGCAGGCGAGGGCGGTCGCACTCCGTGGTGGCGTCGTCGAAGACCTCGGTGAAGCGCCTCTCGACGCGCTCGATCGCTGCCAGGCCCTTCTTGCTCAGCTCCAGCCGCACTCCGCGGCGATCGGCGTCGACCGTCGTGCGTCGCACGAGCCCCTGCTTCTCCAGCGCGCCGATCAGGGTGCTCAGGGATGGCCGCGTGATCGACGCTTGAGCCGCGAGCTCGCCGGCGCGCTTGGGTCCATGCCGCAGGTAGAGCAGCATGCGGTACTGCGCCATGCTGATGCCGAGCTCGCGGCACTCGTACTCGAATAGGCGCCCCATGAAGACGACCGCGCGCACCGCGCGCGCACTTCTCTGCGCACTCGCCCCCCGCGTCGATCGCCGCACGCCATCTGGCATGTAGTTAGACTAACACAACAATGTCCACCGCCCGATCGGAGCCGCGCGGGAGAATGACGGATCGATCGGGGCGACGCATTAATCTCGGTAGTGGAACGTTCGGCGTCTGACCTGCGTCGATCCCGTTGCGGAAGGGTTTCCCGTGCGGATTGAGCTGAGTGTGTGCGCCTGTGTGGGCGCGATGATCGGCTGTGCATTCGACAGCACGCCCCTGATCGAAGGCGAGCCCGTGCGCGCATCCGTCGGCGAAGACGGGGCTCGCGTCGTGGCCGAAGAGCCGGGCGGGTTGACCGGCGAGAGAGACCTCTTCGACAACCCCAGCGCGGCGCCTTCCAGCCCGGCGGGCGGGACGTCGGGCTCCAGCGGCGACATGACGCCGCCCGCCGCGATGCCCGTGGCGGGCGCGGGTGGCGAGGACACGGGCGCCGGCGATGACGCCGGCGTGGACCCGATGGCGGAGCCGATCCAGCCGCCTGCCACGCCCCGCTTCGCGGCACCCTGCGCAGCCAACGCCGACTGCGCCCTCGACGAGACCTGCCTGAACGCCGGAACCATCACCTATTGCGCCCAGGCCTGCGGGCAGGACGCCGACTGCGACGCTCCCGCCGGCGGCCCCGACCCGGTCTGCACCCCCATGCTCACCAGCGGCACCAGCTTCTGCCGCCTGCCCTGCGACTTCGTCGTCAACGAGAGCTGCCCCGGCGGCATGATCTGCCAGGACGCCCTGCCCACGTTCCCGGCAGCAACCGGCACGTGCGGCTTTCCCCAGAGGGGACGCGGTTAGGAAGTTAGCCTGGTCGAGGCGTTTCCATGGGCTCGAGCCGTGGCGCTCGGGCCAACTCTGCCAACCGCGTCCCCTACCTATTCCACGCGGAGGGTGAACGTGCCCGCTGTTGTGCAGCTCTCGGGGCCGCGGCCGGTGAACTCGCCTTCGGCGGTGCCGCTGCGGGTGATGAAGCCGTCCAGGTCGTAGCTGATCGTGTCGCCGTCGGGCAGCTCTTCCTCGAGGTGGACCCGGAAGCAGGAGCCGCTGACCGAGCCCTGCACGGTCAGGGTGTCGGGGGCGCCATCGGTCTGTTCGACCAGGAAGTCCGCGCGCTCGATGCGGTCGACGAAGGCGTCGGCCTCGAAGTCGGCTTCCGGGCCGCTGCCGGGGCCGCTGGTCTCCTGGGCCTCGGTCATCACGCGCACGCGCGTCGAGGTCTCGATCGTGAGCGCGCCCTCGAGGCGTCGGTCCTCGCAGTCGAGGCGCTCGCCGTTGCCCCGCAGGTCCCAGCGGCCCTCGAGCTCGCTGCCGGTATAGGCGCGATCGCAGCGCAGCTCCTCGTCGCCCAGGAGATCCTCGTCGCAGCCCCAGAGTGCGAGCGCCGCCAGCATCGAGCACGCCGCCGTGATCGCGCGCCCCATCACGTGCCTCCGATGATCACCGAGGTAGAGATGCGCAGAGCCTGCTCGTCGCTGCGCTCCTGGAAGTCGGCCAGGTTGATCGCGTAGTCCACGGACAGCATCACGCTCACGTCGTAGGTGCGCAGCAGCAGCATGCCCGCCCGGAGATAACCGGAGACGCCCGCAACGCTGTCGTCGATGATGTCGCTGGTGGAGGAGCGCAGCTCGGTGCCGACCTGGTGCTCCACCGGCACCTCCTCGTGCAAGTAGTGCACGCCCACGCCGCCCCCCAGGAGCGGCGAGAAGTCGGTGCGCGACATCAGGTAGTAGACGCCCAGGTCGAGGGCCACGTGGTCGTAGATCTCGCCACCGCTGCTGAGCTCGGTGCGGTAGCTCAGGCGCGGCTCGATCGCGAAGTCCATCGACTCGAACCAAAGACCCACGCCCAGGCCCACGCCGAACTGCTCGTCGGCGTAGCCCCGCGTGGGAAAGATCGCCTCGGGCCCGAGGCTGAAGCCCGAGCGGGTGTCGCGTCGCACCGGCGCCTTGGCCTCCTCCTTCGTGATCTCACCGAGCTGGGCGGTCTGCTCGACGGGCCTGCCATCGACGATGGTGCTGGCGATCCGTTTGGCCAGGGTGTCGAGCTCCTCGACGCTGCCGACGCTCATGGTGTCGGAGACGAGCACCTGACCGCGGGTCGCGTCGACCGCTGCGAAGGAGACAACCACCTTGCGCCCGAGCCGGCCGATGCTCGCGTGAACCGCGTAGCGCAGCCGGGCCTGACGCGCAGCCTGCATCGTGCAGGTGGCGTCCGGGCACTCCACTCCCAGGTCGACGAAAGCGACGCCATTGCGCTGGGAGATCTCACTCTTGAGCAGGTCGCGGAAAGTGGCGGCCTCGCCTCCACCCAGACCGCGCACGGGGAAGCGGTCGATACCCCACTGGGGTTGGCCCTGCGCGGCGGCGGTGCCGGACCCGCTCAGCACGAGCACTGCGAGGGCGGCGCTGTACATCGCGATGCACCATCGCGCCCTCACGCGTTCCCCTCCCCGTCCGTGTCGCAAGCCATGCCAATCCTTGTCGTCAAGCAAGACGGCGGTCATCATACTACCAATGCTTCGCTCGTGCCCGCCGTGGATGTTTCTGGCGGCGCTGCTCTGCCTGGCGTCGTGGCCAGCAGCGGCGGTGGCCGACGACTGCGATGCCGGGGCCGACTGCGACGGGGATGGGGGGACGGACGACGACGGTGGCGTCGACGATGCACCGCCAGCAGACGGGAGTGTACGAGTCGATGGGGGCATGGGCCTCGATGGCGGTACCGTCGGTCAGTATGACGAGTGCAGCTGCGACGCATTCATCGCCAGCCGCGAGGGCGACATCCACGTCTGCACAGAGAGCTTCGAGCCGAGCGTTTGTCGGGACTTCGGCTGCAATCGCGGCACCGTGCGCAGCCGCGCCTGCCCGCGTGGTGGAGTGGAGCTCTGCTGCGAGATGGAGATCCAGGGCCTCAAGACCCACCTCTACGAGGATTGCGATCACCCCAACTGCGTGAGCGGTTTCCGCGAGCAATGCCGCGACTTCGGCGGCTCGATCCTGGAGGGCGCCTGCGAAGCGCCGGAGCCGCCCGATCGGATCGT
>JAPPOT010000871.1 GCA_028817855.1 Myxococcales bacterium
CTCCCGTGCCGACGCGTGGTTGGCCAGGTTACGCTTGTGGGCCTCGATGCGGATCGAGAGACCCAGGTAGGCCGAGACCCCTGGATCGATTGCCGTCGCCACCGTCGTCGGCGCGAACACGTGGGTCCCGTAGTGCGCGGCCACGTGTGGATTCTTCTCCCCCTGGGACTCCCACTGGGAGCTCGCCCGCGCCCTGGCATGTTCCCGCGCCTCGGCGGCCTCGCCCGTCTGTTTGGCACCGAAGACGAGCGCCGCCACCGCGAGCAACGACACGATGGAGAACAGCAGACGAAGCCGTCCGTCCCGCACGATTTCGCGCAGCTCCTTGCGCGCGATGGCGACAAGCGTCGAGCTCATCTAGTCTCGCATGTTGTCGAGGTAGATCTTCTCGAGGTCGGTGTGTGACACCTCGCTCGCCTCGAACTGGGACACCAGCTGTCCGCGCTTCATGATCCCGATGTGGGTGCCAATCTCGCGCGACCGGAACAGGTCGTGGGTTGCCATCAGGACCGCGACACCCTCGTCACGCAGGGAGGCCACCAGCTCGGAGAACTCATTGGAGGCCTTGGGATCGAGCCCCGAGGTGGGCTCGTCGAGCAGAAGCACCCTGGCCTGCCGCGCGATGGCGATCGCGATGCCCACCTTCTGCCTCATCCCCTTCGAGTATGCGCCGACCGGCTTGTGAATGGCGTCCTCCGGCAGGCCCGCGCGAAGCAGGGTGGCCGACAGCGCGTCCTGACCGCGGTCAGCGCAATTGGCGAGGGTGACGAAGTACTCGAGGTTCTCGGCGCCGGTCAGGCTCGGGTACAGCATCACGCTCTCGGGGATATATGCGAGGGAGCGCTTCGTCTCGAGCGGATGCTGCTGGACATCCCTGTCCATGATCCTGGCGCTGCCCGAGGTCGGCTCGATGAACCCGAGGAAGAGCTGAATCGTCGTCGTCTTGCCAGCCCCGTTGGCGCCCAACAGGCAGAAGACCTCGCCGCCAGCGACCCGCAGGTCCAGGCCGCGCAGCGCGACCTTGTCCCCGTAGTGCTTCACCAACTCCCTGGCTTCGAGACTCACTGGACTCCCTCGCGCACGGCTCCGTGCCCGGCGGCACTCTACTGCTTCCAACACGCCGTGGGGCCAGAATTCGTGCCGAGGGAGTGGCGGCGCGCGGCGGTTCGGGAGCTCTGGGTGGCGACCAGCTCGTCCCACTTGGCGACGCGCTCGTCGTGCTCGCCCATCATCTCCACGAGCCACCGCCGCACATAGGGCCTGTCCAGCTCACTGCCTTGCACGGCGTTGAGGCGCTCCAGGTCGACGAGATCCTATACGGAACCCCCGTTCGCTCGAACGCGCGCGCGATGGCCAAGCCCGCATCCGCGGCATCCTTCGGCACGTCCTGGGAGCTCACCTGGTCTGCTCATGCATTTGCAGTCGCTTCAGCGCGCGTGGCGTGCTCTCCGGGAGCGGGTCGCGATGCTCCAGAGCCCGCCGGGGATGACGGTGGAAGCGCAGCATCTTGACGGCGGCCTCGCAGCAGCGTCGCGTCGTCTCCCAACGCTCCTGCATCGACATGTGGCGGTAGGGCTCGACCTCTCGGCGGACCGATTCCGCGTTGTCGACTACCCAACCTGGCAGCTCGCTAAGCATGTTGGAACGATGGCATGCGGATGAAGCGCACGCTCAACACGACAGCAGCGGTCCGGCCCCGTTTGGGCTCGCGCGCTCCGTCGGCTCGACGACATTCTAGGCTGTCCGGGCTGCCACCAGCTGCACGTCGCGTACTCGGGACAGCAGCGCCTCGAGCGCCCCGCCTTCCAGGGTCTCCACGCGCAGCAGCTGCTCCGCGGCGTCCTCCAGGAGCGCTCGGTTGTGCTTGAGGACCGCCAGCGCGCGGTCGTGGGCGTGCTGCACCAGCTCCCGCACCGCGGCATCCACGCGGTCGGCCGTGTGCACTCCGTACTGGGGGCGCGCGCCCAAACCCGGCTGGCCGAGCATGTTGCTGGACTCGCTCTCCAGCGAGACATGCCCCAGCTCGTCCACCATGCCGTAGCGCGTCGCCATGGCGCGCGCGACGTCGGTGGCCTTGCTGAGGTCGTCGGCCGCGCCGGTCGACAGGTGCCCGTAGACCAGGCGCTCGGCGGCGCGCCCCCCGAGCAGCACGGCCATCTTGGCCTCGAGCTCTTCCCGCGTCATCAGAAAGCGATCCTCGGTCGGGCGCTGGATGGTGTAGCCGAGCGCGCCGATGCCGCGCGGGATGATCGAGATCTTGTGCACCGGCTCGTCGCCCGTCACGGCCGCCGCCACGAAGGCGTGGCCCAGCTCGTGGTGCGCCACGATCTCGCGCTCGCGCTCGTTGAGCACGCGGTTCTTGCGCTCGAGCCCGGCGACGATGCGCTCCACCGCCAGCGTGAAGTCCTGCAGCCCGACGGCCTCGGCGCCCCGTCGCGTCGCGGCCAGCGCCGCCTCGTTGACCAGGTTGGCCAGCTCGGCGCCGGAGAAGCCGGTGGTCAGCGCAGCGGCTTCCTCGAACTCGAAGTCGTCCTCGAGCGTGATCTTCCGCGCGTGCACCTGCAGGATGGCGATCCGGCCGACCTTGTCGGGCCGGTCGACCAGCACCTGTCGATCGAAGCGGCCCGCGCGCAGCAGGGCCGGGTCCAGGATCTCCGGCCGGTTGGTGGCGCCCAGCAGCACGATGCCACTGGCCGGGTCGAATCCGTCGAGCTCGACCAGCAGCTGGTTGAGGGTCTGCTCCTTCTCGTCGTGGCTGCCCATCCCGATCTGGGAGCTGCGCGCCTTGCCCAGCGCGTCGAGCTCGTCGATGAAGATGATCGCCGGCGCCTGCTTGCGGGCCTGCTCGAAGAGGTCGCGCACGCGCGCGGCGCCCACGCCGACGAACATCTCGACGAACTCGGAGCCGCTGATGGAGAAGAAGGGCACGCCGGCCTCGCCGGCCACCGCCTTGGCGATCAGCGTCTTGCCGGTGCCAGGGGGTCCCACCAGCAGCACGCCCTTGGGCATGCGCGCGCCGAGCCGGCCGTGCACGTCGGGCTGCCGGAGGAAGGAGACCACCTCACGCAGCTCCTGCTTGGCCTCCTCGACGCCGGCCACGTCGTCGAAGCTCACGCCCGTGTCCGTCTCGACGTAGACCTTGGCCTTACTCTTGCCGATCGCCATCACGCCGCCGCCCGGCCCCGACTGGGCCATGCGCCGCGCGATCAGGAACCACAGCCCCACGAAGAGCAGCACCGGCACCACCCAGGACAGCAGCATGGGCAGGAAGGTGCTCTCGACGCGGCGCGAGAAGGTCACGCCGTGCTCGGCCAGGGCGCTGACCAGCTCGGGCTCCACCCGGTTGGTGGAGAACCGCCTCTTGCCGTCCGTGCTGCCGTCCACGGGCTGCCTGGCCTTGCCGCGGATCTCGTTCTGCGTGATCACCACCTCCTCGATCTGCTTCTTCTCGAGCAGCTCGACGAACCGGCTGTAGGGGATGCGCTCGGGTGCGGTGGCGGCCGCGATCAGCCCGTTGATCGTGAACAGGGCGCCCACGGCGACCAACAGGTAGATCAGATTGAAGCGTGCTTCTCTGCGCATCCTTCCGGCTCTCGGGTGTGGGGTCGTCACCTGTTAGTACGGTCCGGGAGGTCGCCGCGTTTCGCCAAGCGTTTCAGGAACCGGGGCGTCGGCGCAGGCGCCAGTCACGCGGCGTACCCGGGTGGCTAGCTCGCGTCACCCGCGCGCACGTCCACCCGATGCAGATCGTCCCCCACCTCGATCGCGCCGTCGAAGTGGGCCGCCGCGAGCGCACGCCAGTCTTCACCACGGCCGGGGGGAAATGCCGGCACGTAGTGGGTGAGGACGAGCGTCCGGACGCCGGCGCGCTGCGCCGTCTGCGCGGCCTGCTCGGGGGATGAGTGGTAGTCGAGCGTGTCTCGCATGCGCTGCACCGGGAGCCGCTCGATGACGTCCTTGCGGATGACGGTGTGCACCAGCGCGTCGGCGCCCTGGCAGAGCCGATCGAGCCCCGCGCACGGCACCGTGTCGCCCGCCGTGACCACCGCCACGCCGCCATGGTCGAAGCGGAAGCCCGCGCTCGGCTCCACCGGCTTGTGGTCGGTGGGCGCGCAACGGACGCGCACCGCACCCGGCACCACCACCGCGCCGTCCTCGACCTCCACGACCTCGACGGGCGGCGGGTGGTCGAGGTCCCCGTGGTGCGCCATCCGGTAGGCGATGTCCGGACCCAGGGCACCGAGCAGGTGCTCGACCACGGACTTCGTCCCCACGGGCCCGACGACGGTCAGCGGCGTCGGCTCGAAGGTCATCACCCAGCGCGTGGTGATGACGTCGCCCAGATCGGTGAAGTGGTCGCTGTGCAGGTGCGTGAGCAACACCGCGGAGAGCTGCTCGGCGGTGACGCCCGCCGCGGCCAGCCGCATGAGCACCCCGCGGCCGGCGTCGACCAGGTAGTGGTCGGCCTCGCTCGAGACCAGGGTGGCGGGTCCGGCGCGGTGCGGGTCCGGCAGCGGGCTCCCCGTGCCGAGCAACGTGATCGAGAGCGTCACGGGCGCGCCATCTCCCGGCCGCCTGTCGGATCGTCGAGTGGTACGCGCATCGCTTCCTCCTGTCTCCGGTCGCACATGCCAGGTGAGGATGCACCCGGCGCGCCGTCTTCTACCCATCGCCGGCGGGTAGCTCGAGCGTGAACGTGCTGCCGCTGCCCGGCGTGCTCTCGAAGTAGAGGGTGCCACCATGGTCGCTTGCGATCTGCACGCAGGTCGGCAAGCCCAGGCCGATGCCGACTCGGGTGCCCTTGGTGGTGAAGCGCGGCTCGAGCACCTTGTCGTGGTCGCGCTCGGGGATGCCCCTGCCGCTGTCCTGGACGCGGATGTGGATCGCGTCCTGCTCGCGGCGCGCTTCGACGTGGATTCGACCCGGCCCGTCGATCGCCTCCAGCGCGTTGAGCAGTAGGTTGAACACGGCCTGGTTGACCGAACCTGGATCACACACCAGCACGGTGTCGTCATCGCAGGAGACGCTCAGCTCCACCTCGGCGGGCAGGCGAGGGCGAAGCATCTCGATGGAGTCCCGGACGCACTCCGCCCCCTGCACCCGCTTGCGCTCCGCCTCGTCGAGCCTGGCGAATCGCTTGAGTCGTTCCACCAGGGCGCTCAGCCGCTCGCCGCCTGCGTGAACGGCCTGCGTCAGCTGCGGCAGGGCCCGCGCGAGACGCGCGACCTCCGGCATGCCGACCTCCTCGGCCCGCGTCGAAAGCGCAGCCGCACGCTCTGCCGCACGCGCGAGCGTCGAGGCCGCGCTGTTGATGCTCCCCAGCGGCGTGTTGAACTCGTGGGCGATCCCGGCGATGAGCGTACCCAGCGCGGCCATCTTCTCGCTCTGCACGATGCGGGCCTGCGCCTGCTGCACTTCGCGGTAGGCGGCCTCGAGCTGCGTGTGGGCCTGCTCCAGGGCCTCGCGGTCCGAGAGCTCGCGTTCCACGTCGTGCAGGAAGATGATCGACACCTTGCGCCCGTCGTCGCCGACTTGCAGGGTCGATGCATCGGCCCGCACCCGGTGCACCCTCTCGGCGATCTTCAACCGCACGAGGTAGTCCTTGATGCGGTCTTCCTTGTTCGCCCGCTCGTAGGCCTTCACCTCGTCCGGGTTCGCGAAGAAGTCCGCCGGCCGCATCTGCAGGATCACGTCGCGCGGCTTGCCCATGAGCTTGCACATGGCGTCGTTGACGTAAATCAACCTGCCACCGTAGTAGGTCACGGTGACAGGGAAGGGCGCCTTGTCGAAGAGCGTCCCAAGCTCCTCGGCGGACAGGGTCGAAGCCACGCGCTTCCAGAGGGTCTCGTCTTCGGTGTCCGCCACGTCAACCGCCGCTCCGGAGCGTAGCCTCTGACCTGGCGCGTGGTCCATCACACCGCCGCCAGTGGCCATCGCCCACGGGCCCACCGTCGTGATGGAGGTCATCGCAGCACCTCGGCCGCGGTCCGCGCGAAGTCCCGGATGTCACGCGGGGGACGGCCGAGCACGCGCTCCACGTCCCGGGTGACGCTGGCGTTGTGGCCGTCCAGCAGGAAGCGGAAGAGGTCGATGAAGAACTCGACCACCGGGGCCGTGAAGTGCTCCGCCAGTCCCGTGGCGTATTGCTCGAACGACACCGGCACATAGCGAAGCGGGCGTCCGGTCGCCCGTGCCAGCTCGGCCGTTGCCTCGCCGAAGGTCACGGCCCGCGGCCCGGTGAGCTCGTAGGTCTTGCCGGCGTGCGCGTCGTCGACGAGGGCGGCGACCGCGACATCCGCGATGTCGTCGCAGTCGATGAAGGGCTCCCGCACCTCACGGGCAGGGAACGCGATGGTGTCGTCCTGAGGTGCCAGCACCCCCTCGCTGAAGTTCTGCATGAAGAACGCGCACTCGAGGATGGTCCACGCAGCACCTGAATCGCGGACTGCGTCTTCGGCCGGGTGCACCTGGGGCTCGCCGCGCCCGGCGAGAAGAACGATCTTCTCGGTGCCCGCGTCGACGGCGACCCGGGTCAGGCGCCGGACATGTTCGGCGGCGCCCGGAATCGCCAGATCGGGGTGATAGGTCAGGTAGAGCGCGCTGGCGCCCGCGAGCGCGGGCGGCCAGGTCGTCTCATCGCTCCAGTCGAACGGCACCGGGGTCGACGGGGACACCACGCGCACGGGCCGATGCATCGCCCGCAGGCGCTCCGCGACCCGCCGTCCCGTCTTTCCGTGGCCGCCCACAATCACAGTCATCTCGTTGTTTTCATTGGCCATAGTCACTTCCCCTTCGGGTCGTTCGAGCGCACCAGGCGCCCTGCACAATCACGATGGTCCAATGCGTCTGCACCTGCTATAGACAAGATTCCATAGAATCGTTGCGAGAGTGCATAGAAGTCATCCACAGGCTCCAGGCCTCCACTGGGACGACGTGAGGCTGTTCTTGGCCCTGTGCCGCGCGCGCACGCTCGGTGAGGCTGCGCGCGACCTCGGGGTGGATCAATCGACGGTCTCGCGCCGCCTCGTGACCCTGGAGGAGACCGTCGCGGCGTCGCTGTTCGATCGCGGGCGCGGCGGAGTCGTCGCGACCGAAGCGGCGGAGGCACTGTTGCCCATCGCGGAGGAGATCGAGCACGACATGGCGCGTTTCGCGGGGGCCGCCGAGTCGCTGGAACGCGACGTCTCGGGCGTGGTTCGGGTCGCTTGCCCGCCCGACGCGGCCGAGGTGTTGATCGCGCCGCATCTGCCCGCGCTCCTGGCTCGACACCCTGGCCTGCAACTCGATCTGCAGGCCGGCGAGGGCGTGGTCGACGTCGCGCGCCGGGTTGCAGACATTGGGCTGCGAACGGTGCGGCCGGAGACGGGCGATCTGATTGTCCGGACACTGCCGCCGGTCGACTGGGTCCTCGCGACAACGCCGCAGCTCACGCGAAAGCTCGGAACCCTGCAAGCCTGGCACGAGGTCCCGTGGGTGACGTTCGGCGATCGTTTCGCGCACGTGCCTGCAGCGCAGTGGGTGCGCGAGCACGGCCAGGTCGCGCCCATCGTGCGTTCGGACAGCCTGCGTCTTCAGATCGCGGTGGTATGTGAAGGTCTTGGCGCCGCGCTCCTGCCGGCGAGGAGCGTCGCCCACTATGGGCTCGTGCCCGTGAGGGTGGGAGCGAAGTTGCGGCGCTCCATGACGCGGTGGCCACGCGATGACCTGTTCCTGGTGACCCACCGTGCGCTGCGCAGCGTGCCCCGGGTCGCGGCGGTCTGGGACTTCCTCATCGAACACGGAGAGCAGCGGTGAAGCAACCGCGCCGGATCCAAGCCCCTATGCCGGCGCCACCGGCAGTCGCACACGGAAGGTCGCACCGGCCCCCTCCGAGCTCTCCACCTCGATCTCACCCCGGTGCTCGTGGACGATTCGATAGGCGATCGAGAGACCCAGCCCGGTCCCTACGCCCACGCCCTTGGTCGTGAAGCCCGGCTCGAAGAGGTGGCCCTGCACCTCCTCCGGGATGCCCTTGCCGTCATCCTCGACGGTGATTGTGACCTCTTCGTTCTCATGCCGCGTCGTGATGCGGATCCGTCCGGGGCCTTCGATGGCCTGCGATGCGTTCACGATCAGGTTCATGAAGACCTGGTTGAGCTGCCCCGAGTTGCAGACGATCGGGGGCAGCTCCCCGAAGTCTCGCTCGACCTGGACGCGATCCTTGAGCAGGTGCT
The DNA here is from genome assembly GCA_028817855.1 of Myxococcales bacterium. Classification (GTDB taxonomy): domain Bacteria; phylum Myxococcota_A; class Polyangia; order Polyangiales; family JAFGIB01; genus JAOUOP01. The sequence goes on from JAPPOT010000871.1 coordinate 8,214, forward strand.
GGACCAGGGTGAGGGTGCTCTCGAGGCCCTCGTGAAGGTCGGCCTCCTGCCACTCGGCCCCGTCGATGCGGGAGAAGCGGCGCAGGCTCTTGACCAGCTCCGTGACCCGCCCGCTGCCCTCGCTGATGACCTTCGCATTCGTGCGCATTAGCCGCAGCAGCTTGCCCATCTGCGCGGCTCCCACCGGGCCCTCGGCCCCCGCCTGCTCCAGCTTCTGGATGCATAGCTCGATGTTCTGGGAAGCGGAGGCGATCGCACCCACCGGGTTGTTCACCTCGTGGGCCACGCCGGCGACCAGATCGCCCAGCGCCGCCATCTTCTCGCGCAGCACCAGCTGCTGCTGCATCTCGCGGACCTGTTCGAGGGTCGCCCGCAGGGTGCTGTTCTTTTCGCGCAGATCGTTCGTGCGCGTGAAGACCTTGTCCTCGAGCGTCCGGCTGTAGTCCGCCAGCTCGCCCGCCTTCTGCGAGAGGCTGCGGGCCATGTGCTCGAAGCTGCGGGTCAAGGAGTCGATCTCTGCAATGCCGGAGATCCCGATGCGGTCGACGGTGAAGCGCTCTTCCCAGTCTTCCGCCTCCTCCAGCTCCGCGAGCGAGCTCACGCTGCGCCGCTGTCCTGGAGCCCTTCCTTCCTCTGCGTCCGCGCCCAGCTCCCGTACGAGGGTGGCAGCCTCGCTGAGTCGCAGCAGGGGTCGGCTGTAGGAACCGGCGGAGCGTGCCGCCAGGGTGAAGGAGATCAGCAGCGCGAGCACGGTCGCGCCCGCCACCGCCATGCGCCAGTCCTGCAGCTCCTCGTGGAGGTCGGCGCGGGGTACGAAGGCGATGACCTTGAAGAGCTCGCCGCTGCCCGACTCGAACGAACGCACGCCGACCCACTGCTCCCCGCGCCCGTGGCCCGTCGAGAAGAACTGGGTGCTGTCCGTCGCCGGGTGTCGCGCTTGCGCCAGCGCGTCTTCGATCCACGGCAAGCCGAGGGAGGTGGCCGGCTGCAGCACCGCCGCGGCCATGGCCGCCGGTTCGCGGAAGCGGGGAAGGCCCGGCAGACCGACCACCCGGTCATCGGCCGAGAGCACCAGGACCGCGCCGTGCTTGGCCACCCGGATGCCGGTGGTGAAGCGCGAGATGTCACGAAGCTGCACGTCGAAGGCGACCACACGCTGGCGACCGTCCGGGGTCGAGAAGCGGATCGACGCCGTGATGCCCGGAGCCTTCGTGGTGAAGAACGTATAGGGCGCAGTCCAGTGCAC
>JAPPOT010000502.1 GCA_028817855.1 Myxococcales bacterium
CACGGATGGCGACCGCGTCTCGCACGACCTCGCCGATCGTCGGCACCTGGGCCTTCCACCCGAAGCGCCCGAGCCGGTCGCCATCCGTGATCGAGACGCGTCCACTGATGCCATCTCCGTCGGCATCGTCGGGATCGGCGCCGGCCTCGATCACGCTGCGGTCGATGCTCTCGATCAGCCCCAGGCCGAAGAGGTGCGGTGTCTGGCGATGCTCGATCACGTTGCACAGCTCCTCGGGCCGGTTGGGGTTGTGGAGCTGGGCGTTGGTGCGATGGAGAATCGTCCCCACGGTCGGCGGCGTGAACTCACCCAGCCGGTTGATGATGCCGTGGCGCAGGACGTTGACACCGCGTGGTCCGGCGCCGCCGAAGACGGGTTCGAAGTGACAGGCGCGGCACGAGTCGCCGTTGAAGCGCGGCTGGCCGATCCCGTCGGCGAAACCGAACTCGCGGTCGAAGAGGTCGCGGCCGGCCACGAAGCGGTCCAGCTCGTCGCCCGCCAGCTCGCGCACCGGACCTCCGTACTCGCCCACCTCGGCCACCGGCGTGTCCGGTGGAATCAGGCCGGGGCTGTACTGCGACCGCCCGCCGAGGCTGAGTAGGAACGCCATCAGGTCCTCGCGTGCGCCGTTGCCGAGCTCGAGATACGCTTCGCGCACACGGCTCGCCTCCCCGCCGTGTAGCTCGATCGCCTGCTCGATCGTCGTCGCACGCCCGTCGTGGAGGTAGGGCCCGACCGCGGAGAGCCCCCACAGGGGCTGGGTGCGGAACTCGTTGCCCTCCGCCTCCTTCTGCTCGAGGCCGTCCGCCAGCTCCGGCCCCATGTCGTGGAGCAACAGGTCGGAGTAGACCGGAAGCGGACCGCGCGGCCCGACCAGCCGCGGCGTGTGGCAGCGATCGCACCCGGTCTCGTCGAAGACCAGCATGCCGCGCTTCTCCTGCGCGCCAGGCGCCTCGATCTCGGGCGCCGCCAGCAGCATCGCGAAGCTCACCAGATCGAAGAGATCCTCGGTGGACATCTCCGGATCCTCCGCCGCGTCGTCGTCCTCGAGGGGGCCGTCCGGCGCGGCCGCCTGGGCGTGCCGCTGCACCGCCACCTCGAGCGCGGCCGCGGTCACGGCCTCCTCACCTTCCGCAGAGCTGCTGTCCACCGGCAGCCGCGCGCGCGGGTCTTCCGGGAGCGGGTCGGTGGTCACACCCAGGTGATTGAAGAGCGGACCGCGGATGAAGCCCTCGATCGACACCGTCTGGGACTTCATTCCGAAGCGACCGACGAAGCCCCTGTCGAAGTTGGGTCGACCGCTGATGCCATCCCCGTCGCGGTCGTCCGGGTCGGCGCGCTTCAGGATCTCGTCTTCGGGAAGCTCCGCGAGCAGGCCCACGCCGAAGAACGGGATCGGGTTGCGCACGGCGACCACGTTGGTGTCCTCGGGCACCGGCGGACGGGCGAGGCTGCGCACCTCGTCGTCGGCGTCCTCGCGCGCTTCACCAACCTCGGTGTCGTAGTAGTAGAGCCGAATCACACCGCCGGACATCCCGGCAGAGTCTCCGGGAAAGAAGGCGCCGTCGTCGGCGCGCACACCGCTCAGGAAGAAGTTGCGGTAGAGGCCCGCGGCGCCGCCGAACACGGGCCGTTCATGGCAGGACGCGCAGAAGGTCACGTTGAACGCGGGGCCCAGACCGGACCCGAGGTCGAAGCGACGCAGCGCGACCTCCCGGCCACGCTCGAAGGCCTCGAGCTGCTCCGCGCTGGCATCCGGGCGCGGCTCTCCCATCGGGGCGGAGATGCCCTCGGCGATCGGACCGTGCTCACCTGGGAGCCGCTCTCGACGTTGTTCCTCGTCGCCGCAACCCGCCACGGCCACCAGCGATAGCCACAACGTCGCGCTGTGGAGGCGGTGTCGAACGAGCCGGCTCATTCGACGCTCCGCACCAGGGCCGCACCCTCGTACGGAGGCAGGAAGTCACCGGCAACGGCGTAGTGCTTGCCGGCACCGTCGCCCCAGACGGCGTGGATGTCGTACGTGGTGACGTCCTGGGTCTCGGCGATGATCTCCTCGCTCTCGACGTCGTAGCGACCCACGAAGCCCTCGACCCCTCCGATGATCGCCTCGGCGGGATCGAGCATGTGGACCCCGTTGAGACCTCCGAGCCCGGACTCCTGGCGCGTGGTCCAGCGCTCACCGTCCCAGGTGGCGAGGCGCGCGTTGGAGCGCCCGCCCACCATCACGATGTTGTCCTCGCTGGTGCCCCACAGCGCGACGAAGTCCTGGTCTGCCTCGCCCCCGCCGGGGCTGTTGACCCAGTCGCTGCCATCGTACTGGAGGATCTGCCCGCGCTGCCCGGCCGCGAAGAGCGTGCCGCCGATGCCCCAGACCTTGAAGAGGGAGCGGGCATCACGGCTGTTCGCCTCGGCATCGACCGGGATGTCGTCGAAGGTCTCGGCCTCGGCGTCGAAGCGCAACATGGTCGGGATGGGCTCCTCCTTGAAGGGGTCGCCGCCCACGATCCACATCTCGTCCCGGTCGAAGCCGAAGATTCCCCACAGGTCGTCGCCCGTCCCACTGTCGAGCACAGTCCATTCGTTGCCGTCGTAGTGCACGACGGCACCACCGAGGCCGACCGCGTAGATGTCGTCGGCGGCGAAGCCGGTGATCCAGATCAGCGCCCGGACGTCCGGCGCCTCCATCTCACGCCACTGCTCGCCGTCGAAGTGGTGAATGACGGCGAAGCGATCGGTGCCGCCGACGATGTAGACGTCGTCGGGCGCCGAGCCCCACACGCCAAAGAGGGCGAAGGTCTCGCTGGTGTCGAAGGCCTCGGACCAGATCGGCTCAACGCCGCCGGAGTCATCGGCGGCATCTCCGCAGCCGAGCAACAGCGCGATGGCAGCCAGAGCGGCCAGCCCGTTCACGCGAAAGCGAAGCATCCGCGACAAGATATCCCCAATTCGCACTGGTGGCCATCTGCTCCAAACTGGTTGACGCTGCGCAAGCCGCAGGCGCACGACCTGCCCTTGTTCGCGTCGAAGTGTTCTGTTTCAATCTTGCAAGGTGGGCCGGACGGTTCAGGGGGAACACACATGACGAGGCGACTCTCTGCCATCGGCGGTCTGCTGGCGATCACGCTGCTCGGCTCCGGCTGCGACGAGGAAGATGACGGCAACACGAGCCCAGCGGATGCTGCGGGCTCGGAGGACGGCAGTGGCGAGCCCTCAACGCCCGCCGACGACATGACCCCTGACCCGCCGACGACCGAGCCCAGCGGGAGCGACGATGTCGGTGGAGCCGGCGGCGCCGCGGCCGATCCAGCGCCAGACGCGGGCACGGACGCCGGCATGGACGCCCAGACGGTCGATGCCGGTGGAGCCGACGACGACGCCAGCTGCGTCATCGATCTACCGCCGACCGCAAGCGTTATCGGGAGCGATCCAATCTTCAGCTTCGACTCCTTTACACTGGAGGAGGCCGAGCTGACCGCAGGCTCGATCGTCACCACGATGGATATCGGCACCGTCCTGGGTCCAATGAATAGCCCCATCGTCGCGTGTACCGCGGGGGGCGGGGCCTTCAGAGTCGAGGCTGAAGGCATCGAGCTCGACGGCGCCGACACCACGCGCTTCGTCATCGGAATGACGGCGGGCTACACCGGCGCCGGTACCTACGAGCTCACGCTTGCGAACGGCCTGGAGGCCGAGGCTGCCCACAGCGACGTCGGCGAGTCGGCTGCAGTGGACACCAGTGTGTGCCAGGTCTGCGTGGCCACCGGCGAGATGCACGGTGCCTATCGCTGCATGGGCCTCCAGTCCGAAGGTGGGCTGGAGTGGCACGTGCTCGTCGGGTCCTTCGACTGTCGCGACTGAGCGAAGCAGTCCCATGGCGTCCCCCACCCGGGCATTTCGGCTCGCAGCCCTAAGTGCCCGTCAGAAGTGCGAATTCTCCTGCACTCGAAGGCGCCGCGTGGGGGGCAAGAAACCGAGTGGTTTCAAGGCGCCTTCGGGAGTAGGCTCCCCGCCCATGACAGCATCGGATCTCCCCGCAGCACGGGCCGCAGTCGACGCCGCCCAGTCCATCGTCGAGGCCGCCAGCCGCACCCTGGCCAAGGGGGCGATCGACGACCAGCAGGTGGTCGCCTACGACTTGGCCCACGCCGCCGCCTCCGTGCAGGCCGGCCGCGCGATGCTCGACTACGGAGAGAAGGGCGAGCTGGAGGCGCGCATGGCCTGCGCCTACGTCGCCGACGCGGTGGCCGAGCTGGCGACCAAGCTGTTCGGCCGGGAGGCGGCCTGGGGCGTGAGCAGCGACGCGCTCGATGGCGCGCGCGCCTTCACGGCCACCTACCGCGACCCGGAGTTCCTGGCCACGCTCGCGATGGAGGACGGCCCGCGCTACCTGGCCTCCGACTTCGAGCTGGTGCAGGACACCTTCCGCAAGTTCGCCGAGGAGAAGGTCAAGCCGGTCGCGGAGCACATCCACCGAACCAATGGCGACATCCCGGAAGACCTGATCGAGGGCCTGGCCGAGCTCGGCACCTTCGGGCTGTCGGTGCCCGAGGAGTACGAGGGCTTTTCGATGGGCGGCGAGGGCGAGTACGTGGGCATGGTGGTGGCGACCGAGGAGCTGTCGCGCGGCTCGCTCGGCGCCGGCGGCTCGCTGGTGACCCGCCCCGAGATCCTGGCGCGGGCGCTGATGGCAGGCGGCACCGAGGAGCAGAAGAAGGAGTGGCTGCCCAGGCTCGCGAGCGCCGAGGTGATGAACGCGGTCGCGGTCACCGAGCCCAACTACGGTTCGGACGTGGCCGGCGTGAAGGTGGCGGCGACCAAGACCGAGGACGGCAACGGCTACCTGATCAAGGGTGTCAAGACCTGGTGCACCTTCGCGGCGCGCGCCGACGTGCTGATGCTGCTGGCCCGCACAGATCCGGACCTGAGCAAGAAGCACAAGGGCCTGACCCTGTTCGTGGTGCCGAAGCCACGTGGCGATGGCCACGGCTTCGAGCTCACGCAGGAGGCGGGCGACGGCATTCCCGGCGGCGGCCGCATGGAGGGCCGGCCGATCGACACGATCGGGTATCGCGGCATGCACAGTTACGAGATCTCCTTCGAGGACTGGTACGTGCCGAAGGAGAACATGGTCGGCGGCGAGGCGGGCGAGGGGCGCGGCTTCTACTATCAGATGGCCGGCTTCGAGAACGGGCGACTGCAGACCGCGGCGCGCGCCCTGGGCGTGATGCAGGCGGCGATGGAGGAGGCGCGCACCTACAGCCAGGACCGCGAGGTCTTCGGCCAGCCGGTGGCGGACTACCAGCTCACCAAGGCCAAGCTCGCGCGCATGGCGGTGCTGACGCAGGCGGGGCGCCAGCTGAGCTACGAGGTGGCGCGGCTGATGGCCAAGGGCGAGGGTCAGCTCGAGGCGTCGATGGTCAAGGCCTACGTGTGCAAGGCGGCCGAGTGGGTCACGCGCGAGGCGATGCAGATCCACGGCGGCTTCGGCTACGCCGAGGAGTACGCGGTCAGCCGGTACTTCGTGGACGCGCGCGTGCTGTCGATCTTCGAGGGCGCTGACGAGACCCTGTGCCTCAAGCTGATCGCGCGACGTCTGGTGGAGGGCCAGGGCTAGAACCCTCGCTCGCGAGGGTTCTAGGTGACGGACGGGGGGACGCCGGTGGAGACCGGGGCAGAGCATGGGCGCGTGGGCGTACGCAAAGTGGGCATGGGGCCGCTCGGCTGGGGCCTGTGTGCCGTGCTGTGCAACGTGGCCTTCGTACCCACGGTGCTGGCGGTGATCACCGGGATCGCCAGCCTGCGTGACCTGAGCAGGGCGTCACCGGAGCAGCGCGAGAGCGGCGCCGGTGCAGAGGCCTGGCTCGGTGTGGTGCTCGGGCTCCTCTGGCCGCTGGCGCTGACGGCGGCGGCGTTCGCGGCGATCGTGCTCGTGCCCGAGGAGACCTGGGCGGAGATGCGCGAGGGCTTCGAGGAGGGCTTCGAAGAGGGCTTCGAGGAAGGCTTCGAGGGCGCGGAGGCGCCGCTCGAGGGCGGCGGCGCGCGTGAGCACGACATCCTCGTCTTGCCGCCCGATCACCACCCTGCCACGCCGGTGCCGATGCTGATCTGGCTGCACGGCTACGGCTCGAGCCCGAACCTCGTCCACGAGGCCTACTTCGAGCGCCTCGCGGAGTCCTACGGGATCGCCGTGCTCGGCGTGAGCGCGCCGCTCGCGTACCAGCCCGAAGAGGGCGAGAGCGAGCAGACACGCGGCTACGTCTGGGAGGAGAACGTCGCCAACGATGGCGATCGGGTGTGGGATGCGATCGAGGGGGTGGCCGATCGCGTAACCCCGAAGGAGGGGCGCATCGTGCTCTTCGGCTTCTCCCAGGGCGCGGGCGTGGCGGCCGAGCTCGCAGCATTGCACCGCGGAAAGATCGCGGGTGCGATCATGATGTCCCCTGGGATGTTCAAGCCCGAGGTGCTCTACGGCTTCAAGCCACGGCGCGGCCCCCCCCAGCGCTACGTGATCAGCGTGGGCGCAGGCGAGATCGACCGGAACATCGCGAGCGCGGAGACCTTTCGCGATCGGCTGAAGGGGCTGGAGGTGCAGGTCGACTATCGCGTCGTCGACGATCAGGACGAGCACGTCTTCCCGGACGACTTCTACGCGCGCCTGCCCGGGTGGCTCGAGCAGCTGCTGGCCGAGCGTGGAGGGCTCGGGCGCATGCACAGCGAAGAGGCGTTGGTGCGCCGCACGCTGGATGGGCGCCTCGACCGCGAGATCGCCGAGGGGTTCCTCAAACGCGCCGCGATGGTGGAGTCCGCGATGGCGTGGGTGGGACACACCTCGCTCGAGGATGTGCGCCCGATCGCGGACGCGCTGCTCGAGGAGAAGCTTGCGGAACGCAGGGAGCTCGAGCGGAGCTGGCCGAAGGTCACCGACTGCGACCGCCTGGACCGCGCCTTCGCCGCGATGGAGAAGGCCGGCATCGTGGCGCGCCAGAACTTCACCGACTGCGGCACCTGCGGTGCGGCGGAGATCGGCGACGAGATGGAAGCGGCGCGCAAGGCCGGCCTCGAGGTCCGCGGATACACCTTCTACCACTGGCAGGACACCGAGTCGGCGGTAGAGGGGAGCGGTCTCTACCTGAACTACGGCTCGGCCGAGGAGGGCGACGAGGCCGGCGAGGCGATCGGCCGCGAGATCGTCAAGCACCTGGAGGCCGCCGGGCTGAAGACGAAGTGGAACGGTTCGATCGAGCAGCGGATAGGCATTCAACCCCTAGACTGGAAACGTAGGCTATTCTAGCGGTGTAGGAGGGAATCGCCGAGGTTCGCCCAGGAGCGGCTTTCCTCCTCGGGAAAATCCTCGACGTAGCGCTGCTACGCCTCCGGTTTTCCCTGCGGGGGCGCTCGCTCCTGAACGCACCTCGACGATTCGAGTGGCGGGCGACGGGTGGTGCTTCTCGGGAGTGATCGTGCTGCTCCTTGCGTTGTGGATGCGGGCGCGGAACCGGGCCCGATAGACTTTCGGGGTTGAGGGTGCTCGCCGGCCTGCCTACCGTGAGGCCGGGTCAGGTTGTCGGGCTCCGGTGGCGCACCGGGGCGTGGGGAGTGCGTGATGACGGGACGCGTGGGTGCTCTGGTCGCGCTGGCCACCGTGGCGGTGGTCGGCGGAAACGTTTCATGCGGCGGTGACATCAAGGACGATGCCACGCCCACGGTAGAGCCGCCGGATCCGGGCGCGATGCCGGGCAGCACGCCCGGCGGACAGCCAGGGGGCGACGCCACAACGCCGGGTCCGGCCCAGCCAGGCGGAGACACGGCCATGCCGCCAGAGCCGGGCGACGACGTCATGCCCGGCGATGACACGACGACGCCGGGCGACGACGGGAGCGCGGGGGACGGTGCGGACGACATGCCCACCGGGCCGGTGGGGCCGATCCCAAACCCGGATGATCCGATCGAGCAGCGGCTGCGGGTCACCGACGTCACGATCGACGAGGGCGTCGATGGCGGCGGCAGCACGTGGGGCGTGTGGGGACGCGACGACCTGCGCGTGGCGCGCGTGTTCACCGCGCCGCTCGCGGACTGCGGGATGCTGGTGTGCACGACCACCGCGAGCGGCGGCCAGCTCACGCCCCAGGTCTTTCGGCTCGACGCGGCCGACCAGCTGGTCGAGACGATCAGCTTCACGCCGGGGCTCCACTGCCGGGGGCTCGCAGCCGAGCCCGACGGACACTTCGCAGTGCTGCTGTGGGACGACGACGGCGACCGCATCTACCTGGAGCGCTACGACCTCGAGGGGCAACAGAGCTGGTCGACCGAGCTGACCAACGAGTCGAATACGCCCGACTCCTTCAACATCGGCGAGAGCCGGGTCGACTACGGCGACGGACGCTACGGCGCCTACTACCACGTGCACTCCGACGATGGGCACGAGGGGGACACGCTCAAGTGGGTCACGGCCAGCGACGGAACCGAGGACACCGGCTGGTCCTGGGGTTGCTCCCACAGCATGAGCAACCTGCTGCGCTTCAATCCCGCGCTGACCGAGTTCATGTCGGCCTGCGTGACCGACTGCTTCCCCGGAACCAACGGCGACTTCTCGAGCAACTCGATCGGCGGCATCTACGTGAACCGGCGCGAGAAGGTGATCGATGTAGATGCAGGGTGCAACGGCGACGCCGCCGGCGAGCTCGGCAGCGCAGCGCTGGCCCCGGGAGGCTGGAAGCTCGTCTTCAACGCCCACCAGGCGCCTGCCGGCCTGGGGCAAGGCTCCTACGACTCGGGCGACAAAAACCAGGACATCGGGTTCAGCGCGGTCGGCTCGGACGGCTCGCCGGGGCCCGTCGTGTGGCTCACGGACACGCCCGCCATCGACGAGGAGGACTCGAGCATCGCCCGCTGGCAGCCCGCCGGCGACGACGCCGAGCAGTACGTGATGGGCTGGGTGGAGGGCCCGCGCTACGTGCTCGCCCGCGTGGACGGATCCGGCACCCTGCTGGAGGGCCCGATCGACGTCGCCGCCACCGCACAATGGGGCCGCCGCGACGACCCCTTCCGCCAGGGCCCCAACAGCGACGTCCTGTGGACCTGGTTCGAGCAGGAAGGCAGCACGACGCTGAAGGTAGCGAGGCTGTCGGCGGGAACTGGCGCGGAGGGCTGCGGGACACTGCCGTAGGTGTGTGGGGGTCCCAGCTCTGACGGGCTCGGACTCGGTCTCGCGCTCGCAGGTGGGTGCGCGGTGACGCGTGGGCCGTGCCGCGCATTGCGTCAGGGGTAGTCTGGCGGCTACCGGCGTGGGGAAGCCCGGACCGGGGTCGGCCCGCGTGCAAATGCGGCGGTGGCGAGGGGCTTGAGCGTTGTGCGTGCGCTGCGCACGCGGGCCTGCGTTGCCGCGCCAACGCTGCGAGTTGCTTGCCAGCGCGTTGGCACGGCAAAGCACCCCGGTCCGG
>JAPPOT010000536.1 GCA_028817855.1 Myxococcales bacterium
GATGGCGATGACGATGGAAGCCGAGATGATGGCGGACGAAGCACCGCCCCAGCAGGTCCGCGCCCAACCGACGGAGCCATCACGCAACACCGAGCAGTACGAGCGCGCACCCGAGACCGGGTTCGTGAGCGTGCACGACGAGCCGCTGTCGACCTTCTCGGTCGACGTGGACACCGCGTCCTACAGCAATGTGCGCCGCTTCCTGATGCACGGCCAGCAGCCGCCGCCGGAGGCCGTGCGCGTCGAGGAGATGCTGAACTACTTCAGCTACCGCGACGCCGAGCCGCGCGGCGACCATCCCGTCGCGGTCACCACCGAGCTGGCCGAGAGCCCATTCGACGGGCGCCGCACGCTCGTGCGCATTGGCATCAAGGCGCGGGAGCTCGAGCAGCGCGACGACGATCGCCCGCGCGCACGCAACCTGGTCTTCCTGGTCGACGTCTCCGGCTCCATGCAAGACCGCAACAAGCTACCGCTGCTCGTCCGTTCGCTCGAGCTCTTGACCGAGCAGCTGGGCGAGAACGACCGGGTGTCGATCGTGACCTACGCCGGCAGCTCGGGCGTATTGCTGGAGCCGACCCGGGGCGACCAGTCGCGCCGCATCCTCGATGCGCTCCACGGCCTGCGCGCCGGCGGCTCCACCCACGGCTCGGCCGGCATCGAGGACGCCTACCGCATGGCCGAGCGCCATCGCATCCGCGGCGGCATCAACCGCGTGATCCTGGCGACCGACGGCGACTTCAACGTGGGCGTCACCAGCCGCGGCGGGCTCGAACACCTGATCGAGGAAAAGCGCGAGCGTGGGATCTTTCTCACGGTGCTCGGCTTCGGCATGGGCAACCTCAAGGACGCCACGATGGAGATGCTCGCCGACAAGGGCAACGGCAACTACGCCTACATCGACACCGAGCGCGAGGCCCGCAAGGTGCTGGTGCAGGAGATGCAGGCCACCCTCAACACCGTCGCCAAGGACACCAAGATCCAGGTCGAGCTCAACCCCGCCCGCGTCGCGCGCTACCGGTTGATCGGCTACGACAACCGCCGCCTCGAGAACCGCGACTTCAACGACGACCGCCGCGACGCCGGCGACATGGGCGACGGCCACAGCATCACCGCCCTCTACGAGCTCGAGCTGCGCGACCGCAGCAGCAGCGGCAATCGCGCCGAGGTGGACCCGCTGCGCTACCAGCACGACCGCCGCCCCCGCCCGACCGCAAAGAGTGACGAGCTCATGATGGTCAAGATCCGCTACAAGCGCCCCGACGAGGACCACAGCCGCCTGCTCAGCACCGCGGTTACCGGCCGCGCCAAGCGCCTGTCCAAAGCCTCCGAGGACATGCGCTTCGCCACCGCCGTCGCCGGCTTCGGCCTCATCCTGCGCGGCAGCGCCCACACCGGAGCCCTGCGCCTGCGCGACGTGGAGCGCCTCGCCGACGGCGCCATCGGCGACGACCGCAACGGCTACCGCCGCGAGCTGGTCGAGCTGGTGGGGCGCGCGCGGGAGCTGATGGGCGAGTACGTGGAGTTCGCGGAGCGGCGGTACTGAGAGGTCGAAGGACGCCCTGCTCGGCTTCACGACAGCTCGCGCCGCAACGCCAACTCCACCGCCTGTCTGTTTCCGTGCTTCCCATACCGAAAGGCCGCGTAGCGACGCAGCGCATCCGAGGACGCGTCCATCCCCGCTTCGGCCACACGCTCCGCGTACGCCTCCACCGACTCGCCACGACCGCGGGCGATACCCTGAGCCTCGAGCCAGGTGAGCAACGCGATCAGCCCTGGCAGGGGCTCGTCGTAGACGGCGCCGTCCGGCTCGGCTGGGCTGCGGCGGGTGCGGACGGCGCGGACCAGGCGGGCTGACATCCAGCCGAGGAAGAGGAGGCCGGCGAGGCTCAGCATCTCGCGGGGGCCGATGGAGAGGCCGCCGCGGGCGATCAGGTGGCCGAGGTAGTCGAGGATGCCGGACAGCCATGGGGTCTGCATCGCGAGGGACGGTTGGTCGCTGGCGGGGGTGGGGTCGTAGGTTTGCCAGCCCTGACCGGGGAGCCAGGCTTCCACCCAGGCGTGGGCGTGTTGCTCGCGGACGATGTAGTAGTCGCCGAGGGGGTTGCGCTCGACGACGCGGTAGCCACCGATCACGCGCGTGGGGATGTCGAGGCTGCGGGCGAGCAGCGCCATGGCCGAGGCGAAGTACTCGCAGTGGCCCTCGCGGTGGGTCTTCAGGAAGTCGAGCACGGGGTCGACGCCGCGCTCGCGCTCGAAGGTCAAGGAGTAGCGGTAGTCGCGGCGCAGTCGATCGGCCAGGGCCGCGAGCTGGGCCGCAGCGCCCTGGTGGTCGCGGGTCCAGGCGCGCGCCAGGGACTGGAGCTGATCGCGTACCTTCTCGGGCACCGCGGTGTCGCGCGGATGGGGATCGGCGGGCTTGGCGCGCTGCCGTGCCCCGGCCACGAAGCGCACCCGTCGTGCGACACCGGCCGCGGACACGTGCAGGTTGCCGCCCTCGTCGACGCGCGCCTGGTCGCCCTCGACGTGGATCTGCCGCGACAGCAGCGGTAGGAAATAGCGGCGGCGGTCGCCTCCAACGCTCTCGATCTCGGTGGCGAGCGTGGCATCGATCGGGTCGCCGGCGGCTGGCAGGGGCTGCAGCGATGGCGTCTCCGCCTGGACCCAGCGTCCGAAGCGGTACTCGTCGTAGACGATCCCGCGCAGGTGATCGGGGCGGGCACCGTGCACGCGCAGCACGCGGGCGTCGTTGTCCTGCATGGCGCTGATCGCGCCCAGGGCCATCGTGCTGCTGAAGCCGGTGGTGGCGCCGTCGTCGAAGGCGGACAGCATGAAGCTCGCCACCAGCGGGTAGACCCGCGGGATCACCACCGCGACCGCCGCCGCCACCGCGCCGGTGAGCAGGCCGGCGGCGACCAGCACGCGGCGCGCGCGGCGGTCCATCTCGCCCCACCCGGCGCGCGCCGGCTCTGCCACGTGCAGCGCGCGCCACAGGCAGAGCAGCACGACGACGCTGGTCGCGATGAAGCTGGGGCCGAACTGGCCGTCGGCAAGGAAGAGCAGGGCCATCAGGATCAGGGCCGCGCTCGCGCGCACGCCCGCCCACGGCGTCGTGAAGTAGAGCCGGGAGCTGGCGATCAGCAGCAGCCCGAGCGAGGCGAGCTGGCCAATGGGGCCCAGCACCCGGTGCATGCGCCCGTTCACCGGCAGCTCGATCATCACTGCGAGCACCCAGGCCAGGCCCCCGCCGATCAGGGCGAGGGCGATCTGCAACATGCGGTCCGGCGACACGCGCAGGCGCAAGAGGGCACCGAGCCACAGCACCAGGAGCACCGCGCTCGCCACCCACTGGCGCGAGTTCACGGCGAACAGCCCTATCGCGATCAGCAGGGCCTGGCGCAGCGACGGTGGCGCGTGGTGGGTCACAGCAGCAGCCCCTCCTCGCCGGCGACCTGCTCGAGGGACACGACGCGCACGCCTGCGGGCGCATCGCCCGCGTGGTCCGTGACCAGCAGGACGCGGCAGCCCACGCCCTGTTGCTGGATCCAGCGCTGCAGGGCCTGGCGACGCCCGTCCCAGCGCAGCACGACCAGCACGACGGCCGACAGGCGCCCCAGGTGGGGGCGCACGCGGGCCTGCACGGCCTCGGGCTCGAGCGCGTCGACCGGGTCGACGCAGGCGAGCAGGTCCAGCGCCTGCTCGAGGAAGCCGAGGCTCCGGCCAAGCGTGAGCGTCAGCGTGTGGTCGCCCGCCACGAGCAGGTCGATCAGGGCCTCCCCTCGGGTCAGGTGGGCGACCAGGCCCGCGGACAGCGACAGCGCGGCCTCCAGCCCGGGCTCGCCGCTGTCAGCGAGCTCGGTGTCCACCACCACGCCGATGCGCGTGAAGTACTCCTGGTCGAACTCGCGTACCACCGGCACCCCGGTGCGGGCCCAGCTGCGCGCGTGGAGATCGCGCACCGGATCGCCCGGGCGATAGGGCCGCACGCCGATCAGCTCGCGCGACTCGCCCGTGCGTGAGGCGAGCGCCACGCCGCCGGGCTGGTAGCGCGTGGCCGTCGGCAGCTGCAGCTCCGCCACGTGCGCGACGCGAGGCACGACGAGCAGCGGGGTGCCGTCGCTGCGCACGGCGGGCCCACCCGTGAGCCCGAGGGGCACGAGCGCGCTCGCAACGAAGGGGTCGAGGTGGTGCTCACCCCGGGCGGCGAAGCGCATGCGCACCGTGCACTCGCCACGCTCGCCGGCTGGCAGCGCCGCGATCGTGGGCATGGCGCCGACGTAGCGGCCGTCCCACGGCAAGAAGGGCCCCTCGACACGGATCGTGCGGTGGGCGCGCGTGCCGGGGTTGTGCAGCTGAACCGACAGCTCCACCACCTCGCCCACGGTCGCCCGGCGCGGCGTGCGCACGTCGATCGACACGTCGCGCATGCGGTAGAGGCCGCGCATCAAGAGCCCCGCGACCAGCGCACCGGTGATCACACTCCAGAGCTGATAGCCACGCGTCACCGTGTTGGTCGAGACCAGCCCGCCCAGAAACCAGAAGACCAGCAGGAAGCGCCCCTCGCTCGAGAACATCTCCCAGTAGCGGTAGAGCGTGGCGAAGAATCGGCCCAGCGCCGTGCGCCGAAGGCGGTCGCGCTCGTGCTTGGTCGGTGGGACCAGGAGGTGGTTCAGACGTGCAAGGCGCGCCAGGTTCACATCGGGACCTGGGAATCGCTGAGACTGTCGCTGAGCACCTTCGCGGCGGAGCTGCCACCGTAGCGCGCGCCGGGCGAGAGCATCATGCGGTGCTCGAGCACCGGGCCCGCCATCGCCTGGACGTCGCCCGGTCCTGCCCAGTCGCGCCCGTCGAGCAGCGCGCGCGCCTGGCACGCGCGGAAGAGGGCCAGCGCCGCGCGCGGGCTCGCTCCCATGTCCAGGTCCGGATGGGCACGGGTGGCGTGCACGATGCCGAGCAGGTAGCGGCCCACGTCGCGCGTGACGGTCACCTCGCGCACGGCCCGCTGCAGGTCGAGCAAAGCGGTCGCGTCGAGCGCGGGCTCCAGGCTCGCGAGGGGATCGTCGCGCTGGCGGTCGAAGAGGATGTCGAGCTCGTCGCCCGCCTCCGGGTAGCCGAGGCTGACGCGCAGCAGGAAGCGGTCGAGCTGCGCCTCCGGCAGCGGGTAGGTGCCCTGGTAGTCGACCGGATTCTGGGTGGCGACCACGAAGAAAGGCTGCGGCAGCGCACGCGTCTCGCTGTCGAGCGTGACCTGCCCCTCGTTCATCGCCTCGAGCAGGGCCGACTGGGTGCGCGGCGAGGCGCGGTTGATCTCGTCGGCCAGGAGCAGGTGCGTGAAGATCGGGCCGGGGTGAAAGGCGAAGCTGCCGTCCCGCGGATCGAGCACGTTCATCCCCAGGATGTCGGTGGGCAGCAGGTCCGGCGTGAACTGCACGCGCGCGAAGTCCAGCCCCAGGGTGCGCGCCAGGGACTTGGCCAGCGTGGTCTTGCCGACCCCGGGCACGTCCTCGAGCAGCACGTGCCCCCCGGCCAGCACCGCGATCAGCACGCGGTCGATCGCCTCCTCCTTGCCCCGAATGACCTGCCCCAGGGCGCCGCGCACCCGCGTGATGGTCTCGATGTGGTCGCTCATGGTCCTCCTCACTGCCTGTACAACCCGCGCAGCGGCGAACATTCCGCGGGCGCACGCGTTGGCATCGCGAGCCATGCAGCCCGGAGCCGGAAGAACTGCACCGAAGGCATTTGACGGGCGCCCCGAAGCGGCGCATGGTTGGCGGATGGCTCGCCTCGCGCGCAGCACCGCGACCACCACCACCCGCCACGGCGGGCCTGTGGTCGTGCGCGCGCCACGCTGAAGCGCGAGCGAACCACGGACCCCGCCGGCCGAGCCGACGGGGCGCCGCTGTGGTGCGCGATCCGTTCCGTCGGTCTCTCCACTGACTCGAAGGAATGGACCCATGCTCGACAATCACGACCACCGCCGAATCGGCAACCGCCTCGACCTCTTCCACTTCCAGGAAGAGGCGCCCGGGATGGCCTTCTGGCACCCGCGCGGCTTCGCGGTGCTGGCCCAGCTCGAAGACGCCGTCCGTCGCGAGATGCGACGACAGCAGATCCGCGAGGTGCGCACGCCCCAGCTGATGCGCGTGCCGGTATGGGAAGCCAGCGGCCACTGGTCCCACTTCCGCGAGTACATGTTCGCGGTCGACGACGAGCCGCCGGCCGCGCTCAAGCCGGTCAGCTGCCCGGCGCACCTGATGATGGCGCGGCGCATGGCGCTCTCCTACCGCGAGCTTCCGCTGCGCATCGGCGAGATCGGGCTGGTGCACCGCAACGAACAGAGTGGCGCGCTGCACGGGCTCTTGCGCCTGCGGCAGTTCAGCCAGGACGACGGCCACATCCTGTGCGCCCCCGAGCACGTGGTCGACGAGGTCGCGCGCTTCTGCCAACGCCTGCACGCCTTCTACGCGGCCTTCGATCTGAAGATCGCCTCGGTCGGCTTTTCGTCGCGCCCCGAGGATCGCGTGGGCAGCGATGCAGAGTGGGACGAGGCCGAGCGCACGCTCGCCGAGGCCGCCGAGCGCGCTGGGCTCTCGTGCATCGACCAACCCGGTGAGGGCGCCTTCTACGGGCCCAAGCTGGAGTTCGTGTTGGTCGATCGCTTCGATCGGCAATGGCAGTGCGGCACGATCCAGCTCGACCTGGCGATGCCAGCCCGCTTCGACGTGAGCTACGTCGACGAGCACGGGGAGCGCAAGCGCCCTGCCCTGCTCCACCGCGCGGTGCTCGGAAGCCTCGAGCGCTTCCTCGGCATGGTGCTCGAGAGCTACGCCGGTGCCTTGCCGCCGTGGCTCGCCCCGGAGCAGGTGCTGATCGTGCCGATCGCGGCCGCCCAGGAGCCGTACGCGCGCGAGGTGGCCGAGGCCCTGTGCGACGCCGGCCTGCGCGCGCGCCTCGACGCCCGCAACGAGAGCCTCTCGCGCAAGGTGGTGCTGGCCCACGAGGAGGGCTTCCCCTTCGTCGCCGTGGTCGGCAAGCGCGAGGCGCGCGACGGCAGCGTCGCGCTGCGCAAGCGCGACGGCAGCCAGGAGGTGCTCCCCCTCGAGGGCGCGCGCGCTGCGCTGCTCTCGGAGTGCGAGCCGCCCCTCTGAGCTGCTGCGGGGCGCTCGGCTCGTGGTGGGCTACGGCGGCGCATAGGCGAGCACGCGCACGTGCTGGCGCAGGGCGGCGAGGATCTCGGGGCGCTCGGCCAGGTCGGGATGGGCGGGCATCTCGTCGCTCTTGCCGACAGCGGGGCCGCCCTCCAGGATCGCCTTCTCGAGCACGCGGTCGCTGATCGCGAGCTGCCAGGTCGGGTCGGCGAAGTTGCGGGGCGGCTCCCGCAGCTTGCCGGCCTCGGCGCCGTCGCCCTTGCCCAGCGGGCCGTGGCAGGAGGCGCACCGGGTGCCGAAGATCTTGGCCGCCTCGGCGCGCGCGGCGCGGCTCGGTTCGGGATGGGGAGGGGCAGTCTGACAACCGGCGACGACGGCCAGCATCAGCGCGCTGCCCTCCAAGATTCTGCTGAACGACATGACCCGCACGCAACGCAAGCCGCATGCCAGTCGGCCCCCACGTCCCGTCGTGCGGCTCGAGCGCGCGCGTTCGAGTGGGCCGGGTAGCTCATCATGCCTACGTGTCCGCCACTGCAACCGAGTGGGCTCGTGGGGGCCGCGGCGCGGTGTCAGCCGCGGGACCATGCTTGCGCGGAATCGCTCGGCGCGCGCAAGAATTGCGTCTCCCGATCGCGCCGTCCCACTGTCGGCTCCTCAGGGCGCGTTGTTGACGGCCAGCTGACCGACGTAGTCGTAGCTGCCGTAGCGCACGGTGTTGGCGAATAGAATGACGTGGTAGCGGCCGGCCGCGGGCAGGCGGCAGTCGATCACCAGGTTGGGGCCGGGCACCACGGCGCAGTCGGAGCGCCGCCCGGGGGCCGCGAGGGTCTCGAAGCTGGCCAGCATGTGGCGGCCCTCGGGATTGCCGATCTGGACCTGCAGCAGGCCTTCGACCGTCACCTGCGACTGGGTGGGATCGAGCAGATCCAGCGCGTAGGAGAAGAAGTCGGGGCTGAGCGCGGGCTGACGCATGAACTCGCCCCGGGTCAGGGGGCGCTCGCGCAGCTGCCAGCGGGCGTCATCGGGAAGATGGCTGATGCCGAATGCCTCCGGCGGCGTGAAGAGGTAGGTCGTCGTGTACGCCCTTCGTGAAGCCGTCATCCCCGACGCCGCCCGCGTTCCAGGTCGCGTCGATCAGGTACCACTCCCCGTCGATCTCTACGGCATTCCACGCGTGCGGCTCGCCCGTGACCTCCCAGCCCGAGTGCCGCGCGTCCCCGGGCACGTAGCGGATCTCGACGCCGGCCGCCTTGCCCAGCGCGCGCAGCAGCTTGGCATAGCCGGCGCACACGCTCTTGCGCGTGCGAAAGGTGGTCTCGGCATCCTGGGGAGGAATGTCGCCACTGCGGTAGGCCGGCACGTCGTAGACGATGCGGTCGGCGACGTAGTCGTGCAGGGCCTTCACCAGGAAGTAGGGGTCGCGCTCCTCGGCCGCCAGGTGGGCCGCCACGCTCTCGATGCTGCCCTCCTGCTCCTTCGGCAGCGCGACCACGGCGGGGTGCAAGGTCGCCGGCAACGGCCAGCCGCGCTTGCGCTCGACAGCCGGCTCGGCGCGCGCCTCCTCGGCCGGCGCCTCGGGCAGGGCATCGCCGCCTTCGGCGACCGCCTCTGGCACGCCGGCGGCCGGCGCGTCGGGCTGCGGAGCGGGCTCCGGCTCCGCCGGCAGCTCCGGCAGCTGGCCGCCGCGCGTGCCCGACGGCGGCGGCGGGTCGACCTCGGCTTCCCGGTAGGGGTTGTCGTGGGCGAGCTCGTAGGCCCACTGCAGCATCGAGGCGCCCTGCAACAGCCGCGCACGCAACTGCTCACTGGTGGCATCACGACGCCCCTCGAGCATCCAGTCGCCGCGTGTGGACAACGCAGCGAAGCCCGCCTCGGGGTAGGCCGCGACGAGCCCCCCGAGGAAGGCCCCGTTCAACACCAGGGTCCGCAAGATCAGGCGGTCGCCGAAGGTCAGGATGCGGCGCGGCGGCTCGAAGGCCAGCCCCTGGCGCTCACGCGCTTCGCGGCGTCGGCTCAGCAACGACGCCCGCCGATGATTGGCCAGCGCATCCCACAGCAGCGGCAGCCCGGGGAAGAGCAGGAAGCCCGACGCCACCGCCAGCGCGACCGGTCCATTCAGGTAGGTCGCCAGGGAGGACGCCGTCCACACACCGAGAAGCGGCGTGGCGATGACGAAGGCCGTCCAGAGCAGGCGCAGCACCAGCAGCAAGGCACCGCCAACCCTGGATCCTCCTGCCTCCGTTCCCCCCGCCAATGCGCCCTCGCGCTAGCTGTAGC
>JAPPOT010000134.1 GCA_028817855.1 Myxococcales bacterium
CGTCGCGGTCCACTCCGGCGAGCGCCTGGACGTGCCCCTGAACCTGATCGCCGGCCGCGCCAACCTCTGCGGCCAGCTGCTGCGAGAGCCGGACCTGTGGCTGGGCCCCTGCGGTGGCTTCCTGGTCGGCCGGATCGAGGCCGCCCCGGAGCTGCAGGGCGCCGGCTCGGGGGCGGAGCTGTTGATCGCGCCGGAGCTCTCGATCGCTGCCAACCTGGACATCATCTCATTGATATCATTGAGATTTTCGCTTGGCACACGGTTTCCCTTGCGGGCTCCCCGCTTCGTCCTGCGGAGCGCCGCGGGCGAAGAGGACGCCCACGAGGTCCCGGGCGCTTCGGTGACGGCGGAATTGTCGCTCGTTTTTCGCCTCTGATCCCGGGGATGCGGGGGGGCCCGGCCATTAATCTCTATGAGGTGTCAAGCGTCATGCCCAGGGCCGCGCGTCTGCCCGAGGGGGAGTCGCACGCTGCAGCGCCGTCGGGGACACCTCCCACCCTCGAGAGCCTGTATGCCGACCACTTCGATTTCGTCTGGAGGACCCTGCGCAGGCTCGGCGTTCCGGAAGCGTCCCTGGACGACGCCACGCAGGACGTCTTCATCGTCGTCCACCGACGGCTTTCGGACTACCAGCCCCGTTGGTCGCCGCGCTCATGGCTCTTTGCCATCGCGCGCCGGGTGGCCAGCGACCACCGCCGAACTCAGCGCCGCAAGGGCGGGCTGCTTCCGATCAAGGACAGCGTGCCGGCGCCTGCCGCCACCGACCCCCACGACGGTGCCCTGCGCGCCCAGGCGTCCCGCATCGTGCACGGCTTCCTCGAGACCCTCGACGATGACCGGCGGGCGGTCTTCGTGCTGGCGGAGCTGGAACAGATGACCGCGCCTGAGATCGCAGAGGCGCTCAACGCCAACCCGAGCACCGTGTACTCCCGGCTCGCGTCGGCCCGCAAGGCGCTGCTTGCCTACGTGCAGACCCACCACCCCGACTCCATGGAGGGCGCCGATGGCTGAGCTGCCTCCGGAGGTGCAGCGGCTGCTCGACGAGGCCCGAAGCGCCGACGATCCGAGCGCGCAGGACCGCGAGCGCGTGCGCGGTGCGCTGCTCGCGAGCCTCGCCGCCGGGGCCACCACGGCGGCGGCCGGCAAGGTCGTGGCCGGTGCGGGCTCGACGGCCGGGGGCGCGGCCTCCGCCGGTGCGGCCCAGGGCGGCGCTGTGGCGACCAGCGCGATCGGCTCGAGCCTCGCGATCAAGTGGGGCACGGGCCTGCTGATCGCAGCGGTCGGGACCACCCTGGCCGTAACCGAGCCCTGGCGTGACGCGCCCGCGGGGTCGGCACCGTCGACTCACGCCGTGCCCAGCGCGCTGCCGCGGGAGCCGGTGGATCAGCCTAACGTCAGCGAGCCTGCTGTCATGGAGCCCGTCCTCGAGCCGCCGCCGGTGCAGCCCGGTGCCGTCGCGGCCGCGCCCGGGGATGCCGAAGCGGCTCCCCAGGACGTCGCCGCGCTGCCCGCCGCCGAGCTGGCGGCCGAACCGGCGCCGCGCAAGCGCTCCGCCCACAAGCGTCGTGCCAAGCGCCCACACGGGCCGGAGCCCGCACCGGAGGCGCAGGACCAGCCGGCGGCCCGCGTCGCACCGGTGGGCCCCAGCGGAGAGGCGCTCGAGCAGCCCGCAGGCAGCAGCCAGGAGCTGGCGCTGATCCAGAGCGCCACCCGCGCGCTTCATCGCGGCGCGCCGGCGCGCGCGCTGGGCGTGCTCGGTGAGCACGCACGACGCTTCCCCTCGGGTGTGCTAGCCGAGGAGCGCCGCGCTCTGCGGGTGCTGAGTCTGTGCGAGCTCGGCCGCACGTCGGAGGGCGTCCGGGAGCGCGATCGTTTCCTCGCGCGGCATCCGCGGTCACCACTCGCCGAGCGTGTGCGCGCCGCCTGTGGTACGCCCACACCATGAGTCGGCGACGACGCGCGCGGCGCTGGGCCGTGATTCCGATCCTGCTGTTCTTGGGCGGGTGCGGTGATGGGCCGGTCGTCTACCTGGACGTGCCCGCGCGCGGCATGGACGCCGGCTCCGTGCAAGGCGACGCCTCGGGTGACGACGATGACGACGACGACGACGACGACGAGTCGGAGGAGGAGAGCGAGACCGACCGCGACGACTCCCAGTCGGGCGAGCAGCAGGGCGAGACGTCGGACGATCGCTGCGACAGCGACGCCGACTGTGAGTCGGACGACCGCTGCGAGCCGGCCCGCGGGGAGTGCGTCGAGTGTCTGGCGGACGCGGACTGCCCCGAGGACGACGCGCCGCGCTGCCTGATCGGGCAGAACGAGTGCGTGGCCTGCTTCGAGCACAGCGACTGCGAGGGCGAGTCGTCGCTGTGCGATTCCGGATCGATGCGTTGCGTCGAGTGCCTCGCCGACGCCGACTGCGCTGCGAGCGACGGCGACGGAGATCTGTGCGACACGGACGAGGGCGAGTGCATCGAGTGCCGCAGCGATGTGGACTGCACTGACCTGGAGGATCCCGTGTGCGACCTCGAAGAAGGGGAGTGCGCCGAGTGCCTCGTCGACGACGACTGCCCCTTCGGCCTCACCTGCGACAGTGGTGAGGGCGAGTGCAGCGCCGGGTAGGGCCGTCTCCACCGTAGCAGGCCGGTGAAGAGGTCATTCCGCCCAGTGCACTGCGCCCCAGAGAATTGAAAAACCCCGGTGCGGAAACCGCACCGGGGCTCGTTACGCCTCAGGCCAGGGCTCAGATGGCCGCTTCCTCGTCGTCGTCCTCGTCGTCGTCGGACTCGGAGCTCTCCTCGTCGTCGTCGGACTCGGAGCTCTCCTCGTCGTCGTCGGACTCGGAGCTCTCCTCGTCGTCGTCGGACTCGGAGCTCTCCTCGTCGTCGTCGGACTCGGAGCTCTCGCTCTCTTCGCTCTCGCTGTCGTCGCTCTCGCTGTCCTCGTCGGACTCGGCGTCGTCGCTCTCCGAGTCGCTCTCGCCGTCGCCGTCGCTGTCCTCACCCGAGTCGCTGTCGGACTCGTCGTCGGACTCCTCGTCATCGGCCTCGCCGCCTTCGCCCGCGGCGCCCTCTTGCAGGCCCGCGACCGAGCCGCTCACGTCGTCGCCCGCGTTGCTGCAGGCGCCGAAGAAGAGCGCGACCAGCAGGGCCAAAAGCAGGTTCGTGATTGCTTTCATCTGAGAATCTCCTCATCGGGCGCTGCGCGGGTTGCGTTCGGGCGCGGCGCGTTCGTAACCCAATGAATGGCCGCGCCGGTGGCTTTCCGCCGAGGGCGGCGGGAGAAAATGCCTACCTTTGGCCCAAGCTACCGGAATCCCTGCATATGAATGGGCGCGCACGCGCGCAGTGCAGGTCGCGCCAGCGGCCCTTTCCTTCCTTCTTGAGACCCACGCAGTCCTGTCCGCAAGCGTAGTGATCGGGCTCTCCCTTGGCCCAGTAGCTGAACGAAAGCGTGCCCCCGTCCTGCCAGCGCAGCTCCCCCTCATGCTTGCGGTCGTCGAGACCGATCCACCAGACTTCCTCGCGCAGCCCGGCGGCGGCCTTCGCCAGCGCCTTGCTCTGGTCGCGGTCGTCGATGCGCGCGAGGTGGCCCCCCCATTGTCTGCAGTGCTCGGCGGCCTGGGCCCATGTCATCGGCAGGTCGCACAGCTGGAAGCGCACGCCCTCGCGCTTCAGCTCGGTGCACGGGCAGGACGGCGCGTCGTCGACCAGGCCCGAGCAGTTGTTGTCGACTCCATCGCAGCCCTCCGGGACACCCGGATGGACCTTGGGATCGTCGTCGTTGCAGTCGGTGCAGCCGTGCCCGTCCCCGTCGCGGTCCAGCTCGCGCTCCCCGTCCCAGCACGACAGCTTCTCGCGCAGCTCCCGCGGGCGCTCGCGGATGAAGGCGCGCGTCTTGCGCAGCTGGCGCGTGCGCTGCTTGGCGTCGTGGGGGCGGCGCGGGTCGCGTTCGATCGCCGCATCCACGAGCGCGTCGAGCCGGTCGAGCTCCTCGTGCAGCTCCAGCTCCTCGAAATCGCGGCTCGCGGCGTCCAGCGCCTTGACGTAGTCGAGTCTGCAGGCGCGATCCGCGAGGCACTTTCGGGCTAGCAGGCTGTGATGGTCGAAGGGATCGGTGCGCTTCTTGAGCACGCGGTCGAGCCCCCATGGCAGCAGGCTCCAGCGCCCGGCCTCGGGGTCGAGGTAGATGCGGTAGTTGTGCGCGTGTCGGTAGCCGTCGAAGTCGCCGATCAGGGTGCTCACCGCGAGGAAGCGCAGGAAGGCCTCGGCATCCATCAGCCCGCCCTCCTTCGCGAGCAGCCCGCCGATCGGCCCCTCGGCCGCCTCGGCCAGCGCGCGGACCTGCGCGCGCTCGGGATCGTCACCCCCGTCGAGCTCCAGGCTGCCCACGTCGCCCGGGTACAGGTCGCAGCCGTACTCACCCTCGTAGAGCGGTCCATCGGCGCTGCCGAAGTGGCGGCGCAGCATGCGCTTGTCGACCGGCTCGACCAGCGTGTAGAGGCCGAAGAGCTCGCCGTTGACGCGCACCTCGGCGAACCCGGTGCGCGGCGCCGGCAGTCCCAGCTCGCGCGCCGCGCGATTGCCGAGGGTCTCGCGCAGCATGGTCGGATCCTCGACCATGTTGTCGAGGATCAGCTGCTTGAGCCCCTTGTAGCGCCGTCCCTTCTGGTAGCGCGAGAAGCTGACCTTGAAGGAAGGCTTCTCGGACCAGTCGCGCAGGGTACGGTGCCCCTTGAAGCGGATCGCCACGTCCTGCAGGCGGTGCTCGCCGTGCCGAAAGCCGCCGCGGACGTACTTGCGGGGCTCGTCGGCCAGCGCTGCCATCGCGCCGTCGTCCAGCGTGAGGTGCAGCTCCAGAATGCGATCGGTGGAGAGCAGCTCTTCGGGCTCGCCCTCCACGCTCGCGCTCTGCGCCTTTGGCTTCTCTTCGTCCTTGCCCGAGTCCGAGCGCGTGCCCGAATCGCACGCACCGGCGATCAGGCATGCACCCAACAGCCAACCAAGAGTGCGCCAGCGGTGACCGCGATCCATCGCCCGGGAGGCTTAGCAGAGTGCACCCCAGCGCGTAATCGCGGACCGATTCAGCCCCGCCGATACCCACATGTGGGGGCACTGGAAACTGGACGCGCACCGATCTGCACACGCATGATCTCACCGGGAAACGGACCGCGCGGTATCGAGGACCGAAGGGAGGCGTGCGCGTGAAGAGACTTATCGTGATGACTGCGTTGTTGACGCTGGGTGTGTGGGCCTGCGGCGACGACGAGGACGATGCTTTCGAGGGTGAGGGCAATCGCTTTCACTCCGGCACCCCCGGCGTCTGCGATCTTCCGAGCTGTCCTGCGCCGCCCTTTGGCGTGGCGTGCTGCACACCCCTCGCCCAGTGCGGCTGGGATCCCTTGGGCCTGGGAACCAACTGCGCGCCCAATCCCGGTGCACCGCTTTCCGATCGGGTCTGCTCGCTCGACGCGTGCCCCGAGCCCCCGGTAGGCATCCAGTGCTGCACGCCCTTCGGGCTGTGCGGAACCGATCCCTTCGCGACGGGGCAGAGCTGCTTCCCCAACCCGCCGCCGGTCAACATCGCGCCGCCAGAGCCGGTCGACGCCGCGGCCTTCATCACCTGCGACGTGGACGCGTGCGAGGAATCGGAGCTGGGGCCGTCCTGCTGCCTGCCCGACGGCGAGTGCGGCGTCGACACCCTGGGCGTGGGCTTCTGCTTCCCGCGCCCACCCGAGATCGACGCATCGATTCCGCAGAACCCGATCTCGACCGACCCGCCGAACGACGCCACGGTCGACGGCCAGTGCCCGAGCTTCATCGGCTTCTTCGGGCCGATCTGGGGCTGCTGCAGCCCCTTCGGCGCCTGCGGCACCTTCGAGGCTGACCAGTGCTTGCTGCCGGTGGGCACGCCCGTGCCCCTGTCGAGCGCGCCCGACGGCGGCATCCCGCCGAACGTGATCCCGTGCGACCCGGCCGAGCCCTTCGAGTTCCCCGCGGGCGAGGCCGAGGAGGCCGACGCGCCCGAGTAGGGGCCCATGGGCGCCCTGCGACTGTTGTGGGTGTCGCTGCTGCTGTCGTCTCCGCTGCTCGCCTGCGGAGATGACAGCGGTGATCCGCCCGTCGGCCCGAGCACCACGCCGATCGACGTCCCTAGCTCGACACCGGGGCGCATCCCGGGTCGTGCCCGCGCTACCGCGGCCGCTCGATCCCGAGCGCGCGCATCTGTGATCGCAGCGTCGACGGCGCCAACCCCAGCAACGCCGCAGCTCCGTCCTTGCCCGTGATCTTGAATCCCGTGCGTTCGAGCGCCGACAGCAGGTTGTCCCGTCGGCGCGTCTCCATCTCCCCTGCGGTCACGTAGGGCGCCGGCTCCGGGGCGGCCGCTGCGATCGGTCGAATCGTCGCCCCGCGGCCGACCACGCGCCCGCGTTCATCGCGCAGGGTGGCGGCTGCCGTGTGCGCCAGGAACGCGGTGCCATCGGCGCGCCGATACTCGACTGGCTCGGCCTCGCCGCCCGGGCGCCAGCTCGCGCGCAACATGCCGAGCTCGCCGCGCTCGAGCTGCTCCCGCGTGAAACCGAAGAGGCGCGCCATGGCGGCGTTGGCGTAGCGGATTCGACCCACGCCGTCCGCGAGCACGATGGCGTCCTCCGATGCTTCCGCAAGTGTGCGGAATAACGGGTCGAGCGAGGCCACCGGCCGACTCTATCCCGAGTCACGAGATCTCGCTACCCCACCGGATGCTCGTAGCGGGTGTCACGAAATCCCGTGGAATCTGATCGCCTGCTCAGGGTAGCGAGATCTCGTGACCCTATTGGGCGACCAGTGGAGACTGCAGTGCGCCGACCCCCAGCAGGAGTCTCCGGACCAGCTCCGCTTGCCCCCGGCAGCCTGTCTTGCCGTAGACGCCGGCGAGATGGGTCTTCACCGTCTCCCGGCCCAGCTCGAGTGCGTCGGCGATCTCCTGGATCGTCTCTCCGCGCAGCACACCGAGCGCGACCTGGGACTCGCGGCGCGTCAGCCCGTAGGTCTCACGCAGCGCCTCTGCCGTCGACAGGGGTTTGTCGTTGTCAGGGTCGGTGATGAAGACCACCGCCGCCGGTCGCAACCCGGGCTCCAGGCTATCCTCCTCGTCCAGTGGGCAAAGCAGCAGCTCGTAGGGTCGGCGCTTCGAAGGGCGCCGCAGGTGCAGCACGGTCGTGCTGCCCTCGCCCTCGCCACGGCTGCCGGAGGTGGCGCGCGCGATCGCACGCTGCAGCACGGGTGCGTCCGGCTCGAGGGCGCGCAGATCACCGCCCTCGACCGCGAGCCCATCGCGCGCGTCGAGCGAATCGCTGGCTCGGCGGTTGAGCACGAGCACGTGGCCTGCGGCGTCGAGCAAGGCGATGCCGTGCGGCGCTCGACCGACTGCCGCACGCAGGCCGCTGTGGGCGCTCTCCAGCTCGCGCAGCTTGCGGTGGATCTGAAGCGCGGTCTGCAGGTGCGGCATCAGGATGCGGCAGAGCTCGAGCGCGGGCTCGGTCGGCCCGTCGTTCCCAAGGCGCCGCTGCAGCACCAGGGCGCTCCGGGTGAGCGAGTCGTTGAGCACCGCGACGTAGATGTTGTCCTTCAGGCTCATCTCCTGGGGCCGCATGTACTCGCGGTAGAAGCTGCTCTGTGCGACCCGTGCCTCGAGCCGCGTGTCGTCCAGCAGCAGCACCTCGCCCGCGGGCGGATCCAGCTGCGCAACGAAGTCGTGGTACGGGTTGTCGTGCTGGAAGCAGTCGGTGTAGCGCTCGAGCCAGCTGGGCTGAACGTTGTAGGCCGCGGAGATCGAGCGCTGGGGTCGCTGCCGATCCTCGTGGCAGATCATCACCCAGTCGTAGTGGATTGCGGCCGCGAGGCGGCCTGCAAACTCCTCCCACCGGCGCTGGCCTGACGCCGCCTCGTAGGCCAACCGAATCAGACCGTCGATGTCGACGCCATTCATTCCATCCCCCCAACTTCGACGGATTCCCCCGCTCACTTCATCGTCCTCGCTATCCAGTCATACCTGCACGCGGTCCGGCGCACTGCGAAACCGCTCACAGGGTAGAGGCTTCGCCCCCCCCGATGTGAATGCCCGGCGCGCACTCTAGTCAGCGAAGAAAAAAAGAACACCTACCCCGAGGGGTAGTACGAAGATCCACGGGTTTCAGCGGTGTTTCGAGCTGTGGGACAGCGAACGTTACGTCCGTATGTGCGTCGCGGCTGGCACGTCTAGCTTGTCGAGGCGAGCGGCCCCGTCCCGCCCGCAAGGCGCCGCGCGCGTTCTCGAGACGCGCTCCTAGTTTGCGGAGTCCTCGCCGCCGGCGTAGCCGAGCGCGCGCAGCTTCTCGGCAGCACCCTGGTCCTGGCTCACGTCGACCTTGCGCTTCTCGACCTGCCCCACCTGCGCGACCTTGCGTTGCTGCTCGAGCCGAGTCGCCGCCACCTCTAGCACCGCGCCCCGGTCGTGCGCCAGATTGACGAGCTCGTCGCGATCCTGGTCGAGCCGATAGAGCTCGAAGGGTTCGAGGCCCCGCGGGTTCTCGGGGTTCGCCTCGATCACCTTGAGCTCGGTGCCGCCGCGCTTGAGGCGCAGCGCGCGCAGCACGTTGCCCTCGTGGTCCTCCTCAGCGAAGACCGCCTCCGAGGCGACCATCAGGCCCTTGCCCTGCACGCCCTCGGGCACCGCCAGCCCGTTCTGGCGCAGCAGGGTGGGCATGATGTCGACGCTCTCCACCCAGTGCGCGATGCGCTGCCCGGCACGCTGGCCGCCGGGCAGCTTCACCAGCAGCGGTACGTGCACCTGCTCGTCGTAGAGCGTGGTGCCGTGCCAGTAGCCCCCGTGGTCCATGAACTCCTCGCCGTGATCGGAGGTGATCACGATCGTCATGTCGTCGTAGAGGCCGCGCTCCTTGAGCGCCGCGATCAGCTGCCCGAAGTGGTGATCCCAGAACTCGATCTCGCCGTCGTAGAGCTTGCGCAGGGCCGGCGCCTCCTCGGGCTTCGGATTCTTGTTGGCCGCGCGCGAGTAGCCGGTGCCGTCGTAGGGGTGAGGGTAGTAGGGATCGTGTGGATCCATGTATCCGACGAACGCGTAGCGCGGTCCCTTGACCTCGCGGTCGTAGAAGTCGAGCAGGGCGGCGTTGACCACCTCGGCGTCCTGGTAGGCGCTGCCGGGCTCCACCCAGCCCAGCCCTTCCATCCGCTGACGCACGAACTGCATCACCAGCAGCTTGGCCGCCGTGTCGTTGGCGCCGAGCACGAAGTTCGGCTCGAGGAAGGTGTAGTGGTCGAAGCCCTGGTGGAAGTTGAAGAAGGCGGCCACGTTGAAGTTGGTCACCAGGCCGAAGGTCGTGTAGCCGGCGGTCTGCAGCGACTCGG
>JAPPOT010000418.1 GCA_028817855.1 Myxococcales bacterium
GCTGCAGTCCCCCCACTTCCTCTATCGCGTCGAGCTCGGGGAGCCCGACCCGGCCGAGCCCGCGCGCCGCGTGCTCGGCGATCACGAGCTCGCCACGCGCCTGTCCTTCTTTCTGTGGGGGAGCACCCCGGACGACGCCCTGCTCGACGCGGCTGACAGCGGGGCGCTCGCCGATCCTGCGGGTCTGGTCGAGCAGGCCCGCAGGCTGCTCGAGTCACCCAGGGCTGCCGTGGCGGTCGAGCAGTTCTACCGCGACTACCTGCAGCTCGATGGGCTCGACGCCCTCGACAAGAACGTGGACGTTTTCCCCCAGCTCACCGACACCCTCGGCCCGGCGATGGCGGGTGAGATGGTCCAGACCCTGCGCCAGCTCACCTTCGAGCAGGGCGCGGACTTCCGCGACCTCTTCACCACCCGCACCACCTTCGTCAACGACGAGCTGGCGCGCCTCTACGGCCTGCCCGAACCCGGCAGTGAAGACCTGGTCGAGGTGCAGCTGCCCGACGATGGGCCGCGCGCCGGTTTGCTCACGCAGGCCGGCTTCCTCGCGGCCCACAGCCACCCGACCCGCAGCTCCCCCACCTTGCGCGGCAAGTTCATCCGCGAGACCTTGCTGTGCCAAGGCATCCCGCCGCCCCCGCCGGACGTGGACACCACCCTGCCGGACACCAGCATGGCTGCCACCATGCGCGAACGCCTCCGGATCCATCGCGAGAACCCGGCCTGCGCCGGCTGCCACTCGCTGACCGACCCGATCGGCCTCGGGCTCGAGAACTTCGACGCGCTCGGTGTCTACCGCAGCGAGGAAAACGGCGTCACGATCGACGCCAGTGGCGACCTGGACGGGGTCGACTTCGCGGACGCGCGCGAGCTGGGCGTGGCGATCGGCGAGCACCCGAACCTGCCAGCCTGCGTGACCCGCAAGCTGCTGGGCTACGCCCGCGGGCAGCTGGCCGACGCGAGCGAGGCCGAGCTGATCGACGGCCTCGCGCAGGCCTTCGTCGATGACGGGCACGCGGTGCCGGCCCTCATGCTCGCGGTGATCACCAGCGACATGTTCCGCTACGCGGGGGAGATGCGATGAGACACAAGCCGATGCATCGTCGCACCTTCCTGCGCGGGGCCATCGCTGGCGGCGCCTCCGTCAGCATCGGGCTGCCCCTGCTCGAGGTCATGCTCGATGATCACGGCACGGCGCTGGCCCAGAACGAGCCGCTGCCGCGACGCCTCGGGATCTTCTTCTGGGGAAACGGCCGCGGCGTGGAGGCCGACAAGTGGCATCCGGCCACCACCGGCGCCGGCTGGGAGCCGAGCGTCGAGCTCGCCCCGCTGATGGAGCTGCGCGACCAGATCTCGGTGGTGACCAACATGACCGCGCGCATGCCCAACAGCCCGCGCGGCCACCACGACGGCTCGGTCGCGATCCTCTCGGGCTACGACTTCATCCCGCAGGATCCCGGCAACGCGCCCTACCGCTCGACCTTCGGCCGCAAGAGCATCGACCAGCTGGCAGCCGATCAGATCGGTGCGGCCACGGCCTTCCGCTCGCTCGAGCTCGGCATTTCCACGCGGATCATCCGTGGCGAGGGCACGACGCTCCAGTACATGTCCCACAACGGTCCTGACAACGCGAACCCGCCGGAGTTCGACCCGCAGGCGCTCTACACGCGCCTGTTCGCCGGCATGGGCCAGGACGCGGACGCCGCGCTCGCCGCAGCGTTGCAGGAGGTGCGCGGCAGCGTGCTCGACGGCGTGCTCGAGGAGCTCAGCGGCTTGCAGGGGCGCGTGAGCACGGCCGACCAGGCGCGCCTGGAACAGCACGCCGAGCACATCCGATCGATCGAGCGGCGCCTCGAGTCCGATGCCGGGCTGGCAGCGCGTTGCGCCGAGGTGCAGAGCCCCGGCACCTTCGACGCGGTCGACGGGCGCGAGCCCCTGGCCGAGCGCACCGCGGCGATGGCGGACCTGCTCGCCCTGGCGATGAGCTGCGACCTGAGCCGGGTCTTCACCGTCCAGTTCACGGGCTCGGTGGGTGGCACGGTCTTCTGGCAGGTCGGCGCCGACCGCGGTCACCACGACCTCTCCCACGACGGCGCCAGCACCCAGGGCCTGCTCGAGGCCAGCACGGTCTTCACGATGGAGCAGCTCGCCGTGCTGCTGCGCGCCTTTCGCGACACGCCGGACGGCACGGGCACGCTGCTCGACAACAGCGCGATCCTCGCCACCAGCGACCACTCGGACGGTGCGGCGCACTCGGTCAACGATTTCCCGGTCCTGGTCGCGGGCGGTGCCGGCGGCGCGCTCGTCCAGCCGGGATTGCACTACGCCGCAGCCGACGGCGAGCATACCAATCAGGTGCTGCTCACCCTGCTACGCTCGGTTGGCGTGACGATCGACGAGATCGGTGAGGCCGACGCCCACCGTACCGACGGGGTCAGCGCGCTCGAGGTCTGAGCGCTCGAGCGCCGGCGGCGGCTGGGATGCGCGTCGCTGCGGGATCAGCGGCAGCAGCAGGCGGACCTCGGTGCCCTCGCTCGCGCTGCGTATGCCGACCTGCCCGCCGTGCGCCTGGAGCACCCGCTCCGTGATCGCCAGCCCGAGTCCGGTGCCCTGGGGGCGCGTGGTGAAGAAGGGGTCGGCGGCCTTGGCGAGCGTGGCCAGGTTCATCCCTTCGCCGCGATCGCGCACCAGGAACTCCACCGCTCCTGCGCTCGGCAGCCCGGGCAGGGCGGCCGAGCGGATCGTGAGCGTGACGTCCGCGCTGGCGCGCAGTGCGTTGGACAGCACGTTGGCGAGGGCGCGCACGATGAGCCGCCCGTCCGACCGCGAACAAACATCCTCGCCGCAGCGGTCGCGCACCTCGACCGTACCGGCATTGCCCACGTCCGGTTCCGCGCGCGCGCTCTCGATGGCGGCCTCGACTAGTGTCAGCGGCCGGTGGTCGCCGAGCTCGAGCTGCAGCGGCTTGGCATAGGTCAGCATGTCCTCCACCAAGCGCGTGAGGCGCTGGACCTCCTCACCGGTGATGCGCACCAGCTCCTTGCGTGTGTCGTCGAGTAGGGTGTCACCCTTGCGCAGGCGCGAGACCGCGTTCTTGATCACGGCCAGGGGGTTGCGCACCTCGTGCGCGATCACGGCCGACAGCTCGCCGATGGCGGCCAGGCGGCGGGTCTGGATCAGCTGGTCCTGAGCGTCCTGGAGTTGATCGTGACTGCGCTCCAGATCCTGGCCCCGGCGCTGCAGCTCGTCGCTCTCGCGCACGAAGCGCCGCGCCTGGCCGAGGCTCACGGTCAGCATGCACGCCAGCGACGAGAGCTCGAGCAGGTAGATCGACTCGATCATCCCGAAGCGGATCAGCTGGTCGTGGAGCACGCAGACGAAGGCGAGCGCGAAGCTGTAGAACATCGCGCGGCTGATGTCCGGGCGCGGGGTGCGGCCGAGCTTGAGCACGCCGCGCCCGAGGAGCACCAGCGCGACGCCATAGGCCAGGTAGCCGAGCCCGCTGAGGCGCACCTCCGGGTACACGACGGCGAAGGGCAGGGCGTGGCTCGCCGTCGCCACCGCCTGGCCGGGCAGCAGCATCGAGCCGGAGGCGGCGATCAGCAGGATCAGCGCGCTCAAGGCCCGCAGCATCAGCACCGTGGCGCGCGACTCCGCCGTCGCGCGCTGTTGGAAGTCCAGGAAGGCGCCCAGGGCGAGCGCCTGGCCCAGCAGCTGCAGGCGCTGGGCCTGGTAGCCCGTGTCGAGGGTAGTCGCGTCGCTCAGCACCGCGGTGCCGACGCTGTCGACCGCCAGCGCGTACAGAAACACGTGGAAGTAGCGATAGGGGCTGCCGGGCTCCTTGCGGAACTGAAGCTGCGAGAACATCCCGATCGCGACGCCCATCGCCGCGACGTAGTACATCGCTGCCGCGGCGGGCCCGATCACGACGCGGGCTCCGGGTGGGCCAGCACGATGGCCTCGGGCGTGGCCGTGGGTGCCGCGGCCTGTGCGGTGGCGATCCTGCGAGGCAGGTGTAGCGAGATGGTGGTCCCGCGGCCGGCGACGCTGTCGATCTCCATCTCACCGCCGTGCGCCTGCACCACGCGCTCGACCACACCCAGGCCGAGGCCCGTGCCATTCTGGCGCGTCGTGAAGAAGAGCTCGCGCACGCGCTCGAGCAGCGGGGCCGGCATGCCGGGGCCGTCATCGGTGACCTGCAGGAGCGTCGTGGGTCGGCCGCCGCGTGTGCCGTCGCCTGCGCTGACGGTGACGGTGCCGCCCCCGGGCATGGCGTGGTGTGCGTTCTCGATTAGGTTGCACAGCGCCTGGCACAGCAGCTCGGCATCCACGTCGCAGCGACCGCCGTGATCGCGAACCTCGAGGCGCAGCTTGGCGTCGGGCGAGAGCGCGTGGCGGGCGCGCTCCGTCGCCATGGCCAGCAATCGCGCGGTGTCGAGCGTTTCGACGCGGGGCTCGATCGGCTGGCTGTAGGTGAGCAGCCCGTCGACGAGGCGGTCGAGGCGGTCAGCCTCCTCGTCGAGCACCTCGACCAGGGTGAGCCAGTCGTCGCATTGCGGTCGTGCGCGCCCAAGGCTGGTGCTGGCGTTGCCGATGATCGCCAGGGGGTTGCGCAGCTCGTGGGCGACGATGGCGGACAGCTCGCCGACGGCGGCCAGCTGCTCGCGGCGCAGGCGTGCCTGGTGTGTGGCTTCGATGCGCTGAGTGCTCGCCTCGAGCTCGGCCGTGCGCAGGGACAGCGCGCGGGATACGCGCCGGGCGCGCGCGATCAACCGCTGGCTGACACCGATCACGAGCACCAGGAAGGCGTACTCGCTGAGGTACACGGTATTGATGCCGGTGTTCTCGGCCCAGATGTCGAACGCGGCGCACGACACGACGGCGGCGGGAGCCCAGACCGGCGGTCTCAAGCGCTGCCGGTCCTCGCCGCAGTAGGCGAGGAGGATGGCCAGCGCGATGCAGCTCAGCAGCCAGGCTTGCACCAGCTCGCCCCCGAGCGTGAGCTCGGCCTGCACGAGGTTCGGGGCGTAGCCCAGCGTCGGACCGGTGGGCGCCGCCTGAGGCACCACCAGTCCACCGAAGAAGGTGAGCAGCAGCGCGGTGATCGGTAGCCCCAGGCCGAAGGGGTAGACCCAACGCGGCGTGCCGCCGCGCAGCTCGCTGCAGAATGGGATGTAGAGCGCCGCCGCGACGCTCGCGGCGATCAGCTGCAGGGTCTGGGCGCGGCCGGCTTCGGCCACGCTGTGCGCTTCGGTCAGGGCGGTCGACCCCAGCGCGTAGACGGCCATGCTCAGGCACACGAGTCCGAATACGCCAACCACGCGATCGGAACGTCGGCCACCCCACACGACCAGCGCATGGCCCCCCACCGCCGCGTAAACTCCCGCGAGCGCGAGTGTACTGACCCCCAGCGCAGACATCTGGGGCCCAACCATACGCGCTAGCCCAGCTGGGGCAAGCGCGCGATCCTACAGAGGTGAACGATCGTCCAGCACGGGACGGTGGAAGGATGGACCTACTCAGTGAACGAGTAGCTGCTGGAGACACCGGGTCCGAGTGGGAAATCGAACCCGATCCACACCGCGAGCAGCCCCGTCCAGCACAGTCCGAAGGCGATCGAGTAGGGCAGCATGGCGGCGATCATCGTGCCGAGGCCGGCGCGCGGATCGTACTTCTGTGCAAAGACGATGATGATCGGCAGGTACGGCATCAGCGGTGAAATGATGTTCGTCGTCGAGTCGCCGACGCGATAGGTCGCCTGTACGGCCTCCGGGCTGAAGCCCATCATCATCATCATCGGTACGAAGACCGGCGCCATGAAGGCCCACTTGGCCGATGCGCTGCCGACGAAGAGGTTCATGGTCGACGACACGACCAGGAACGCCAACAACAGCGGCAATCCCGATAGGCCCGCCGCCTTGAGCACCCCGGCGCCCTTGACCGCGCTCACGGCGCCCAGGTTGGTCCAGTTGAAGTACGCCACGAACTGCGCAGCGACGAAGGCCAGCGCGATGTAAGCGCCCATCGTGGCCATCGTCTCCGAGGTCATGCGCGCCACGTCCTTGTCGTTCTTCACACTGCCGGTGGCCACGCCGTAGACGACACCGGGGATGAAGAAGGCGATGGCGATCAGGATTTCGATCGCGCCGAAGAAAGTGCCGAGCGCCTCGACCGCGGGGCGTCCGGGCTTGACCGCGTCGCGCAGGGGGGCGTCGGGGAAGGCCACCAGCAGCGCGATGAGCGCGACCGTGATGGTGGCCGCGAGGGCCGAAAGGCGCAGGGCTCGGGTCTCGGCGGCGGCCCCGGAGGTCTCGGGCTCATCCTGGTGCTCGCCCTCGTAGGGCCCCAGCATCGGCTCCACGATGCGGCTCGTGACGAGCGTGCCGACGACCGTGATGAGCGCGGTGGAGCCGAGCATGAAGTAGTAGTTGGCGATCGAGGTGACGCGGTACTCCGGGTCGATGGTGCGGGCGGCCTCCTGGGTGAGGCCTGCCAGTAGCGGGTCGAGTCCCGTGATGAAGAGGTTGGCGCTGTAGCCGCCCGACACACCCGCGAACGCGGCCGCCAGTCCTGCGATCGGATGGCGGCCAAGCCCGACGAAGAGCACGGCGCCCAGCGGCGTCAGCACCACGTAGCCCGCGTCGGCGGCCATCGAGCTCATCACGCCGGCGAAGACGACCGCCGCGGTGACCAGCGACTTCGGCACACTCTGCACCAGCGCGCGCAGGGCGGCGGAGACCAGGCCGCTACGCTCGGCCACGCCGATGCCGATCATGACGGTGAGCACCGAGCCCAGGGGTGCGAAACCCGTGAAGTTGGTGACCGCGCTGTCGAACATCCAGCGCACGCCCGCGCTGCTGAGCAGGCTGCGGACGGTCTTGGTCGCCACGCTGCCGTCACGCTGGGCGACTTGCTCCGAGATGCCTTCGCCCAGCGCGGACGCGATGACGACCACGCCGGCCAGGATCGCGAAGAGGGTGATCGGATCGGGCAGGCGGTTGCCCACCGAGGCGATCCGGTTGAGGACCCGCAGCAGCCGGGATCCCTCGGGTGCGCTTTCGGCTTGGCTCATCTCGGCCGGAGCTTACCCGAGCCCCGGCAGCGCTGACGACCGCCTAGCCCGCCTCGTCCTCGGGTGGGGGCGCGGCGCGTGCCCTCAGCAGCTCGCACAGGACGGCGCACAGGTCGGTCGTGGTCAGGATGCCGCAGAGCTTGCCTTCGCGGGTGACCAGGGCCGAGCCCACCTGGCGCTCCACCACCTGCTCGGCGACCTCGAGTAGGGGCGTCTCCAGGTCCACCACGTAGGGATGCCGCGTACAGACGAGCCCGACCTGGACGTCGGCCTGGTGCTCGCGCTCCTGCCGCATGGCGCGGGCGACGCGCAGGTCGGCGTCCGAGACCACACCGTAGATCGCGTCGTCCCGGGTCACCGGCAGGTGGCGGATCTGGTGCTCCTGCATCATGTCGATCGCGTGCTGCACCCCCTCCTCCCAGGCCACCGAGTAGGGGAACGGGGTCATCACCGCCTTGACTCGTTTCGCATTCGGCATCCGCTGCAGCCCAACGTAAGCACCGCGGCCCAGGGCGCCCGTGCCCGCGCCCGATGCTACGCTGCCCAACATGCCGAGACCCGACTACGACGGCGGCGGCATCGCCAACCTGATGGCCTCGCTGCGCGAGGGCCTCGGCGGCGAGCCAGGCGCCTGTCCGCCGCTCACCCTGCTGCCGCCCGCGCGCGTTGCGTCGGGTCGCAACGTGTTGCTGCTGATCCTCGACGGTCTCGGTGCAGCCTACTTCCAGCGGCACAGCCGCTGCCTCCGCGACCACCTATTGGGTGAGATCACCTCGGTCTTTCCCACCGCGACGGCGCCGGCGATCACCACGTTCCTCACCGGTGTGCCGCCGCAGCAGCACGCCGTGACCGGCTGGCACATGCACCTGCGCGAGGTCGGCACCGTGACCGCCATCCTACCCTTCCGGGCGCGCTGGGGCGGGCCCAGCCTGCACAGCGCGGGGGTCCCGGTGGAGCCCATCGTACCCGTCGGTGCCTTCGAGCGTCAGCTCGCGGTCGATTGCACGATCATCAGCCCCCATCACATCACCAACGCGCCCTTCAACGTCGCGCTCGGCGGTGCCTCTCGCCGCGTCGGCTACTCGGACACAGTCGGCTTCTTCGAGACCATGCGGCGCGAGGTGTCGGATAGCGACGGGTCGCGCTACTTCTACGCGTACTGGCCGGGCTACGACACGGTCTGTCACGGCCACGGCACCGAGAGCGAGTTCGCGGTCGCCCACTTCCACGAGCTCGAGGCGCGCATCGCGGCCCTGATCGAGGCGCTGTCCGGCACCGACACCCTGCTGCTGGTCACCGCGGACCATGGCTTCGTCGACACCGAGGACCACGACGTGACGCGCCTCGAGGACCATCCGGAGCTCGCGGCCCAGCTCGCGCAGCCCCTGTGCGGCGAGCCACGCGCCGCCTTCTGCCATCTCAAGCCCGGCGCCGCGCCGGCGTTCGACCGCTACGTGGAGGCCGAGCTGGCCGATCGCTTCGAGTGCCGCAAGCCCCCCGAGCTGCTGGAGGAGGGCTGGCTGGGGCGCGGCGAAGAAGTGGCGCCCCAGCTACTCGAGCGGCTCGGCGACCGCGTGCTGATCGGCCGCGAGCATCGCGTGATCTACGACACCCTGCCGGGTCACAAGCCGGTGCAGCACATCGGCGTGCACGGCGGCACCGCAGCCGAGGAGATGTTCGTCCCGTTGCTCGCGGTCGACTGCTAGTGTCCTGAGTCCGTAGTTCGCACAACCACGGACTCAGGACACTAGAAGAAATAGGCGCCGGTCACGACGAAGCCGAAGCTGTCGGCGTCCGCCTCCGCCTCGCTGCCGGGCGCCGTGTAGCTGATCCCGGTGTAGCGCAGCGCGAAGTCGGCGACGAAGGAGCGTTCCTGGTAGCCGACGCCGCCCTCGCCCATGAAGCCCAGGGCGTTGTCCAGGTCGTCATCGACGTCGTCCAGGTCTCCGCTGCCGCTGATGTTGATGCCGTACTCGTAGACCACGCCGCCCGCACACACGAACCACCAGTTGCCGCCGAGCAGGAAGCGGTAGTCGACGGCGGTGACCAGCGGGAAGCGCGTCAGGAAGATCGAGGCATTGCTCGCTCGGATCTCCTCGAATTTCACGGCCTGGTCGACGGTGATTCCCAGGGCGTGGGGTCCGTCGCGCAGGGGCGTGAGCGCGATGCCCACGCCGATCACGGAGCCGTTGCCGGCCTTGAGGTCGCGCGTGTCCCCGTTGCTGAACATCGCCCGGGCCAGGTCGTCGCCCCCGAAAGCGAAGCCCATGTGCAGGCTGATGCCGAAGGCCCCTAGGGC
>JAPPOT010000669.1 GCA_028817855.1 Myxococcales bacterium
CTACAGGGACCGATCCAACCTTGACCGAGAGGCCACTTCATAGTCGGTCTCGGTCTCGGTCCCGGTCCCGGTCCCGGTTCTCGGCTGACATCACGATCGATTCCAAGCTCATGCGCTGGTTGTGTATGCAAGCCGTTTGCGTTATGTAGCGCTTCGGCCGACAGCAGGAGGCGGCTGCCCCGATGGTTTCCAGCAAGGTCACAGCGGTGCTCGAGCGCCTACGCGACATTGGCCGCCTGCAGCGGATCCCGGTGCCTCTCGAGTGCGCCGACGGCCCGGACGGATCGAATTCAGGCGAGGCACTCGAGGTCATTGGTCCTGTGCCGATGGCGATGGTCGTCGGGCAGCGGGAGGTTGTTGGCCGGTGGTACGTCGCCGCACCCGCGAGCGTGCATCCCGGCGCGGAGCGGAGTGAGCACGTGAGCC
Organism: Myxococcales bacterium; assembly: GCA_028817855.1. Classification (GTDB taxonomy): domain Bacteria; phylum Myxococcota_A; class Polyangia; order Polyangiales; family JAFGIB01; genus JAOUOP01. Next base: position 427 of record JAPPOT010000669.1, read on the forward strand.
TGTGGGCATTTGGCGATCCTGCACGGCACCCTTCCGCGCCGCTCGTCCGCATCCACTCCACGTGCTTCACCGGCGACGTGCTGGGCTCCCTCCGGTGTGACTGCGGGCCGCAGCTCGAATCCGCTCTACAGCAGATCGTGGAGTCGCCGGCGGGCGGCGTGCTGGTGTACATGGCGGCGCACGAAGGGCGCGGCATCGGGCTCTGGTCCAAGGCCGCCGCCTACCTGCTGCAGGACGAGGGGCTCGACACCTACGAGGCCAACCGGGCGCTCGGCTATCCGGACGACCAGCGTGACTTCCGCCACGCCGCGGCGCTCATTCACCACCTGCTCGGTGAGCGACCCTTCCAGCTGCTCACCAACAACCCCGACAAGGTGAGCCAGATGCGCGCCCTGGGGCTGGAGCATGTCTCTCAACGGGTGCACGTCACCGGAGTCGGCGCGCGCAACCAACGCTACCTGTGCGCGAAGCGGGAGCACGGCCACCGGATACCGGCCCTGGCGCTCGGCCTCGGGCGCTGACGCCTACGACAGCGCCCGGCGAACCGGCTCAGCTCCTGCGTCGCTTGGTCGCACGCTTCTTGCGCGTTGCCGATTGCGCCTTCAGACAGTCCGGGCACTCGCCCGTGAGCTGCAGGTCGGACGTGGAGAGCGAGCGATGCCAGCGTCGATCCACCGGGCCGGTGAGCTTCGCGTCCGGAAGACACTCGACCGCGCCGCAAGACCGGCACGAGAAGTGCGGATGCAGATGGGGACTGTCGTCTTCCCCGCGCGCCTCGTACCGGGCGATGCCGTCGACTCGATTCGCAATGCGCGCCAGGTCGGCGTCGACCAGCTTCAGGAGGTTCCGGTAGAGGGTGGCCTGGTCCCAGTCGTCGCTGCCGATGGCATCGACCACCTCGGTGTGGGAAAGGGGCTTCTTCGAGCCCGCGAGCAGACGCAGCACGGCCACCCGGGGCGCGGTCGCACGCAGGCCGGCGGCATGCACCCGTTTCTTGGCGTCCTCGCGCGACAGCCTCTCCACGGTCGCGACCGTAGACGAGTCGCCTTGCAACTGCAAGCGGGGCTCAGCCGGCAGGCGGACTCGCAACTGCGGCCGCGGGGCTCGCCCGGCGCATGTTGAGCACGTGGCCCGCGACCAGGGCGAGGGCGCCACAGACCCCGACCATCGTACCGAGGCCATGGACGCCCGCTTCTTCCAGGAAGCGGCTTCCGAGGAGCGCGACGATGCCCAGCGCGAAGGCGCCGTGGACGACCGCGGAGCGGTGCCGGCGCCACGCGTAGCTCGAAGCCACGGCGGCCAGCGAGACGGCCACGAGGGTGAAGCCCCACTCGGCGGCGTGGCCCTCGAGAAAGGGCAGGCCGAGTGCGGCGAGCACGCCGGGTACGAGCGCAGCCGAGGCGCAATGGGCGGCACAGGCCGCACTGCACAGGGTACCCGCCCTGTCGATCCGGCTCCCGTGGGTGTCGCATTCCTCACGGCTCCCATGGGCCGCGCATTCCTGACGTGACATGACGCCGACTGTAGACGCAATAGTATTGCGCATGCAAGGAGGTTGCATTATGTGTTGGCGCCTCCCAACACGCTGTGAGCTACCGCGCGTCCAGGACATCCACCGTGAGCGCATCGGTGGCCTGGTCGGCATGGTTGACGTGCCACAGGAGGAGCTCCAGGTGGGCGGAACCTGCCTGCTCCGGGTAGATGTCGAGCCGGTCGCAGTGGAATAGCTGCACGACCTCGCCGTCCGCGCGCTCGGCAAAGATCGCGGGCCCATCGTCAGCGTCGGGAGCCGGGACGTTGGGCCAGGCGATCACGGACGTCGCATCGTCGAGCGGAAAGTAGCGGGCCGAGAACTCTCCACAGGGGTTGCCGCCGGTAGCGCTCTCGGGGTCGAGCGGCTCGATGTCCAGGTTGTCCGACCCTCGCATTCGCACACTCAGCGATGCAGGCGGTCCCCCGGCGTGCAGTGGCTCGAGGCTGCCGGTCGGCGAAACGACGACGGCGGGTAGGGCGTCGAGCGGCTCACCCGATGCGTCGATCCAGCCCTGCTGGAGGGTCCAGGTTGCGATCCCCGCGCCCGTTTCCGCGACGCGGAGCTCCACCTCGTCGAAATAGCCGTGTCCGCCACCGCCGCGAGTCTCGTCGACCTCGATGCCGCCAGCGCCGCAGCCGAGCGCGGCGAGCGCTGTCAGCGCGAGGAGCCTCTTGGTGTCGTTGCGCTTGCCAGTTTCCATGATCAGTACCGGAGCTCGTAGGTCAGCGAGGCGTTGAGTCCCATCTGGGGCGCCACGTCCTTGATGCGCGACAGGTGGTCGCGCCAGGGACGGTCCGTGAGGTTGAACAGCCGGGCGGTCAGGGTATGGGTCAGCCCGAGCAGATGGGTGACGTGGCCGGCGGTTGCGTGGACCAGCGCGTAGCCGTCGGTCGGCTCCTGCGGGCGCTCCACGGCCCCACCGATCGCGACGGCGCGCGGTACCCGCGATTGCCGCCCAGCGCCGGAGAGGCTCAGGCCAGCGAAGAAGCCATCGAGCTCGTAGCGAAGCCCGACCTTGCCGTGCAGAGGAGCGATGAAGGGCAAGGGATCGGAGTCGTCCCGCCGCTCTGCCCAGACGTAGGAGAGCGTCGAGCTCAGGCTGATCCCGTAACCAAGCCGGAGGCTCAGCGTGCCCTCCGCGCCGACGAAGCGCGCGTCCACGTTGCGTGCCTCGAAGACCGGCGTGTCCCTCGGTCGTACCCCCTCGCGGAAGACGCGAATCATCTCCAGCGTCGGCGTGTACTGCACGTAATCGTCGACGTAGTTGACGAAGCCCGCGAGCTCCAGGTCGAGGTGCTCGTCGTCGACGAGCACGAATAGATCGACGCCGGTACCGACCTCCGGAGGCAGGCCGGGCGTCCCGATGTCGAAGGAGAAGTCCGCCAGGTGCGGGCCGTCGGAATAGAGCTCCTGCAGGTTCGGGGCGCGCGAGGAGCGCGCGACGGTCGAGCCCACGACCCAGCCCGCGGTCGGCTCCCACATCGCGGCGAGGGAGCCGGACAGGAGGTCGAAGCGGCGCCGAGCCACCGATCTGTCGATGATCCTTTCGGCCGTCCGCAGGATGATGGGCGTGGTGTCGTCGGGCGACAGCTGGCGGTGCTCGTAGCGGACTGCCGCGTGCAGCGAGACGGGCCCCACGTCGAGCTGCTGGAAGGCGAGTCCGGCGATGCCCAGGTCGTCACCCGAGCGCACGCCGGGCGAGTTGCCGCCGGCCAGGAGGTCCTGGGCCGAGATGGCGACGCCAGTCGCGCCGCGCAGGCTCGGTGAGGCGCCCCCGTCGAGCCGGTGCCGAACGATGAAGTTGCCGTGCAGGCTGTCGAGCTGGAACGAGGCACCCAGGGCTCTTTGCCCGTCGATGACGCCTTCGATCTCGTCGTGGAGATAGCGATTGGCGCTCGCCCCGAGCTCCAGGCTCTCGATGCCCGCGTCGAGATCGTAGCGCGCCCGGAGCTTGCCGTTCAGGCGGCGAGCCTCGATGGCCGCACCCCCGGGGTGTCCGCCGGGCACCAGCTGTCCGTCGAACTCCCCCGGCACGCCGTAGCCGTTCTCGTAGTAGCGCACGGATGCGCCCAACAAGCCCCAACCGGGATGCCACCCGAGCCCGGCGCTGCCGCCCAGCGCGGACATGTCGGTGTTCGGTATCTCGCCACGGGGCGTGCGCACGTCCTGGTGAAGTCGCACCGACTCCTCGAGGCGCACCGAGAGCGGTCCGGCGGGCAGCACGATGGAACCCGCCTGCGCCACGCCGCCGGTCGCCGACTCGACCTGGGCTCCCAGCGAAGCCTCGACCGCGTCGCGTGGCTCGGCGGGAATGTCGTCGCGTACCACGTTGACGGCGCCCCCCAGTGCGTTGGCGCCGTAGATGAGCGAGGCCGGACCGCGCACGACCTCGACCCGGTGCGCGCTCAGCGGCTCCACCATGACCCCGTGATCCGACGCGCTCCAGTAGAGGTCGCCGACCGCGAACCCATCCTCGAGCATCCGCACGCGGTCGCCACCCAGGCCGCGGATCGTGGGGCGCGCGGCACCGGGACCGTTGTAGGCGACCGCCACGCCGGGCACCTCTGCGATCGTCTCCGGGACGTTGGTGCGTACGCTTTCCTGCAGCGACCGCCCGCTCAACGTCGTCGTGGGCCGGAAGACGTCCGAGTAGGCACGGGCAGACACCTCGATGACCTCGATCGGCGTGAGCAGCACCTGGAAGGTGGCACCCGTACCGGTATGGGGGACCGACCGCCGGGTAGCGTCGTAGTCGCGGTGTGCGATCTCGACTCGCAGCTCCGCGGCGGCCTTCGAGGCGCGCTGCTGGGCTGGCGGCTGCAGCCAGGTGAGTGCGACGGCACCCCCGCCATCGGTCGTGCCCGAGGCGAGCTCCAGGTCGCCGTGCATGACCGTCACCCGGGCACCGCGGACCGGCCGGCGGGTGTCCGCGTCCAACACCACCGCGGAGAGCGCGCTTGGATCGCGTGCGTCGGCATGGGCGCGGGCCTGCGCGAGACTCGCCAGGACGGCTGCAACCATCGCCCACGGGGCGGCCGCCCTGGACCTCACTGCACGACCTCGCCCTGCCCCGACGGCCGCGCGTGCGATGCCGCTGACGGGCCCTCGGGGACGGGGCGGGCCGCCCGGCCGCGCCAGCCCGTCGGCCCCGGCCACTTCGTCCAGTCCGCGCCCGGATCGGAGCTCACCACCGCCGGGAAGGAGCGCCGGATGCGCTCGCCGAGGCGCTCGACCTCCCGGTGCTCGATGCGCAGTGCCACGTCCCACGTGGTCAGCTCGATGCCCAGCCGAACGAGCCGGCCCAGATCACCGCCGAGCGCTTCGTCGGTGCGCGTGGCCTCGAGGCGCCGCTGAAGGAAGTCGTTCCATCGCTGGCCTTGCAGGTACTGGCGGCTCTCGCCGGCGCTCAGGCGGACTCGACTTGCGTCGAGCTCGAGCGCGAGGTTGCCGAGGCTGTTGACCTCGGTCGCCGGCGTCTCGCCGTCGACCCGGCCCAGGTACAGCATGGCCAGCGCGACCGCGTGGCGCATGGACGGATCGTCGACGCGACCGTGTGCCCGCACGGCGGAGGCCCGGGCCGAGACCACCGACCAGGAGAGCTCGGCGTCCTTGAGCGCAACCATCGCCAGCGAAGGCTTGTCGGGACGAAACCCGTTGCGGAAGAGGTGCACCACCGGGAACACCCGGCGGAGCGAAGCCACCACCAGGTCGAGCTGCGGCTCGCTGAGCTGGTACATCGGCAGCCATTGGCAGTACACGCCGCCATCGGCGAGCGCCCGGTGGACGGACTCGAAGTGCTCCACGCTGTACAGCCTTCCGACCCCGGCAGACCACGGGAGGAATAGATCCCCGACGATCACGTCGAAGCGCTCGCGGGCGGCGCCGATGTACGTGCGGCCGTCCTCTTCCAGCACGACGACACGTGGATCGTCGACCACGTGGCGGTTCGCCTCACTGAAGTGATCGCGCGCCGCGTCGATCACGGCGCGGGAAAGCTCCAGCACCTCCAGCTGCGAAACCGTGGGGTGCAGCACCGACGCGCCGGCGGAAGTCCCGGTCGCGAGACCGATCAGCGCAACGCGCCGGGGCTGCGGGTGCAGCAACAGTGGGAGATGGGTCTGGCGTTCCTGGTCGAACTGCGCGGCGGTGCTACCCAGGATGTACTGGTTGTTCACCACCATGGCGCGGCCCAGCGCCGGGTGGTCGGCGACGGCCAGCGTCCCGTGGCGGTCGCTCGTCTGTTCGAGCACGTCGAATCCGTGGTGCGGGTTGAGGGTCGGCAGGCCCGGCAGCTGGAGGGCGGCGATGCCGAGGGTGCCAGCGAGGCACAGCATGGCGTAGCCCGTGGACCACGAACGCGTGGGGCCCCGAGGTGCGGCCGTCGCGAATGCAGCGGCCGCGATGCAATAGACGAGCCCGATCGCACCGAGCGCGAGGTGGGGCCCGAAGGCCGGGAGCATTCCCTGGTAGGCGATCTCCGCTCCGACCAGTCCCCCTATCCCGTTGACGGCCAGCAGCTGAGCCACGGCACCCGGCGCGTCGGTCGCGCAACGGGTCGCATGGCCCATCAACAGTGGGAACAGGCAACCCACGCACAGCGCCGCGGGGCCGACGAACGCCGCGGTCAGTCCAAGGAGCGAACCAGCGAAGCCTCCAACGCTGTCGCTGAAGCCGGAGAGGGCGCCGCCGCTGACCAGCGCCCAGTAGATCAGGGGCGCCGCCGCCGTGAGGGCCCCGCCCGTGGCGAGCACCGGCCCAATCGCCGACCGGGCGTCCGCCGAACGAAGGAAGACGGACGTCAGGGCCGCCGCGACGGCGAGCATGGCGATCATCGTCCCCAGAATCACCGCCGGGGCGTAGAACGACATGGTCGCGACCAGCATCAGGAGGTGCAGCGCGACCACCTCGATCGCGAGCACGCCAGCGCCCGAGAGGAAGGCAAGGCCGAGCACGCCAGGCGGCAGCAGCCGCTGAGGCGAACGCGCTGGTGCCTCGACGAAGGCAGGCGCCGCGCGCGCAGGCGCCCGGTCGAGCAGGATCGCGAAGAGCGCCGCCGCCAGGTTGAGACCCATGGCGGCCCACATGGAACCGGTCAGACCGAAGGTCGCGAGGAGCAGCCCGGCGACGGCGACCACGCCAGCCACCGCACCCACCGTGTTGATGGCGTAGAGCCAGGAACCGACGCGGCCTGCCTCGGCCGAGCGCGCGCCCGCAGCGGCGAGCGCCAGCGGCAGGGTGAAGCCCATCGCGACCGCTGGCGGTGCGATGACGGCCGTCGCCACGATCAGCTTGATCAGACCCCCGCCGGTGGCGACCAGTCCGTCCACACCCACGGCCTGCCAGATCCACGGACTCCAGGCGGGTACGGTGAGTGCGGGCAGGCTTAGGACCGCGATCGCAAGCTCCGCGATGGCGAGTGCGCGCCACGGCCGCGCGATGGCATCGACGCGCCGGGATGCCAGCGCCGCCCCCAAGGACAGGCCGAGAAAGAAAGCGCCGAGCACGCGCGCGTTGGCCGAGGTGCTGCTTCCCAGGACGTCGACCAACCTGCGGGTCCACAGCAGCTGGTGGCACAACGAGGCGGCACCGCTGAGCGCGACGATGCCGAGCAGCCCCCCGCGACGACTACTCGAGGACATAGTGCACCCGGAATTCGAGGGCCGTCACGTCCCCGCTGGCGAGGCGCGCGACGGCCTCGTAGGTCACCGTCCACTCGCCGGTCTCGGTGAATCCCATGTTGTAGTGGTCGTGCCCGAGTGGCACGGCGAGCATGTCGGCGTCGTCGATGCCGTCGCAGGACGCGATGGGGAACTCGGGCGGGAAGCCGTCGCGCCAGAGCGAATACACGCCGGCGCCGGAGGGGGACTCCACGCGCCGCAGTCGAATGTCGAACCCGCCCGACTCCAGGGCTTCCGGGTCGGCCGTGGCGGAGATCCCCAGAAAGGGGGCGTCGGCGCGCCTGGCGTCCTCGAGCCCCTGGGGCAACCAGGCGAGGTGTGCCCCGCCCTCGATGCACAGGGGGTCGAACGCGCCGGAATCGGCGGCAGGACGCGCGAACCGGGCGCTCGAGGCGATCGCCACGTCCTCGAGCGACAGGGCGCCGCTCACTCGCTCGCCGTCGATCGTGGAGTCGACGGCGGAGAGGCGGGCATCCCAGCTCGCCTCGCCATCCTCGACGACGAGCTCGAGCGCGATGTCGGCGTGGCCGCCCGTGTAGAGCACGCGCTCGGGCTCGTCGGAGCAGGCGACCAGACAGGTCGCCAGTGCGGTGCATGCAACGCAGCGCATCTTCATTTCCTTCACTTCTCCGCCGGGCGGAAACGGCGCGAGGCGCCGGTGGCCGCGGATGCAGCCACCGGCGCCGAGCGCGCCTGGGCTCTCGCCCTGTGGCGGGTGGGTGCTACTGGATCTCGTAGTGGACCGTGAACTCCTCGGAGACGGTGCCGCCCGCCGTCAGTTCACCGCTGATGCGGTAGGTCACGTCCCAGGTGCCGACGCCATCGGCGCCGAAGCCCATGTTGAAGTGGTCATGACCGGGGGGGAGCGAGACCGCGTCGGTCGCGTCGATGCCGTCGCACGAGGACATGGAGAACTCGGGTCCGAGCAGGTCGGGCCTCCACATCGAGTATGCGCCGGTGCCCGCCGGCGACGCGACGTCGACCAGCTCGAGTAGCAGCGTGTCGTCCACGAACTCGCCGGCCGGCGCCTCGTTGGCGAGGCCCAGGAACGGGACGTCGTTGGCGGAGGCGTCCGCATTGCTCTGGGGCAGCCAGAACACGGAATCACCGGGGTCCACGCACAGCAGCTCGTAGGCGCCCGAATCCGGATCGGGGCGAGCGAAGGTGGCGTCGGTCACGATGTGCAGGAGCTCGGTTGGGAACTCGCCGTCCACATCGTCGACACCATCCACGGTGCCCCCTTCGATGTGCACGTTGACCTCGAGCTCGCCGTCGGCAACCTCGAACTCGAAGGCCATGTCGCCGTGACCGGCGGTGTAGAAGACAGGGTCGCAGGCGTCGCCGGCGCCGTCACCGTCGAAGTCTGCCTGGTCGGCGTTGGGCACATCGGGGCAGTTGTCCTCGCCGTCGTCGATCCCGTCGCCGTCGGCGTCGCTCTCGCAGGCGTCGCCGACGCCGTCCACATCACCGTCGACCTGGTCTGCGTTCGGGGTGAACGGGCAGTTGTCCAGGTCATCGTCGATGCCGTCACCGTCGGTGTCATCGTCGCAGGCGTCGCCGAAGCCGTCGGAATCCTGATCCTCCTGGGCTGCGTTGGCGTCGTCCGGGCAGTTGTCGCTGGCGTTTGCAACACCGTCTCCGTCGCGGTCGTCGTCGCACAGGTCGCCCGTGCCGTCCGCGTCGGCGTCCTCGTGGCCAGGGTTGTCGTCATCCGGGCAGTTGTCGATAGCG
>JAPPOT010000161.1 GCA_028817855.1 Myxococcales bacterium
CCTGCCTCCCTGCCTGCCACAGACGACGCGGCCGACGACGCGGACGACCTCGACGTTGCCGGTTCTTTCCTGCCGCAGCAGCCCGTGGAGCCCCGTTCCACGCAGGAGGCGTCCGGCGCCCCCGACCCCGCCAGCGGAGGCGACCAGCTCCCCACCGCGCTCGCGCTCGACGCCCAGGCGCTCGGAACCCTCGTGCAGCAGCTGCGGGTCCGGGTCAAGCCCGGCGGCGGCCTGAGCATCGAGGCGCCACCCCAGGCGGCCGGCCTGCTCGCCGGCGCCCTGGAACAGCTCGCGGGTCAACTGCGGCGGGACACCGCCCCGCGCTGATTGCCGAGGTCCACGAGCAGGTCCGCCACCACGGCCTCCTCGTGGACTGCAATGCCGCGAGCGTGCATGGCCGCAGCGAGCGCGGCGTCCCAGGGGGCCTCGACCCGCGCTCCCGTCAAGGGGAGAGCGCCGTGCGCGCCGGTGTAGTCGGCTGTCGACAGGCGCCAGGGGACCGCACCGTGCCGCTCGACCACCCCGCGCGCGATGCGGATGCCGGGCCAGTCGAAGTCGCCGTGGTACCACAGTCGTGCGCCGGCACCGCGCAGCGCGCCCATGAGGGCGCTGGCGGCGGCGCTGGGCTGGCCCTCGACGCACAGCAGTGGGCGGCAGTGCGCTCCCAGCTCGCGGGCGGCGGCGAGCACCACCATCGGGTTTTCGCACACGAAGACGTCCCGCGGGGCGGCCACGTCCTGCACGTGGCGCTGAAGCGCCCGCAGGGTCACCCGCGATGGCTCGCCCGCCTCGGCGTACACACGCAGCGCTTCGACCACGGGACCGCCGCCGCCCAGCCGCAAGTTCAATACCAGCACGTGGCTCGACAGCGGGTCCACCTCGACGCCGACGCCGCGCCAGAGGGCGCGCGGGTCGCGCGCTGCGGCGTCGTCGCCGACTCCGCGCGCGGCCATGGCGTAGCGCAGAAGCAGCGCGGACAACGGGCGGCCGGGGTCGAGGCCGTGTGCGTCGCCGGTGATGCGTGTGGCCAGCTCGGCGAGGCTGAGCGCGACATCGCCCGAGGTGGTGGCGGCTTCATCCAGCGCGACCACGCCCGCCGCGTAGCCGCGCGAGAGGGCGCGCGCGGCCTCCGGGTCACCGCCGGCTGCGCGCCGCACCTGCCCTTCGCCTCGCAGCGCGCGCCAGACCTCGAGCGCGAGCGGATGGGTGGCCGCGAGCGCCTCCACCGGCACGTCTGCAGCCGCCCAGGCGCGGCGCCGCCCGGCGTCGGCCTGACGCCGGTCGAGCAGCGGCCCGTCGAGTCGCGCGAGCGCGTCCCGCAAGCTGTCCGCGAGCCCCGCATCCTGGAGCGTGCGCTCGAGCTCGAGCGGCCGCAGCGAGAGACTCTCGCCCCGGCCGGGCCGCCGCCCCAGGAGCCCCTCCACCGCCCGACGCTCCTCGCTGTGCGGGCTGCGCAGCACGAGCACGGAGGCGAGCGAGTCGCCGCGCTCGATGCGTTCGCGAAGGCGTTCGCGTAGCCGGGCCAGGGCCGGCCCGCCGAGCGCGTCTGCGAGTCGGTCGCGCTGGCTGCTCACGCCTCGAGCCCGGGTAGCGGTGCCTGCGCGTCGGCCTCGGAAGGCCCTCGCGGGCTCTCGGTCTGCACGCGCTCGCGTCCGTTCCAAACCCAGCGCGTGGCGTGGATGGCGTCGACGCCCGGCTGCGTGACGAGCTGATAGATGGCGAGGGCGGGCACGGTCGGGTAGCAGCCCCACTCGCGCTCGCTGGTGAGCACCATGTCGAGGTCGAAGGCCGCCAGCAGCCCCATGCACTTCTTGCGCATGTCGCTGTCGACGCCGACGAAGGCCTCGTCCATCAGGATGATGCGCGGCGCGTGAGACACCGCACTGGAGTAGTGGGCGGCGGCTGCGGCGAGCTGCGGGAGCGTGAGGGCAATGGCCTTCTCGCCGCCGGAGCCCGTGCCGTGGGTGCGCTTGGTCAGGCGCTTCCGGACGCCGTCCTGCTCGCGGTAGATAGCGAAGCGGTGCCACTTCCGGTAGTCGAGCGCGCGCTGCAGGGCGTCCTCCTCGGCGCCGTGCTCGACCGCCTCGCGGGCCTCGTCGATGCGGTGGCGCAGGAAGTCGGCCACCTCGGCGCGCTGCTGCAGCGACCAGACGCTGCCGGCAGAATCCATGAGCTTGCGCACGCGGTGCAGTCCCTCGCCAAGCTCCGGGTCTGGCTCCCACTGGAGATCGATGCGCATGCCCGTGTGCAGCGGGCGCTCCTTGAGCTCCTTGCCCATTTGCTGGGCCGTCTCGGCGGCACCGCGCAGGCGCTGCTGCATGTGGACCGCGAGCTGGTCGATGACGTGATTCTCGATGACGCGGCGCTCTTCCTCCTGCAGGACGCGCGCGCGGGCCTCGGCCTCGTGCTCGAAGTGCGCCTCGAGCTCGCCAGGGCTGTGGTCCTTGCCGCGCAGCGGCGTGACGACGACGAACACGCCCTGCCGCTCCTCGAGGCGGGGGTCGAGCTGATGCGCGCCCAGCGACGCTCGCAGCTCGGTGATGGCGGTTTGTACCGCGTTGCGCGCCCTCTCTCGCGCCCGCGGGTCCATGGTGACCTCGGAGAGGGCCCGCTCGATGCGGCGCGCCACCTCCACGCTGCGGGTCGCCGACCACTGGGCGGCATCCGCCCAGGACTCGAAGTCGCCGGCGAGGTGCGCCAGCAGGCCGGCGCCGCACAGGTTCTGGAGGTGCGCGGCGGCCCGGTCGCGCTGGGCCTGGTGCTCCCGAAGCACGGGCTCCAGGGTCTCGAGCTGGGCCTCGATGCGGATGAGGGCGTGCTCGCGTTCGCGGATGCTCCGCTCCAGGATGTCGAGTGCGCGCCGGGCGTCGCGGACCTTCGCCTCGGCGGCTGCGATTTGGGCGAGCACCGCCGCGACCTCGGCGCCGGCCGCGGCCTGCAGTGCGTCGAGCTCCGCGGTGCGCCTCCCCACGTCGCGCTGCTGGGACGCGAGCGCTTCCGACAGGCGCTGGCGCAGCGCGCCGGCCTCATCCGCGCGACGCTCGGCGGCGTCGAGGGCGTCGCTGGCGTGCTCCTCGGCGCGGACCGCGTCACGGACGCCCCGCAGTGCGTGCTCGAGGCCGCTCACGCGTTGCAGCAGCGCGGGCAGGTCATCCAGGTGAGGCGACAGCGACAGCGCCGCGGCCGCGTCGGCCAGCGCGCGCCTGGTTTCCGCACGCGCGCGTCGTGCCACGTCGAGCAGCCGGGTGGCTTCCTGGAGGCGCTCGCGGTGGTGGTACGCAACGCGCTGGGCCTCCGCCTCCGCGTGCACGGTCGCGCGCAGCGCCGCACCATCCGGCACCTGCGCCCGCTCCTGCTCGGCGGCGTCCAAGCGCACCTGGAGCTCGCGTCCGCGCTCGTCCAGCGCCGACAGCGCGTCGTCGAGGGCGTCCAGGTGTGCCTGGGCGCGGGACAGGGCCGCGCGGCGGGCCTGCTCCCGTGCCCCGTGTCCGATGTGCTCGGCCTGGTCCTTGTGGTGGCGGCCGGTGAGCGGACCGAGCCGGTAGCCTCCCGCGGGATCGACGAAGGGCCCGGCGTCGCGCGGGCCGAGGCCGACCGCGTCGAGTACCTGGCGCACGCGCACCTCGTCGAGCGCGGCCGCGCGGGGGTCATCCGGGTCGATGGCGACGGTCAGCGCGTCGGCGAGCGTGGGGCGGGTCGTGGGCGCCTGCCCGCCGGCAGGCACGAGCACCGCGTCGTCGAGCGCGTCCAACACCACGTCACCCTCGGGCGGGATCCACGCATCGAGCAGACCCGTCGCCTCGAGGGCCCCCTCCAGTCCGGCGCGCTGGACCGGGCCCAGGTCGGCCGCGAAGTCGCAGACCTTCCAGAGCGGCGCACCCTCGCGTTGCTCACGCGCCTCGCCTTGCCTGCCCGGCAAGCGCTGTGGCGGCGTGTGCTCTCCACGCTGCAAGCGCTCGACCTCGGCATGGGCCTGCTGGCGCTCGGCCTCGACGCCCTCGCGCTCCACGCGCAGGGCCGCGCGCGCTTCGAGCAGTGCGGCGCGCGCGCGCTCGTGCGCCCGCCCGGCCGCCACCTTCGTCGGCATCTCCAGCGTCGGGTCGCGGCAAAAGGCGGCGATGGGGCCCGTGAGCTCCGCGGGCAGCTCGGGGCGCAACTCCACCAGCGCGCCGTGCCAGCCCGCGTACTGCTGCAGCAGCAGGTCCCGGGCGGCTTCGCGCTCGGCGGCGCGCTGTCGCTGGACGTCTGCCGCCGCGTCGGCCTGCGCCTGGGCAGCGTCGGTGGCACGCTGGTTGCGCTGCAGCTCGGCCTCCGCGTGCCGCGCCTCGTCCTGCAGGCGCATGGTGTGGCGGACCTCCTGCTGGCGCGTGTCGAGCTGCCGAGCCAGGGTCTCGAGCGCTGGCCTGGCGGTCTCGCTGCGCGGCCGCCGGAGTGCGCGCTCGGCGTCACACAGGGCGCGGAGCTGCGCGCAGGCGTCCGTCGGCAGACCCACCGCGCTGGCTTCGCCGTGTACCGCGTCGCAGCGCTGCACCAGACGCTCGAGCTGCTGTTCGTGCAGCGCCGCCGCGTCTTCGCGCTCGTGCTGCCGGTCGCACAGTGCGCGCTCGGCATCCTGCGCCTCTTCGTGCAGGCGGCGCAGGTCGGCGCGCCGCTGCTCGAGCTCCTGCCGCATGCGGTCGAGTCGCTGTGCCGTCTGCATTTGCCTCGACTGGCGCAGTCCCTCCAGCTCGCCCTGCAGCGTGTCGATGCGCTCCTGCAGGCCCGGCCGCTCCGTCTCGTGCGCGGCCCGCGCGGCGTCGTGTTCCTGTTGCTCGCGCTGCAGCTGCAGGCGCTTGCGGCGGGTCTCCTCGTAGCTCGAGTGCGTGCCGCGCAGGTCGGCCGCACGGCAGCGCGCCTCCAGTCGCAGGTAGTGGTCGTGCACGCTGGCGAAGCCAGCCACGTCGCTCGCGGCGCGCCGCGCGGCCCGCAGCTCCTCGCGGTCGCGCTCGAGCTTGCCGAGCGCCTCGGCCACGTCGCGCACGACGCTGACGTCGAGCGGAGGCAGCGCCTGGGACAGGGCCGACGACAGGAGCTTCTCGTCGAGCGCCCGGCTGAGCTGGGGGCGCCGCAGCTGGATGAGCAGGTCCAGCAGCGCCTCGTAGCGCGTCGTGTCGAGCCCGAAGAGCTGCCGGTTGACCTCGTCGCGGTAGCTCTTGGCGGTGGTCAGGACGCGACCCTCCGCGCCGATGGTTTCCTCGAGCGCGGGGCGCAGCAGCGGCGCACCGTGGCGGTCGGTGAGGCTCAGCTCCGGCCCCACCCGTTTCGTCGTGACGAAGAACCAGCTGCGCGGGGCGCCGCGACCCTGCACCGCGCTCATGCCCATCCCGAGGGTGATGAAGGCGGGCTCGCCGCTGTCCAGAAGGCGCCCCAGCTCGAGCCAGCTGTAGCCGACGCGGTCGGCGTGGCGGTGGTCCATCAGCAGGTGCCACTCCATGCGCTTGGCCGGGTCGCCATCGGGCTCAACACGTCTGGGCTCGATGCGGCCGTCGAGCAGCAGCGGCAGCTGCAGCGCCAGCACGCGCGACTTGCCCGTGCCGTTGCTGCCGCGTAGGAGCAGGCGTCCGTCCTCGAACCAGAACTCCTGCTCATCGTACAGGTAGAGATTCAGCAAGCCGCTGCGCAGGGGCTGAAAGCGCGCGCGGGTGGGCGCGGGGAGCGCGCTGGCATCCGCAGGCCCCTGCCGGGCGGCGGTGCCGTTGCCCGAGTGACCGTCACCGCTCACGCGCTGCCTCCGGGTGACCTGGCGCCGTCGTCGCGGGCGCGACCAGCGCGTAGCGGGCGACCGCCGGCAGCGGCGTGTAGCGGCCGTCGGGGCGCTGCCACACGAGCGACAGCTGCCGCAGCCGGTCCAGGGCGGCTCGGGCGAGTGCCTGCTCGCTGCCGTGCTCCCGCGCCGCCTTGTGCCAGTACTTGCCGTGGCTGTCGCGCATCGCCGCGATGTGCGCGGCGACGTCGGCGAGGGACAGGGAGGCCGCGGGCTCGTCCACACGCACGCTAGACAGCAGCTCGGCCACCAGCAAGGTGATGTGCCCCTCGGTCCCCTCCTCCGGCAGCCGCACATCGGTCAGCTCGGCGTGCGGGTCGGACAGGGCAATGCCCTCGGTGCGGTCCTCGAGCACCATCCCGGTCTCGCGCGCCAGCTCGCGGACCACCGTCCCGCGCACGCGCGTGAGGTACTCGGCCTCGTCGGCGTCGAGGCTGGCCAGGTACACCACGGGGTCGTCGAGCAGGCGCCGCGCCAGCCGGTGGCGGCGGGCGTTGCGGATGGTCTCCTCCGATTCCACGTGTACCTCGCTCGCCAGCCCGTCGAGCAGGGCATCGAAGTCCGTCGCGTGGCCGTCCGGTGAGAGCAGCGACGGTGGCGTGCGCCACTGGGGCAGGCGCGCAAGCAGGTTGGCGTCGACTCGGTAGAGCACGTCGCCCTTGCCCTTCACGTAGTCGTCCTCCGCGCCGTCGACGCGCACCAGGGCGTGCTGGTCCACCAGGTAGCGGACGACCACCGCCAGGTCGCGCCTGTCCTGGATGCGTTCCAGCGACAGGGACACGCCGGCGTCCCGCAGCCCCTCGTCGCCACGGGCGATGGCGACGACCTCGTCGGCGAGCAGGCCCAGCGTGGTCTGGCGTTCGGCGCGCTCCAGGGCGGCCAGCGAGAGACACAGCAGCACGTAGCGTCGTCGGGTGAACGGCTCGCCGCGGTGGTCGCGCGCGCCGCGACCCTGTGCATGCGGGTCGCCGGGGCGCTTGTAGAGGCGGGCGAGGCCGCGTTCGACGTGTAGATGCCAGCCGGTATGGCGCAGCAGCCACGCCCGCAGGACCTCGCCGTGCCGCCGCACCAGGCGCAGCGCGTCGTCGTCGCGCCCGGCCACCAGACACGGCCGGGCGAGCAGCGCGCGCAGCGCACGCCTTCGCTCCTCCGCGCTCGCATCGCTCATCGCGCCGCCTCGGGTGCGCTGCGGCCGCTGTGCGAGGGGCGGGCGACGGGCCTGTCGTCGGCGGACACCTGGTCGATGAAGCTCACGCGGTGTTCGGCGCCGGAGAGTACGCCATCGCGCGTCGTGATGCGCGCGCGGCTCGCGCCCGGCACCGGCGTCATGCGCACGAGCATCGAGCCATCGGCGGAGGTGGCCTCGACCGTCGCGCCCGGCGCGGCCTGCTGTGACAGCGCTTCGCCCAGCAGATCCAGCAGCATGTCGAAGGCGTCGCGCGGCAGCTCGCCGAGCTCCGAGAGCAAGCACTCGCCGTGGGTGGCGAGGGCGTCGCGGGCCGCGGCCAGCTGCGCCTGCTGCTCCGCGGCCGCCGCCCGCAGCGCTTGCCGGGCTGCGCTTCGGTCCACCACGTTGCGGGTCCGCCCGCGGCGCGCGTGGCTGCCGGTGGCGCGCATGCGCGGGGCGATGCGCAGGGGCGGGTACTGTGCGAAGGGGCGGCGCGGTCCAGCAGCCAGCTGTTCCCAGCCATCGAGCGTGTCCTCGTCGACGCTGAAGTGCCGCGCCGAGCAAATCCCGAAGGCCTCACGGAACAGCCGCTCGCAGTCGCGGTCCTCGGGGGCGGCGGCGAAGCAGCGCGCCATGACCAGCAGGTCGGTGCGGCGGTCGGAGCGCTGGACGCGACGGTCGTGGAGATTGGAGACGGCTCTCAGGAGCGCAGGGATGGCCTCGCGCGCGCGGCGGCGCAGCTCGCCGGACTCCGCCCTGTGGCCGGGGGCGTCCGTGAACCAGCCACGCAGGCCACGCCAGCGCGCTCGCCATGCGTCCAGCAGCTCCTGCTCCAGCTCGCTGGATGCGTCGAGGCGGTCGGAGACCTCGCGTGAGGCGGCGATGCGCAGGGCCCGGTCCAGCCCGCGATGCTCCAGGCGCTCGGCGATGTCGGCCACCTCGGGACCCACCACCATCAGCTTGTGGATGAAGCCCTCCAGGTACTCGATGAGGCGGTCCTTGTAGTGGAGCAGCCCCTCCTCGTCGAGGCCGTGAAGGTCGGTCGCGCGCATCAGGCCCGCCATGAAGCGGCGGGCGCTCTCGGTCAGGTCCTCGAAGCGCGCGCGCAGCGCCTCGAGGGCGCGGTGCACCTTGGCGGCGTCCGGCTCCGGCTGCGACAGCAGCGCCTGCAGCTCCAGCAGTTGCTCGCGCACGTCGTCGAGGCCGCTGCTCTGCAGCTCGCCCGGCGCCCGGATCTGCGCCTCGAAAAACGCCAGGGCCCGCTCGGCGGCTTCGCCCGCGCGTGACAGCCGGTAGAGCAGGCGCCTGCGGTGGAAGTCCGCGATGGTGGCCACTTCGGCCGTGTCGGCCTCCGCCTGCAGGTTGCCCCATCGCACGAGCTGCGAGAGGTGGCCATCGAGCGCCTCTTCGGACAGCGAAAGGCCCTGCTGGCGCAGCGAGGCGTGCAGGTCGGCGGGACGCAGGTGCAGCGCGAAGCGCTCACGCGCATCCACGAAGTGAACGAGCACGGCGCGGTACGTCGCCGCGTTGTCCACGTTGGTGTGGGCGAAAACCCGCAGGGGTGCGTCGGGCCGGTCCACGGCGCGGCAGCATAGCCCATCCGCGGCGACCTCATGGAACCCCTTTGGGCGTCAGCGCTTCATCTGTGATTTCAGCGGTTTGCGCACCGTTAGGCGCGCGCCACCAGCGCCCGCTCCAGCAGCTCCGAGTTCAGGTACCGCCCCTTGGCGAAGACGTCCGCGGCGTCCATCGGTCGGTGCGAATGGAAGACGTGGCCCACGTAGCGCATGTGGACGTCGTGCTGCGACGTCTTCACCACCACCTGCTCCGCGGCGGCCAGCCGCTCCACCACGAAGGCCCACGCCTTCTTCCCATCTGGCGTGTCGAGCGGCGCCGCGTCCACCCCCGCGAGCCGCAGCCGCTGCTCCTTCCACACCTCGAACCCGAGGTCGACACGCAGCAGCAGCGTGTCCCCATCAATCACGCGCTCCACCTCCGCCTTGTACACGTGCGTGGCCGCCGTCGGTCGCGCCAGCTTCGAGGCTCCGCGGCGGGCGCCGCCCGGGCCCTTGCCGCCGCCCTCCGCCTCGGCCTCCTGCGCGTAGGTCTCCTCGCGGATCCGCTCCACGAGCTGACGCTTGGTCCAGCTCTGGGCCAGCGCGCGCCGCTCGTACCAGCGCCGCTCCGCCAGCTCCGACACGCGGATCAGCTCGCGGTAGTGTGCCCAGCTCAGCAACGCCTTCGGCAGCTTCGGGTACTGGCGCGCGAACTGGACGGCCTGCTCGAGCGTCCGGTGCTGCATCCCCAGCTCGTCCGCCAGCCGCACCACCGTCGCCTCGCCATACCCCGCCCGCGACGGCGTCCCCGCGTCCAGAAGCCG
>JAPPOT010000158.1:0-4241 GCA_028817855.1 Myxococcales bacterium
CCGCCGCTGCCGAGCAACGCGGGGATGCCCGTGCGGGCAGCCAGGGGCTTGATGCGGGCGACGAGGCGCTCGCCCGCCTCGATGTCCACACCCGCGTCACGATAGGTCACGCTCGGCACGCGCGGCAAGCTAGCCCACGTCCCAGGACCGGTCAACGCAGCCCGCGGCCGCTCAGTAGGGGTTGTCGGTCACGAAGCCGCCACCGCCCGACGCGGGCTTGGCGGCCGGCTTTGGCTTGGCGCTCGGCTTGCTGGGCTCGGGCCGCTTGGGTGTCGCGCGCTCTGCCTTCGGTTTGCGCTCGACCTTCGCGCGCTGGCGCTTCAGACGCAGCGACACGCGGCGATTCCGATCGAGCTTCACATCCATCGTCTTCGGCTCGTAGCCCTCCGCCTGCGCCTCGAGCTTGTGCGTGCCGCCCTTGTCCACACGCGCGTCGTACGGCACCTCGATCGGGGAGCCGTCGAGCGTGACCGCCGCGCTCTTCGGGCTCGCAGTCACCCGCAGCCGCACCTGGGGCGGCGGCTCGGGCTCCGGCTCCGGTTCGACGACCGGAGCCGCCGCGGCAGCCGGCGCCTCCGGGATTGCGCCTAGCGTTGGCGCAACACCGGCCGTCTCGGCCCCGGTCTCGTTCCCGGCGGCCGCTCCGGTCGCGGCCTCGGTCTCGGCCTCGGTCACAGCCTCGGTCACAGCCTCGGTCACAGCCTCGGCCGCGGTTTCGGTCTCGGCCTCGGCCTCGGCCCCGGGCACGGCCTCCGCCACCGCCGGCGCTGCCTCGCTCGGCGCCACGACCCCCTCCGCCGGCCGCGGGAGCTCGGGCGGGGTGTCCGCGCTCGCCTCCGCCTCGTCCCAGGCGGCCTGGGGTGCGTCGTCGCCGCCGCTCATCATGAGCAACCCCAGCACCGCGAAGCTGAGCACCGCACCCGCCGCAAGCAAGATGCGCTGACGGCCCTGCCGGTGGCCTGCGATCGACTCGATCGTGACCCGTTCCTCCGCCACGGTCGGACTGGGCGGTACCAAGCTCTCTGCGCTCGCGGCGGTGGACGACTCTTGCGGGACCTTGGCGTCCTTCGGAACGGCGATGTCCTGGGCGCCGGTCGCAAGCGAGGGCTCCCAGGACGGGCGGAACGAGTCGGCGAAGCGATCGGCTTCTTCGTCGCTCAGATCGCCGTCGTTCGGGGGGCTCGCAGATCCGTCGCCGTCGTCGCCCTGCTCGGCGGCTTCGTCGCCCGGGTCGGCGCTCGCCTCTGCCTCGGTGGCGGCTGCCGCGCCAGCGGTGGGCTCGCTCGCTTCCGCGTCGGTCGGTGCCTCATCGCTCGGTGCCTCGCTGATCACGCTCGGACTGGGCAACACGCGCGTCGCGCCGCTTTCGCCGCTGGACCCACCCTCGTCCGAGCCGCTCTCACCGTCGTCCTGCTCTGCGTTGCCGATCGTCACTGCTACCCGTCTGAAGCAAAGCCCAGGGCGCCACGGCTGCCCGGCATCCCGCCGTCCCCGACTCCGGTGAAAGTGTGGCCGACGGTACCACCCCGCGCAAAGGGACAAAAGGCCCGGAATCTTACGTGCCGAGCAGGCTCTTCACGCGGCTGCTCATGTCCTCGGCCACCTGCGCGATCATCAAGAGGAGCGCCTCGAATTCCGTGTAGTCCAGCCCTTCGAGCCGGCGCATGGCGCGCAGGTAGACCGCACCCTGCCGGTCATCGATCGCGAAGGTGCAATCCCCCGTCGACAGGAAGTTCAGCTCCAGCAGCTCCCTGTAGACCCGCGCCTCGTCCTGGGCGGGCAGCTCACCCATGCGCACCAGCAGAAGCAGCACTCCGCGCTTGGGCACCACGTTGACACCGATCAGCACCGCGCCGTGCCGGATGTCCGTGAACCCGTCCCGGTCGAGTGGATCCAGGTTCGCCGCTACGGTGTCGCCGAAGCGCTCGATGTACTCGTCGACCAGCCCGAAGGCCGCGAGCTCCTCTTCCGTGCGTATGCGCGGGGGATCGCCGTTTGGGCTCTCCATGGGTTGTTGGGCTGTCTCGGGGTGTGCTGTTGCCCGCGTAGGTGCGCGCTCGAGGCTGCGCCCGGGTGCTGCAGGATACCAGTCGGCTTGCGCCGATGCGACGCGCGGGTGCCGAAACATGCGATAACCAGCGCGCCATGCGGTCGCTGCGCGCGTTCCTGTGCATTGCCGCCCTTGCAATCGGGTGCGAGGGCGAGCGCGCGGTCGCCCCAGCCCCAGCCCCGGAGCTGGCCGAGCTGCCGACCGTGCCGGTGGGCGACCAGCTCTATGCACTCGATCAGGACGAGCTCGGTGCGCTCTTCGACCAGGTTCGGCTCGCCTGCGAGCATCATGCGGGCACGGCCGATGGTGCTCGGCTCGCGCGGGAGCTCGCCCGCATCGCGACCGCGATTGTGCGGCTCGGTGGGGCGGCCAGCTACGTGGAGCGGGCGCGCGGGGCCCTGCGCGTCGCGGCTGAGCTGGACTGCGAGGTCGCGCTCGACCTGGCGCGGCTCGAGGCGCGCGTTGGGCACGACCTGGCGGCCGCCCACGCGGTGGCCAGCGCCCTCGTGAAGCGCTTCGCGGATGAGCCTGCCGCCACCTCATGCGTGCGCGAGGGCCGCCGCATGGCGTCCGTGCTCGAACGCCACAGCGCTGCGGAGGCGCGGCAGGCGGCCGCCGAACGTAGCGCCGGTGACCACGCCCATGGGTCCATTGAGGTGGTGGGTGGAGCCGCTGTCCAGAGCTGGGCTGCGGGGCAACAGCGGGCGGGCGACCCGGGATCGCGCCTCGAGGAGGTTGTGGTCTATGGCGCCGATCCGCACGGGGAGCTCCCCCTCTCCGACCGCGAGGTCCGCGTCGTGCTGCGCTTCGAGGGCGTCGCGATCTATCGCCGGGGCACGCTGCCCGCCAAGGGGGGGCTGCCGCGCCGCGTCTTCCTCGACCTGGACCGCGTCGCGCTGGCGCGCTCGCTCCCGAGCGCGGTCGAGGTTGGCGGTGGTGGTCTCCAGAGGGTGCGCATCTTCACGCTCGATGACGAGACCACCCGGGTGTCCTTCGACGTCGGCGCCAGTACCGGGTACCGGCTGTTCTTCCTCAGCGACCCGTATCGCGTCGTGATGGACTTCCGCGATCAGGGGCGTGCGGCCGCGGCGACAGCGGCCCGGACCGGGCTGACGGTGGTGCTGGATCCTGGCCACGGTGGCGAGCAGCCCGGGGCCAAGGGGCCCGATGGGCTCAAGGAGTCCAGCGTCGCGCTGGCGCTGGCCCGGAGGGTGCGCGCCCGGCTGCTGCGCAAGCGCCCGGACGTGCGGGTCGTGCTCACGCGCGACGAGGATCGCTTCCTCACGCTCGAGGAGCGGACGGCCATCGCGAACGGCGTCGACGCGGACCTCTTCCTGTCGATTCACCTGAACGCCTCCCACTCGGCTGAGGACAAGGGCGGGGTATCGACCTTCGTCCTCGACACCACCAATGATGAGGCCGCGCTGCGGTTGGCGGCGCGCGAAAACGGCACCGACGCAGCGGGCGTGACACAGCTGCAGTTCATCCTGGCGTCGCTCTACCGCGCCGACCAGGTCGACCACTCCCTGTCACTCGCCGGCGACGTCCAGCGTGCGACCCTGCGCGCGGGTCGGCAGATCCTGCCGAATCTCTACGATCGGGGGGTCAAGCGGGCGCTCTTCTATGTGCTGGTCGGTGCGCGCATGCCGGCTGCGCTGGTCGAGGCGTCCTTCATCACGCGGCCAGAGGAGGCGGCTGCGCTGCGCACCGACGAGTACCGCGACGCGCTCGCGGAGGGCATCGCAAGCGGGGTGCTGCGCTACCTGGACCGCCAGAAGAACGCCTCCAAATAGCGAAAAAGCCCGGTGTTTGCGGGGGGCGGCACGTCTGGTCCGGCTGCGATCGGCTGGTGGGTTGCTGGTGCTGGGGTCGCCCCCCATAATGCGCGCCGCATGGCCGACTCGGCACCCCCCCTGCGCGACACCTGTGCGGACTACCTGGCGAAGCATCGAGCGACGCTGAAGGCCGCGATCGAGGCCGGTCAGCGCGGCCTGCCCGTGGCCGAGCGCTACGCCAGCATGTACGACGGCCTGCTCGGCAGCCTGTGCTGCGCTGCGGATGCGGCCGCCAAGGACGGAGGCGCCGAGCTGGGGCGCGTGGCCCTGGTCGCGGTCGGTGGCTACGGCCGGCGTCTGGTGGCGCCCCACAGTGACGCCGACGTGCTCTTCCTGTGCGACGACCCGTCCGACAC
>JAPPOT010000158.1:4251-9345 GCA_028817855.1 Myxococcales bacterium
TCCGACACGCGCGTCGTGGAGATGGCCGAGTCGGTCCTCTATCCGCTGTGGGACGTGGGCGTCGACATCGGGCACGCGGTGCGTGGGCTCGAGGAGACGCTCGAGCTCAGCGAGACCGACATCCGCACCTCGACCACGCTGCTCGACCTGCGTCACGTGGCCGGCGACCGCGCGATCGTGGAGGAGCTGCATGCGCGCGGTCGCGAGCGCATCTTCGACCAGCAGCTGTTGCGTTTCGTCGAGGCGCTCGAGAGTGACACGACGGCGCGGCAGCAACGCTTCGGCGACTCGCTCTACCTGCTCGAGCCGGAGATCAAGCTGGGGCGCGGTGGGTTGCGCGACCTGGATGTGATCCAGTGGTGTGCCCGTGCGCGCTATGACGTCGCTTCGATCGCGGAGACGGTGGCGCACGGTCTCATCACGGAGCACGAGCTGGGCGACCTGCGGGCGGCCGAGGACCACCTGTGGACGGTCCGCAATCGGCTGCACCTGAACGCCGGCCGCCGCAACGACCGGCTCACGTTCGAGGAGCAGGAAGCGGTCGCGGCGGGCTTCGGCTACCGCGACGGGATGATTCTGGCGACCGAGCAGCTGATGCACGAGCACTTCCGACATGCGGCCGCGATCGCGCGGATCGTCGACCGCGTCGGGGAGCGCGTGCGCCGCTCCCTGCGGCCGCCGCCCACGACCATTCGCGACCTGGGCGACGGCGTGCTGGTGCACGACGGCAAGGTCACCCTCAAGACCGAGCTCGACGAGGACCCGGCGCTGGCCCTGCGGCTCTACACCCTTGCCGTGCGCGAGGACCTGCCGCCGGACTCCGCGGCGCGCGACGCGGTCTCCGCCGCCACTTCCGACCGCGACTGGTGCCGGCGCCTGCGCCGTGCCCCCGGCGCCGCCGAGGCCTTCTGCGACCTGCTCGCCCACGCGCACAGGGCGCGCCTGCGGCGCGGGTCGCTGCTCGAGGAGCTCCACGAGCAGGGCCTGCTCGTCGCCATGATTCCGGAGATGGAGGCCATCACCGGGCGCACGCGCCACGACGCGTTCCATGTCTACACGGTCGACGCCCAGGCGGTGATGGCGGTCGACAAGCTGCGCGAGCTGGCCCGCGGAGAGCTCGCGAGCGAGTTCCTGGCCCCCAGCCGCTGCGCCGCGGAGATGCCGCAGCCGCTGCCCGTGTACCTGGCGATCCTGTTGCATGGGCTGGGTACGGGCCATCCCGACGACCCGGCCAAGCACGCGGCCGCGGTGGCCGGCGTGGTGGCCGAGCGCCTGGGGCTCGCGGCCCAGGACACCGCCCACGTCCAGTGGCTGATCGCAAATCAGTCCGTCATGTATTTCTTCGCCATGCGCCGGGACATCACCGACCCGGACACCGTCGCCGAGCTCGCGCAGCAAGTGCAGTCGGTCGACCGCCTGCGCGACCTCTACCTGCTGACCTTCTGCTCCCATACGACGGCGAATCCCGCGGCCATGACCGCATGGAACGCGCGCATGTTGCAGGACCTGTGGACCGCGACCGCCGAGCTCATCGAGGGCGGGGAAGGGCGCTCGGAGCGTACCGAGCGCCTGCGCCGCGACGCCCTCGAGGGCATCGACGACTCCGCCCGCAGGCGCGAGGTCGAGGAGTTCGTCGAACAGGTCCCGCCGCGCTATCTGTTGGGCAACACAATCGCCGGGATCCACTTCCACTCGCGCATCGTGCAGCCGCGCAAGGCCGGCGAGCTCGCCTTCGGCGCGACCGAGTCGGGCGTGGGGGTCGGCACGATGGAGCTGGTCGTGGCCTGCGACGACCGGCCCGGCCTGTTGGCCGACTTGACGGCCGCGCTCGCCGGTGGTCGCTTCAGCGTGGACTCGGCCCAGCTGTACACGCGCTCGCGCCCGGGAATGCCCGACGAGGCCTTCGATCTCTTCCACATCTCGCACGCCAACATGGTCGAGCCGCTCCTGATGGAGGAGGAGCTGGAGAAGCTGCGCACCAACATCGAGCGCATCGAGTCCGGCGCGATCGAGGCCGGTCAGCTGCTCGAGCGGCGCTCCACGCCGCCCCCGTGGGCCCGCAGCGGCCCGCGCGTGAAGACCGAGATCCACGTCGACAACGCATCCTCCTCCAAGTACACGGTCGTCGACGTCTACACCAAGGATAGGACGGACCTGCTGCACGTGATCGCTCGCACCTTGCACGAAAGGGGCTTGACGATCGGCCTCGCGAAGGTGAACACGGAGGGGGACCGGGTGGCGGACGTCTTCTACGTGCGCACGCAGGGCAAGCAGAAGCTCTCGGGCGAGGGACAGCTTGCGAGCCTCTCCAAGGCCCTGCGCGCGGTGATCCGCGACCTGGAGTGAGACCGCCCAGCCCGGAGGAGCTCCCCATGCGCAAGCCAATCCAGTGGAGTCTGCCCGTTGTCACGGTGTGTGGGGCGCTGCTCGCCTGCGGCGGTGGCACGCAGAGCGGCCAGCCCGACACCCACGTGGATGATCGGCTCGCGGCGGCCTCGGCGCCAAAGCGCGAGGTGCCGAAGGCCTCCGAGCTGGTCAAGCAGGGTGAGCAGAAGCTGCAGGCGCAGGACCCCGCCGGGGCCCAGGCCCTGTTCGAGCAGGCGATCGCCGAGGCGCCCGACGATCCCCGCGCGCACCTGGACCTCGGCATCGCGCTGGAGATGCAGGGCGACGTGGACGGCGCCGAGGCGAGCTACCGCCGCGCGATCCAGCTCCAGGGCGACCTGGCGGAGGCGCTCAACAACCTGGCGGTCTTGCGGCGCGCGCACGGCGACCTGGACGAGGCGGTCGCGCTCCTGGAGCGGGCGGCCCAGGCCAACCCCGGCTCGGCCGCCGCCCAGAGCAACCTGGCGCTGGCGCTCGAAGACAAGGGCGATCTGCCCGCCGCGGAGCGCGCCTATCGCAAGGCGCTGTCGCTGGATGACTCCGCGGTGATGACGCGCGTGAACCTGGCACTGCTGCTGATCGACCTGGGCAAGGGTCAAGAGGCCCTGAAGCACCTGCGGCAATCGATGCCCGAAGCCGAGGGCAACCGCGCGGCGCTGCTCGCGCGCCGCAACGGGTTCCGCCGTGCGGGCGACGCCGACGCGGCGGGCGCCGCGATGCAGGCGGCGGTCGCCGCGGGCGAGGCGTCGACAGCCACACCCGCGCTGCTCTCGGAGCTCGCGCTGGCACAGCGCGCCGCGGGCGATCGGGAGGCTGCCATCGCCACGCTCGAGAAGGCGCTGCAGATGGACGCGAAGTACGCCACCGCCCACTACCTGCTCGGCAACATGCTGGCGGGCGCCAAGAAGTTTACCGAGGCCAAGAAGCACTACCAGCGCTACCTCAAGCTCGACCCCAACGGCCCCCACGCCAAGCGCGCGAGAGAACGCCTCGAGATGGTCAGGAAGGCCAAGTAGGTATCTCCAGAGCTGTCTTCGCAGGCGCGCCAGGAGCGTTTGTGGGTAGTAGGGCTCGCGCAGCGCGGGGCCGCGTTCGTCGCCCGTCTCCGAGTCGCCGCCGTAGCCGCCGCAGATGACCGCGCGCACCTCCGGGTTGAGCTTGCGGATCTCCTCCAGGGCCTCGGGTCCGCTCTTGCGGGGCATCACGATCTCGAGCAGCAGCAGGTCGACGCTGGTCTCGTATTTGCGATAGGCGTCGACCGCTTCGACGCCGTTGCGCGCCGCGATCACGGTGTACCCCGCTTTCTCGAGCAGCTCGATTACCACCCACGCACCATGTCGTCGTCCAGCTCCTCCACCACCCGCTGGAGCTCCGACTGCGTCGTGGGTGGGGGCGCGTCGTCGGCGATCGCCTCAGGCCCACGATCGTATCACCCTTGTAGGGGAGTTGGATCTCGGGGCGCCGGTGCGCGCTTTCCCAGCCCGACCAGGAAGACCTCGTAGCTTTCGTCGCGCGAGGCCTCGGGCTTGAAGATGCGTACCTTCTCGAAGCGCTCTGCGGTGGCCTTGCGCGCATCCGGGAACTCGGCGCCCTGGAAGATCTTGCCCACGAAGCTGCCGCCGGGCGCCAGCGTCTGGTCGCATACCGACAGCGCCATGCAGTAGAGCTCGTAGCTCAGGTATTGGTCGCGGTGACGCATGCCACTCGTGCTCGGCGCCATGTCGCTGAGCACGACGTCGAACTGGCCGATTCCCGAGATGTTCTCGGACTCGCCCAGGTCGCGTTGCTCGAAGCGGACGTTGGCGGGTGGGGCGATCGTGATCTCCTTGAGATCGACGCCGAGCACGCTCCCCTCGTCCCCCACTTGTTTGCTGGCGTACAGGCACCAGGATCCCGGGGCGGCCCCCAGATCCAGCACGCGTTGACCGCGACGCAGCAGCTTGAGCCGGCGATCGATCTCCTCGAGCTTGAAGACCGCACGGGCCGGGTAACCCTGCTGCTTTGCAAGGTCACCGAAGTGGTCCTGCGGCCGACCGCCGCCGCGGCGCTTTGGACGCGCCGCCGCGCTGCGACGGCCCCCTCCGCTGCCTCGTCCACCACGCCGCGGACGGCGCGGGCTCACGCCGCGGGGCGCCTGGCCTTCACGGCACCGCGCACGGTGACGACGCCGTTGCGCGAGCCGGGCACGGCGCCCTTGAGCAGCACGAGGTTGTCCTCGTCGATGACCTTGGCGACCTTGAGGTTCAGCACGGTGACGCGCTTGTCACCGTAGTGGCCGGCCATCTTGGTGCCGGGCAGCACGCGACCGGGCGTCATGTTGGCGCCGATCGAGCCGCCGTGGCGCTTGTACTCGTGGGTGCCGTGGCTTTCGGTCGCGGCGCCACCGTGGTTGTGGCGCTTCATCACACCGGTGAAGCCGCGGCCCTTGCTCTTGCCGCTGACGTCGACCTTCTGCCCCTCTTCGAAGCAGTCCGAGGGCTTGAGCACCTGGCCCACCTCGTAGTCGCCGAGCTTGTCCTCGGGTAGGCGGAACTCGCGGATCACCTCGCTGGGGCTGCGCTCGAGCTTCTTGAAGAAGCCCTGCTCCGGCTTGTTCAGGCGCTGCTCCAGCTTCTCGCCGAAGCCCAGCAGGAGGGCCGAGTAGCCGTCCTTCTCCGGGGTGCGCTTGCCCAGCACGGTGCAGGGGCCGACCAGGATCGCGGTGACACG
>JAPPOT010000610.1:0-8565 GCA_028817855.1 Myxococcales bacterium
CCCCCCACCCGACCACCCGTTAGGCGTGTGCGGAAAGCAGGGTGGTGATCGCAAGCGTCGGCCGTTTGGCGTGCGTGGGAGCCGAGGTCCCAAAGCAGCGTTTTGAGTGGGCGATGGAAGATCGGTCAGTTGTGGCCGCGGGGGGAATGGGCTGACGCCATTCGCCAGCAAGGTTGGCGCACGGGATTTGGAATTCTTGGGAATCGTTGGGTTTTCCGATGCGTAGACAAAAGTGCGCGGCGTGATTGGTCAAGTGTTGGACAGACAAAATGCGGTATGATCGTGAGTCAGTGACCCAGGGCCGCTGAAGCTGGGCGGTCCCGCTTTCCGGAGCTTCGATGTTCTTCAACCGAAACGACGACAACGACCCCACCGAGGAGCAGCCGCGCGGCAAGGTGCTGCCACTGCTGCCCCTGCGCGACATCATCGTGTTCCCTCACATGGTCGTGCCCCTCTTCGTGGGTCGCGAGAAGTCGATCAGCGCCCTCGAAGAGGCGATGAACAATGAGAAGGAGATTCTGCTCGCCGCGCAGAAGCTGGCGAAGACCAACGACCCGTCGCCGGAGGACATCTTCGCGATGGGCACGGTGGGCACGATCATCCAGCTGCTGCGCCTGCCCGATGGCACCGTCAAGGTGCTGGTCGAGGGCAAGAAGCGCGCGCGGATCGAGCGCTTCATTCCGAACGACGGCTTCTTCCTCTGCGAGCTCAACGTGATCGACGAACCGACCACCGCGTCGGTCGAGGTCGAGGCGCTGATGCGCTCGGTCCAGACCACGTTCGAGAGCTACGTGAAGCTCAACAAGCGCATTCCGCCCGAGATGCTCGTCTCCGTGCAGACGATCGACGACCCGGCGCGCCTGGCCGACACGATCGTCGTGCACCTCAACTCGATCAAGCTCAGTGACCGCCAGGAGATCCTGGAGACCACCGACCCCGCCAAGCGCCTCGCTCGCCTCTACGAGCTGATGACTGCGGAGATCGAGATCCTGCAGGTCGAGAAGAAGATCCGGACGCGTGTGAAGAAGCAGATGGAGCGCACGCAGAAGGAGTACTACCTCAATGAGCAGATGCAGGCGATCCAGAAGGAGCTCGGCGAGCGCGACGAGTTCAAGAACGAGCTGGCGGAGCTCGAGGAGAAGATCAAGGCCAAGGACCTGTCTGAAGAGGCGAGCGACAAGCTCCGCAAGGAGTTCAAGAAGCTCAAGATGATGCAGCCGATGAGCGCGGAGGCGACGGTCGTCCGCAACTACATCGACTGGGTCATCACCCTGCCCTGGTACGACAAGACCGACGAGAACTACGACATCGACGCGGCCGAGAAGATCCTCGACGAGGACCACTACGGCCTCAAGAAGATCAAGGAGCGCATCCTCGAGTACCTCGCGGTGCAGGCCCTGGTGGGCAAGCTGCGTGGACCGGTGCTGTGCCTGGTGGGCCCGCCCGGCGTCGGCAAGACCTCGCTGGCGCGCTCGATCGCGCGCGCGACCAACCGCAAGTTCGTGCGCCTGTCGCTTGGCGGCGTGCGCGACGAGGCGGAGATTCGCGGGCACCGCCGCACGTACATCGGCGCCCTGCCCGGCCGTATCATCCAGTCGCTGCGCAAGGCCGGCTCCAACAACCCGGTCTTCCTGCTCGACGAGGTCGACAAGATGTCGTCGGACTTTCGCGGCGACCCGGCCTCGGCGCTGCTCGAGGTGCTCGACCCGGAGCAGAACAACACCTTCAACGACCACTACCTGGATCTCGACTACGACCTGTCGGACGTGATGTTCATCACCACGGCCAACAACCTGCAGGGCATCCCGCTGCCGCTGCAGGACCGCATGGAGATCATCCAGCTCAGCGGCTACACGGAGTTCGAGAAGCTCAACATTGCAGTGCGCTACCTGATCCCGCGCCAGCGCGAGGAGGCCGGTCTCAAGGACGTCGACGTGGAGATCACGGAGAATGCGATTCGCACCGTGATCCACCACTACACGAAGGAAAGCGGCGTGCGCAATCTGGAGCGCGAGCTGGGCAGCATCTGCCGCAAGATCGCGCGCCAGGTCGTGAAGGACCGCGCCAAGCTCACCACCTCCGCGGGCGACGTGGAGGCGGAGAGCGCCGAGGGCGCCGAGGAGGCACCGCAGGCCGCCGAGGCCAAGGCCGAGGCGAAGCCGGAGAAGGACCTCTCCTATCGGGTGATCGCCAAGAGCGTTCCCAAGTACCTGGGCGTGCCCAAGTACCGGCCCGAGCTGGCCAAGGGCAAGAACGAGATCGGGCTAACCAATGGCCTCGCCTACACGAACTTCGGGGGCGCCATCCTCGAGTGCGAGGTCTCGGTCGTACCTGGCAAGGGCAAGCTGGTGATCACCGGCCTGCTCGAGAAGGGGATGCAGGAGTCGGCGCAGGCCGCGGTGAGCTACATCCGCTCGCGCGAGAAGCTGCTCGGGCTGCCCAAGGACTTCTACCAGGAGACCGACTTTCACATTCACTTCCCCGAGTTCGTGCCCAAGGACGGGCCGAGTGCGGGCGTGACGATCGCGACCAGCATCGCGAGCGCGCTGATGAAGATCCCGGTGCGCCGCAACGTGGCGATGACCGGCGAGATCACCCTGCGCGGGCGCGTGATGCCGATCGGCGGGCTGAAGGAGAAGATGCTTGCGGCCCACCGGGCGGGCATCGACACTGTCCTGATCCCGAAGGAGAACCGCAAGGACCTGCGCGAG
Organism: Myxococcales bacterium; assembly: GCA_028817855.1. Classification (GTDB taxonomy): domain Bacteria; phylum Myxococcota_A; class Polyangia; order Polyangiales; family JAFGIB01; genus JAOUOP01. The sequence goes on from JAPPOT010000610.1 coordinate 2,712, forward strand.
ATCCCGCGTCGCGTCTTGAACGCCACGCGCATCGTGCTGATCGAGCACGCCGACGAGGTCCTGCGGGAGGCGCTCTGCCTGAGCGATGCCGAGGCGATCTTCGGCGACCGCGTGCGCCCGCTCGAGTACGTGGGCGGCAAGCTCGTGACGCCGGAAGCGGACAGCGACGACAGCGGTGACGAGGGCGACGTGCCGGCGCCGACGGTGGAGCCGCCCGGCGCCCAGCAGTGAGGTGAGCGCGTCGTGTGCGGGCGCTTCACCCTGAACCTGGCCGAGCTGGCGGACCTGAAGCTGCCGCTGGGGCTCGACTACGTGGAGATCACCGAGTGGGCCCCGCGCTACAACATCGCGCCCACCCAGCTGGCGCCGGTCGTCGTGCAGAACGGCAGCCGGGTACTGCGCGCCCTGCGCTGGGGGCTGGTGCCCCACTGGGCGAAGGACCCGAGCATCGGCAACCGGATGATCAACGCGCGCGTCGAGTCGATCGCCGCCAAGCCCGCCTTCCGTGACGCCTTCCGGCGCCATCGCTGCGTCGTGCCCGCCACCGGCTACTACGAGTGGCAGCCCGTCCCCGGTGAGAAGCGCAAGCAGCCCCACTGGTTCCACCCGGAGCGCGACGAGCTGCTGTCGATGGCGGGCCTGTGGGACCGATGGCGGGCCCCGGACGGACAACTGCTCGAGAGCTTCACCGTGGTGACCACCGCCGCCAACGACCTGGTCGCGCCGATCCACGACCGGATGCCGCTGACCTTGCCCCGGGAAGATCGGGAGGCATGGCTCCGCGCGGACGCACTCAGCGAGAGCGATCTGGCAGCGATGACGTCGCGTGCGCGCGACTTGCAGCTCGCGGCGTACCCGGTCGACCGCCGCGTCAGCTCAGCGGGCGTGGATGACCCCTCCTGTATCGCCCCCGCTAACCCGGAGCCGCCTGCGGGCCAGCTCGGGCTGTTCGACTAGGGCTGCTTTTGACAACCGCCCCGTGCGCGGCACAATGCGCTTCCCACGGGCGGGTAGCTCAGTGGTAGAGCGTCGCCCTTACAAGGCGAACGTCGCAGGTTCGACCCCTGTCCCGCCCACCATTTTCTGCCCCTGCCCCGCGGGTCGGAGGCTGTGACCTGCGTGTCGCGTGCACGCGCGGGCGCAGCAGGCTAGGATGGGCATCCGCGCTGCGCGCGGTGCCGATGAGCAACCCGAACGCGACGTTGGGCAGTACTCGGTGGCGCTGCAGCCTGGTGCTCGCGCTCCTGCTTCTGTCCGCGAGCGAGGCGCGCGCGCAGCAGCGTGCCGATTGGATGCTCGATTTCCAGCCGGAGGGCACGCGCTTCATCTCGGACTTCTTCGGCTCGGGCACGATCTTTCGACTCGAGCATCTCAAGCGCATCTACGGCTCCACCAACGACGTGCTGCTGGGGGTGAGCACGGCCCCGGCCTATCCGCTGGGCGAGGTGGCCGCCACGGCCGACCTGCGTATCCTCTTCCTCGGGCTGGGAGTGGCGACCGGCTACCGCACCGTCTGGCGGAACATGACCTTCGAGGCAGGCGAGGAGAGCTACTGCGTGCAGTGCGACCGCGGCGCCCGGCGCAAGCGAGACTCGATCTTCGGTGACACGCCCGGCAGCGACCACTGGGGCTGGGCCGAGGTCCACGCCCGCCTCTTCATGCCCTTCAACGAGCACTTTGTGGGGCTGAGCTTCGGCGCCCTGCGGCACGAGGGCCGGCAGGACCGCAGCTTCGACTGGTTCAACAGCACCGTCTACGACGGCGGGCTGCTCGGGAAGTGGGAGACGCTCTTCTTCTTCAAGCACCGCGACTGGGGTGGGATCGGCCCCTACCTGCAGCTGCTGATGCTCCCGCGCGGGGGCGAGCACGAGGCCCACTGGGCGATCGGCGCCAACTACATTCGTCGGCTGGGTCTGGTGAAGCGCGGCGACTTCATCTTCTTCACTTTCCTGGCCCGACCTGGTGACGGGCGTTTTGGTCAGCACAGCTACTACATGCCAGTCCGCGGGCTGATCAACTACCGCCTGACCTTCGATCTCTAGAGGTTTCCGGACGCGGGGCGAACCTGCGCTACAATTGCCGGATGACGAACGTTCTGCTCCTCGGTGCCGGCAAGATCGGCATCGCTATCGCGCAGCTCCTGACCGACAGCGGTGACTACACGGTGACGGTCGCAGACCTGGATGAGGAGAGCATGTCGACGATGCAAGAGGGCGTCGCGACGCGCGTGCTCGACGTCACCGACGACGCGGCGCTGCGCGAGGCTCTCGGTGGCACGAATGTGGTAATCAGCGCGTGCCCGTACTTTCTGAGCCTGCCGATTGCGCGCGCCGCTGCAGAGTGCGGAGTGCACTACTTCGACCTGACCGAGGATGTGGCAACCGCACGGGAGATCCGCAAGCTCTCCGAGGGGGCGGACGTGCTCTTCGCCCCCCAGTGCGGGCTGGCGCCGGGCTTCATCTCGATCGCCGCGTATGCGCTCACCAAGCGCTTCGAGTCGCTGCATCGGGTGCGCATGCGCGTGGGCGCCCTGCCCCTCTTTCCCGCCAACCGGATGAAGTACAACCTGACCTGGAGCACCGCGGGGCTGATCAACGAGTACTGCAACCCCTGCCAGGTGGTCTACGACGGCTCCCTGCGCGAGGTGCTTCCGCTCGAGGGCCTCGAGCAGTTTTCGCTGGACGGCGTCACCTACGAGGCGTTCAACACCTCCGGCGGTCTCGGCACCCTGGCCGAGACGCTCGAGGGCAAGGTCGAGCACCTGAGCTACAAGACCATCCGCTACCCGGGCCACTGCGAGCTGATGCGCTTCCTGTGCAACGACCTGCGGCTGGCAAAGCGCCGCGACCTCTTTCTGGACGTGCTCGAGAACGCCGTGCCAATGACGACCCAGGACGTGGTGCTGATCTTCGTCTCGGTCAGCGGCACGCGCAACGGACAACTGATGCAGGAGACCTTCACCAAGAAGGTCTACCACCGCGAGATTGGCGGCAGACCGCTGGCCGCGATCCAGATCACCACCGCCACGTCGGTGTGCGCCATCGTGGACCTGCACCGCGAGGGCACGATCAAGAAGACGGGCTTCCTGTGCCAGGAGGAGGTGGAGCTGGACGCCTTCTTGAAGAACCGCTTCGGCCAGCACTACGACACGGAAGGAGTGACGCCGACGTGAGCACGACGATCGACCGACAGGCCCTGCTCACCCGCCTCGGCGTGGCTGACGACGTCGCCGCCTCGGACAACCCCGGCGCACTGGCGGTGCGCTCTCCCGTGGACGGCGCGCCGATCGGCAGCGTGGCCGTGCAGACGCCCGCCGACGTGAAGGACGCCATCGGCCGCGCCGAGGCAGCGTTCCACGCCTGGCGCAGCGTGCCGGCACCGAAGCGTGGCGAGCTGGTGCGACGCTTTGGCGATGCCCTGCGCGCCCACAAGGACGACCTGGGAGCGCTCGTGAGCCTGGAGTGCGGCAAGATCCTCCAGGAGGGCCTGGGCGAGGTCCAGGAGATGATCGACATCTGCGACTTCGCCGTCGGTCTGTCGCGCCAGCTGTACGGCTTGACCATCGCCTCGGAGCGCGAGGGCCACCGGATGATGGAGACCTGGCACCCGCTCGGCCCGGTCGGCGTGATCAGCGCATTCAACTTCCCGGTCGCGGTGTGGGCCTGGAACTTCACCATCGCCGCGGTCTGCGGCGATCCGGTGATCTGGAAGCCGTCCGAGAAGACGCCGATCACGGCGCTGGCCTGCCAGCGCCTGTGGGAGTCGGTGGCCGGGGACTACGAACACGCGCCCGAGCACCTCTCCCAGGTCGCGGTGGGCCCGGCCGACGTGGGCGAGGCGCTGGTGCGCGACCCGCGCGTACCCTTGATCAGCGCGACGGGCAGCTGCCGCATGGGGCGCTCGGTGGCGCCGGTCGTGGCCGCTCGCCTGGGGCGCTGCCTGCTGGAGCTGGGCGGCAACAACGGGATGATCGTCGCGCCGAGTGCCGATCTCGAGCTCGCGGTGCGTGCGATCCTCTTCAGCGCGGTGGGCACTACGGGTCAGCGCTGCACCTCGCTACGCCGCCTTTTCGTGCACGAAGACGTCTACGATACCCTGCTGCCTCGCCTCAAGAGCGCCTATCGCGGCGTGCGGATCGGCTCGCCGCTCGCGGACGACACGCTGGTGGGCCCGCTGATCGATGGCGACTCCCACGCGCGTATGGAGGCTGCGCTCGCGCAGGCCCGCGCCGAGGGTGGCGACGTGCACGGCGGCGCGCGTGTGCTCGAGCAGGAGCACCCGGAGGCTTTCTACGTGGAGCCGGCCATCGTCGAGATGCCGGGACAGAGCGCCATCGTGCTGGAGGAGACCTTTGCGCCGATCCTCTACGCCATGCGCTACCGCGATCTCGACGCGGTCATCGCGCTGCACAACGCGGCCGAGCAGGGGCTGTCGTCGTGCATCTTCACCACGGATCTGCGCGAGGCGGAGCGCTTCCTGTCGCCCTCTGGCAGCGACTGCGGGATCGCCAACGTCAACATCGGCCCCAGCGGAGCCGAGATCGGCGGCGCCTTCGGCGGCGAGAAGGCCACCGGCGGCGGTCGCGAAGCCGGCTCCGACAGCTGGAAGGCCTACATGCGCCGCGCCACCAACACCGTGAACTACTCGAATGCGCTACCCCTAGCCCAAGGCATCAAGTTCGACTGAGTAGTCGTTGCTGGAGGGACTCGTCGAGTTGGGGGCGGACGGATATGCGCGAGGCGGTGCCACGAGGCCACGATTCACCGGTGGCCGCGCAGTCACTACATGAGGTCGACGATCTTGGTGGTGGCCTTGCCAGCTTGGACCTTGACGCGGAAGCGTTTGGTCATGCCCATGTCGGGATTGACGAGCTTCACCTTGTGGCGACCGGGCGACAGCTTGATGTTCAGCTGGGGTGTGTTGCCGATCAGCCTGCCGTCCACATAGACCTGGGACCAGGGCCGGCTGTTGATGCGCAGGGTGCCCTGCCCCCCACTGGTGCTGCGCGCGCTGCTGCTGCGCGACGAGGAGGCGCGCGCGACCTTCTTCGAGGACTTCGACGCCCGCTTGCGCGTGCTGCTGCTGGCGCCGCTGCTGCGCCGCGAGCGGCGCTTGTCCCGACGCGCGATCTTCTTCGGCTCGTCGTCGCGCTTGGCCGCCACCGCCCGCTTGCCGGTCTCGCCACCGGGCGTGAGACCGGCGGTCGGCAGCTCGATCACCTGCCCGGAAGCCAGCGCGATCTGGGTCTGCCAGGGCTGGTACCCATCGCCATGCTCGAGCCGAATCGTGTGCAGCCCCGGCTCCAGGTCGGTGATGCGCGTCGGCGTCTTCACATCGAGCTTCTTGCCGTCGACGAACACGCTGGCGCCGCTGGGATCGCTGGTCAGCGCGAACCCGGTCTCGCTGGATAGCGGCTTGAGCTCGATGCTCTCGAGCGCCTTCACCTCGCCGGACAGCAGCGAGAAGGTCATGTGGTTGGGCTCGTAGCCATCCTTGCGGATCTCGACCTGATGGGCGACCTCTGGAGCGAGCCCCTGGACGGTGAACGGGCTCGTCTGACCGGTCAGGGGGCGCCCATCGACCACCACCTCCGCGTCGGCGGGCGAGGTCACCAGCGTGATCGTGGCCGGATCGTCACCCCGGATCAGGTCCTTGCCGCCGTAGGCCAGGCCGAGCATCGCCGCGGCGGCTACCGCGAGGCCGATCCAGAGACCGCCTCCCCGGCGCTCGCGCATGTCGTCGCCCACCATGGTCTCCGGGGGCAGCGTGCGCGTCACCGGAGCGACCGAAGGCACGGGCGCGGGCGCGAGCCCGGGCGCCTCGGCGGCGCTGATCGACGGCATCACACGCGTGA
>JAPPOT010000610.1:8575-9309 GCA_028817855.1 Myxococcales bacterium
CGGCGGCCCTGCTCGACGCCACCACACCCGCGACCGCCTCGTCGTCGTCCCAGGCGTCGCCCAGGTCCTCCACCGGGCGGTCGGGCGCGGGTGGCAGAATGGAGCCGCCGACGGGCGGCGTGGCCCCGAAGGGCGACGGCGCGCCGGCACCGTAGACGTTCCCGCTCGGCGCCGGACGGCTGGGCGTCGGGAAGGGCGAAGGCGCGCCCGAGGTCGCCGAAGCGCGGCCGAGGGGCGGCGGCGGCGGCGGAGCGGACGCAGCCGGCGGCGGTGGCGTGGCGGGCTCCCGCAGCTCGTCCCGGAGCTTGGTCTCGACCTCGTCGTCGTCCCAGTCCATCTCCAGCGTCGCGCCTGCGGCGCTCGCACCGAGATCGGTGCCGTCGGGATCGTCGGGCCCGAGCTCGGTCACGTCCTCGGCGCGCACGACGTCGGTCTTGTCGCCCGGCTCGGGCGCGACCTGCGTCTCGTCGTCGTCCGCGTAGCCCTCGCGCAGCGGCTCGGGATCCGCGGCGGAGACCGGCTCGGCGCCATCGGGCAGCGGGAAGTTGCGCGTGGTGGCCGAGTAGGGATCGTGCTCGAAGGCATTCGGCACGATCGCGGTGTCCTGCTCGTCCAGCCCCGGCGTCTCCACGCGCTCGGTGTCGTCCTCGCGCATCAGGTCGGGCACCGGCTCCGAGCGCACGGTGCCGCCGATCCAGCCGAGCCAGGAGGATCTCGAGGCGGCCACCGTGCGC
>JAPPOT010000619.1 GCA_028817855.1 Myxococcales bacterium
CCCTGGGTCGGGTCGTCAGACCCGACAAAAAAAGGTCGCGTGACCCTTCCCTGGGTCGGGTCGTCAGACCCGACGAAAAATTGTAAGGAGGCCCCATGACGGTTCGTGTGAGATTTGCGCCTTCCCCGACGGGCTACCTGCACCTGGGCTCGGCGCGCACGGCGCTCTACAACTGGCTGTGGGCGCGGCAGAACGGGGGCTCCTTCGTGCTGCGCGTGGAGGACACCGACCAGGAGCGCAGCACCCAGGAAGCCGAAGCGGCGATCTTCGACTCGATGGGTTGGCTCGGGCTCGACTGGGACGAGGGACCCAACGTGGGCGGCGACCACGGGCCCTACTTCCAGATGCAGCGGCTCGAGATCTACCGCGAGCACGTCGACACGCTGATCGCGCGCGACGCCGCCTACCGCTGCTACTGCACGGCCGAGGACCTCAAGAAGGCGCGCGAGGCCCACACGGCCGCCACCGGCAACGACCACGGCTTCCGCTACCCCGGCACCTGCCGCGAGCGCGCGGACGAGCCCGACCGCGAGCACGTCGTGCGCCTCAAGGTGCCGACCGAGGGCAGCGTGGGGTGGAAGGATCTCGTCAAGGGCGAGATCGAGTTCGGCTGGGAGACCCAGCAGGACGCCGTGCTGATGCGGCGCAACGGCGTGCCCCTCTACAACCTGGGCGCGGTGGTCGACGACCTCACGATGGGCATCACCCTGATCGCCCGCGGCGACGACCACGTCATCAACACGCCCCAGCAGATCCGGATGTACGAGGCCCTGGGCGCGCCCGTGCCGCAGATGGCGCACCTGCCGATGATCCTCGCGCCCAGCGGCGAGAAGCTCAGCAAGCGCCACGCGGCCGTCGGCGTGCTCGACTACCAGGAGCTCGGCTACGTGCCGGACGCGGTGCTCAACTACCTGGTGCGCCTGGGCTGGTCCCACGGCGACCAGGAGATCTTCACGCGCGACGAGCTGGTCGAAAAGTTCGACTGGGAGCACGTGGGCCACACCGGCAGCAAGTACGACCTCAAGAAGTTCCAGCACGTGCAGGCCTCCCACCTGCGCATGCTCGAGCCGGCCGACGTGGCCGCGCTCAGCCAGCGCTGGGTGACCGAGCGAGGGCTCTCGGTAGCCGAGGACGACCCGCGCCTGGTGGCCGCGACCGAGCTGGTGATGCCGCGCGCCGGCACCTTCATCGAGGTGGCCGAGGCGGTGGACTACTTCTTCCGCGACACGCCCGAGGTGGACCCGAAGGCCGCCAAGAAGTTCCTGACCGCCGAGCGGGCCGAGCGCCTCACGGCGCTGGTCACCCAGCTCGAGGCGGTCGAGGGCTGGCGGCGCGACGGGCTCGAGCAGCACGTGATGGCGTGGCTGCAGGCCGAGGACATCCCCCTCAAGGAGATCGCCCAGCCGGCGCGCGTCGCCCTGACCGGGCGCAAGGCCAGCCCGGGCCTGTTCGATGTGATGGAGGTGCTGGGGCGCGATCGCAGCCTCGAGCGCCTCGCCGCCGGTGCCGATCGGGCCCGCGCCGCAGGCTGAGCGGGACAGGCCCGTCCCGGCCGGCGACGGATCCGATCCTGCGCACCCCCCCCTCCAAATGGGCGCCCCGGAAAGCTGCTGTCTCCGCCCCCGGACACGAGATAGCCCAGTGATTCCGGGCATCTAACGACGTTTGCCTACAACTAATTACATTTCCGTGACAATTGCGTGTCGGCCCCACGCCTAAGCTCCGGCCAGCTCAGATTCGCGAGCGAGGGGAGCCAATGGAAGTCGCAATTATCGCCCTGTACATGATGGTCCTGTCGATCCTGGGCCTCTACGGGTTCCACCGCGGGATGCTGCTCTACCTCTACTGGCGGCACCGCAAGGACACGCCGAAGCCGCCGCAGAAGTTCGACGAGCTTCCGCACGTCACGATCCAGCTGCCCATGTACAACGAGATGTACGTGGCCGAGCGGCTGCTCGACGGCGTGGCCACGATCGAATACCCGCTGGACAAGCTCGAGATCCAGGTGCTCGACGACTCGACCGACGAGACCACCGAGATCGCGCGCGCCAAGTCCGAGCAGCTGCGCGAGCGCGGCTTCGACGTCACCTTCCGCCACCGCACCAATCGCCACGGCTTCAAGGCGGGCGCCCTCGAGGAGGGGCTGGCCGAGGCCAAGGGCGACTTCGTGATGGTCTTCGACGCGGACTTCGTGCCGACGCCGAGCATCCTGATGGACCTGATCCACCACTTCACCAACCCGAAGGTGGGCATGGTGCAGGCGCGCTGGGGTCACCTCAACCGCGAGTACTCGCTGCTGACGCGCGTGCAGTCGATGATGCTCGACGGCCACTTCGTGATCGAGCACATCGCGCGCAACCGCTCGGGTCGCTTTTTCAACTTCAACGGCACCGCCGGCATCTGGCGCCGCTCCACGATCGTCGACGCCGGCGGCTGGGAGCACGACACGCTCACCGAGGACATGGACCTGTCCTTCCGCGCGCAGCTGCGCGGCTGGGAGTTCGTCTACGTGCCGACCGCCCTGGCGCCGGCCGAGATCCCGTGCGAGATGAACAGCTTCAAGGGCCAGCAGTTCCGCTGGGCGAAGGGCTCGGCCCAGACCACCAAGAAGCTGATCTGGACGGTGATCAAGGCCGACCTGCCGCTCAAGGTGAAGGTCGAGTGCCTGTTCCACCTGACCAACAACTTCGCCTACCTCTTCCTGGTGCTGCTGGCCGCCCTGCAGCTGCCGAACATGCTGATGCGCCAGCAGATGGACAGCCCCGAGCTGCTGCTGCTGGACGTGCCGCTCTTCTTCACGACCTGCGTGTCGATCATCATCTTCTATCTCACCACCCACCAGGCGCTCTACGGCGATCTGAAGTCGGCGGTGAAGCGCCTGCCGCTGATGATGGCGGTCAGCATCGGGCTGTCGATCAACAACGCCCGGGCGGTGCTCGAGGGCCTGGTCGGCGTGCAGTCGGAGTTCGTGCGCACCCCCAAGCACGGCGTGCGCGAGCAGCAGGACGGCTGGATCACCAAGCGCTACAAGGCCTCCGCGGCCAACCTGGGCACCTGGGTGGAGATCGGCTTCGGCCTCTACATCGTCGCCACGATCCTGCTGGCGATGGTGACGGGCTCCTGGGTCAGCGTGCCGTTCCTGGTGCTCTTCATGGTCGGCTTCCTCTACGTCGGCACCCTGTCTCTTTACCAGCTCCGCTAGCGGAGCTGACGCTACCAGCTCCGCTAGGCGGCCGAATCTGCCGCGGACACCCGCTCTGCGGGCCTGTCTCGGAGGGCGCGCCGGCCGTCTCGCCTTCGGACTGGCTCCGCGCGTGAGGCCGGGTTAACTTCGGGCCGTGGCGGGCAACGACGGACCGAGCTACGCGGTGCAGCTGCTGCGTCCTTTCTGGACGGTGATGCGGCGCTACCCGGAGATCCCGGTGGAGATGATCGACCGCTCCGAGCGCGAGTTCGCGGTGGGGCGAATGCCGATCGCCATCGCCCACGAGCTGCTGCGCGGCGCCGTGGTGCTCACCGGCGACGAGGACATGGGGCTCAAGGCCGCGCGCGAAACCGCGGTCGGGCACTTCGAGGTGCTCGAGTACGTGGGGGCATCCGCCGCGACCTGGGGCGAGTCGGCCGAGACCTTCTTCCGCTACGCCAAGCTCGTCAACGACGCCGCCGACTTCCACCTCGAGCGCCACGGCGACCGCGCGCACATCGTGCTCGACAGCACCGTGCCGCTGACGCGCGTGACCGCGGACTTTCAAGCAGCCGCCTATTACGTCGCCATCTCTCGCTGGGTCGACCCCATGCCGCGCGAGACCGAGGTGTGGCTGACCCACGAAGAACCCGCCGACACGAGCGAGTATCGCGCCACCTTCGGTGAGACTCCGGTGCGCTTCTCGGCCGCCCACGACGGGCTGATCTTTGCCACCAGCCACCTGGACATTCCCTTGCGGACGGCCGATCCGTCGCTGCACCGCGTGCTCAGCGCCCACGCCGACCAGCTGCTGGCCGAGCTGGCGCCCGGCGATAGCGTGGTCGAGCGCGTGCGCTCCTACATTCTCGCGACCATGGGCGAGGGGCGCGCGAGCGCAGAGGACGCCGCGCGGCAGCTCGGCATGAGCCGCCGCACGCTGACCCGCCGACTGGGCGAGCAGGACCTGACCTTCACCCAACTGCTGACGGACGTGCGCAAGCGGGCCGCGACCCACTACCTGGAAGAAAGCGAGCACAGCGTGGAGGACATCGCCTTCCTGCTCGGCTTTTCCGAGTCGCCGCCCTTCGTGCGTGCATTCAAGCGCTGGACCGGCAGCCCGCCGCTGGAGTACCGCCGCAGCCGCCGCGCGCGCTGACCACCCACCGCAGGCTCGAGGCACGTCCCCACTCATGGACGGCCGGTGGGCACACCGTGCTCGGCTTCGCTTCAGGCGCGAGCGCACGTGCGCTCCGCGCTCAGCGAAGCCGTTCGCTTGCACGATCTTCGCACGCATCGGTGAGGTATCCAGGCTAGTCTGGGGGGCGTGCGTCGCGCCCCGCTCGCCCTCGCCCTGATCGCCCTCGCCCTGATCGCCCTCGCCGGCTGCGCGAGCACGCCACCGGCGCGCGTGCCGGAGCCGGGCAGCACCGCGCGCGCCTACTTCGCCGCCGTGAAGGCCGACAACGCGGACGCGGCCTACGCGCTGCTCGACCCGGCGCTGCGCGCCGAGCTCGAGCGCGAGCGCTTCGATCGCCTCTGGCGGGAGAACCGCACCGAGATGCTGGAGCTCGCCGCGGCGGCCGAGCGCACCGACAGTCAGGTGGTCGCCCACGCGCGCGCCGAGCTCGCCGACGGCGAGGAGGTGGTGCTGGTCCTGCAGGAGGGCCAGTGGCGAGTGGCCGGCGGCGTGGTCGACGCCCAGGCCCTGGGCTCACCGATGGACGCCGTGATCGCGATGCGCCGCGCGCTCAAGCGCCAGAGCCTGCCGTCGCTGTTGCGCGTGCTATCGCGGGAGCGCCAGGCGGCCTGGCTCGCCAGCTTCGAGGAAACCATGGACCGCACGAGTGATCCCCTGGACCTGCGCGTGGAGGTCTCGGGCGACGAGGCGATCGTGCACACGAGCGACGGAGGCGAGATCCACCTCAAGCGCGAGGCGGGCAAGTGGCGGGTCTGGGACGTGCGGTGAGCCGCCTGCTCTTCGGCGGCGTGCGCTTCGAGCTCTCGGGTGGCGCGAGGCTCACAATGGGCGAGGAGGACGCGGCCCTCGCCTGGGCTGCCGAGGCCGCCGAGACCGCCGAGGCCTTCGCGCAGGCGCGCATCGAGGTCGAGGCAAGCACGACCGATGCGGCGACGACCGATCCCGGGATCGGGTGGTCGCGCTCGGTCGCCGGCATCACGCTGCGCAGCCGGGGGCTGAGCGCGGAGCTGCAGCGCGTCGCGCCCGGCGAGTATGGCGGAACGGCACAGCTGAGCGCCGCGCATCGCACGTGGACCACCCTGCTCAACGCCACCGCCTGCGCGCTGGCCTACGCGGAGGGCGGCCTCGTGCTGCACGCCGCCGCGCTGACCGATGGCGCCGACGCGGTCGCGCTGATCGGACCCCCCGGCGCCGGCAAGACGCGCGCCTGCAAGCTGGCGGAGGGGATGCGCTGGTACGCGCTCGACCGCCTGGTGGTGGTCGCGCACGCCGGTCGCACCGGGGCGTGGCCGCTCGCGGGCGGCGAGGAAGTGCCGCTGCCGCAACACCGCGGCGATCCCCTGCCCCTGCGCGCGCTCGCGCATGTCGAGGAGTCCCGCGGCGCCACGGCGCTGCGGCCCGCGAGCCAGGGCGAGGCGGTGCTGTTGTTGCGCGAATCGATCCACGCGCCGGAGCAGGGGGAGGACGAGGGCGAGCTGCTGGCGCGCGCCCACAGCCTGGCGCGCGTGCTGCCGATCGCACGTCTGCAGACATCGTTCGATGGGCCACTGACGGCGCTCCTGCGCACGCTTTGAGCCACTCTGCAGACGTGGTACGAAGATCGTCGGCGTCGCACCCGCGCGCCTCATCGCGCAGACCCGAGGAGCCATGAGCGGCCATAACAAGTGGTCCACGATCAAGCACAAGAAGGGCGCCGCCGACGCCAAGCGCGGCAAGGTCTTCACCAAGCTGATCCGCGAGATCACGATCGCCGCGCGGCTCGGTGGCGGTGATCCGGATGGCAACCCGCGCCTGCGCCGGGCGATGGACGCGGCCCGTGCGGCCAACATGCCGTCGGACAACATCACGCGCGCGATCAAGAAGGGCACGGGCGAGCTCGAGGGCGTGCAGTACGAGGAGCTGACCTACGAGGGCGTCGGCCCCGCCGGCACGCTCTTCCTGCTCGACGTGATGACCGACAACCGAAACCGCACCAACCCCGAGCTGCGCAAGGTCTTCGAGCGCCACAACGGTCAGCTCGGCAGCGCCGGCTCGGCCGCCTGGGCCTTCGACGAGAAGGGCGTCATCCAGGTGGCGAAGGACCAGGCCGACGAGGAAACCATCTTCGACGCGGCCGTCGGCGCCGGCGCCGAGGACGTGCAGGACCTGGGCGAGGCCTGGCTGGTCCGGACCGAGAAGGAAGACCTGGACGCGGTCAGCAAAGCGCTGCAAGAGGGCGGCATGGAGACCACCTCGGTGGAGCTCGCCAAGCTGCCGAAGACGATCAAGGAGGTCGGCGGGCGCGACGCGGAGGTGCTGGTGAACCTGGTCGAAGCGCTCGAGGACCACGACGACGTGCAGAAGGTCAGCAGCGACTTCGAGCTCTCCGAGGACGCCCTCGCGGCGCTCTCCTCCCAGTGAGCGCGCCATGATCGTGCTCGGCGTCGACCCCGGCAGTGTGCGCACCGGCTGGGGCGTGGTGCGGCGGGCCGGGCCGCGGGTGGAGGGCATCGACGCGGGGGTGATCCGCGCGCCCGAGAAGGCGGCGCTGCACGTGCGGCTGCAGCACATCCACGAGGGCCTGTGCGAGGTGATCGAGCAACACCGGCCCGCGGCGATGGCGGTCGAGGACGTCTTCAGCAAACACGCGGCATCGGCGCTCAAGCTCGGCCAGGCCCGCGGCGTGGTGCTGCTGGCCGGCGCCCACGCCCAGCTGGACGTCGCGTCCTATCCGCCGGCGGTAGTGAAGCGCTCGATCGCGGGCAAGGGTGCGGCGCCCAAGGACCAGCTGGCGCGCATCGTCGGCGCCATGCTCGGGCTGCCCGCCCTGCCTCCGGCAGACGCGACCGACGCGCTCGCCATCGCCATCACGCACGTCAACGCCTCCCGCATACTGGCGGCCGCCACCAAGCGCTAACCGAACCTACCCCTGCCCTTGCCCATCCCGCACGTCCCGCAAAAAACCTGCGTGTACGTTCAGTCTCGTGCTAGCCTCGCGGCGTGATCGGGCGTCTCACGGGCATCGCGGTGGACCGGGGGCTGGACGGCTGCTGCGTGCTGGACGTGCAGGGGGTCGGCTACGAAGTCTTTGTCCCAGCGCGCACCGCCTCGAGCCTACCGCCGCCCCCCCAGGCGGTGACCCTGCAGATCCACACCCACGTGCGCGAAGAGACCCTCACCCTGTTCGGCTTCGGCAGCGCCGACGACCGCCGCGCCTTCCGGGCGATGCTGGACGTCAAGAACGTGGGGCCGAAGCTTGCGCTGGCGATCCTGGCCGACCTCTCCGCGGCCGAGCTGGCCGCCACCGTCGCGCGGGAGGACGCCAAGCGCCTGGGCACGATCTCCGGCGTCGGCAAGAAGACCGCCGAGCGGCTCGTGCTCGAGCTCAAGGAGAAGCTACCGAAGCTGCTGACCAGCCCGGGCGAGCTGCCCGCGCCAGCAGCCAAGGCGCCGCCGGCGCCCACGGAGGGCGTCGCTGCAGACCTGGTCGGCGCACTGGTGAACCTGGGCTTCCCGCGCCCGGCCGCCGAGGGAGCGGTGGCACAGGTGGTCGAGGAAGACGACGAGCGCCCCTTCGAGGCGTTGCTGCGCCAGGCGCTGGGCAAGCTGGGCTAACCGAATAGGATGCGCGGCACGATGACCGAGGGAGCCGGGAGCAACGGAGCGGGGAGCGAGGGTGCACGCCTGCTCGACGGCGACGCGCGGATGGACGACAAGGAGTTCGACCGCGCCCTGCGCCCATCGCGCTTCGACGAGTTCGTCGGCCAGCGCAAGATGATGGACAACCTGCACATCTACGTGCAAGCCGCCAAGAAGCGCAAGGAGCCGCTCGACCACGTGCTGCTGTGCGGGCCCCCGGGCCTGGGCAAGACCACCGTCGCCCACATCCTCGGCAACGAGCTGGGCACCAACGTGGCGACCGCCCACGGCCCCGCGATCGAGCACAAGGGCCAGCTCGCCGCCCTGCTGACGCGCATGGAGCACGGTGACGTGCTCTTCATCGACGAGATCCATCGCCTGTCGCCGGTCGTGGAGGAAAACCTCTACACCGCGGTCGAGGACTTCCGCATCGACATCGTGCAGGGCGACGGCCCCTACGCCGCGACCATCCAGCTACCGCTGACACCCTTCACGCTGATCGGCGCCACGACACGCACGGGCCTGCTGACCAACCCCATGCTCTCGCGCTTCGGCATCGTCGAGCGGCTCGACTACTACCCGCCCGAGGACCTGGCCGAGGTGGTCACGCGCAGCGCGCGCCTGCTCTCGATCGAGCTGGCCAGCGACGCCGCCCTGGAGCTGGCGCGCCGCGCGCGCGGCACCCCGCGCATCGCCAATCGCCTGCTGCGCCGCGCACGCGACTTTGCGACCGTGCTCGGCGATGGCGGCATCGACCACGCCGTCGCGACCGAGGCCCTGAACCGTCTCGACGTGGACTCGGCCGGCCTCGACGCCATGGACCGGCGCCTGCTGCGCACGATCATGGAGCACTACAAGGGCGGCCCGGTCGGCATCGACACCCTGGCCGCCGCCCTGAGCGAGCCCCGCGACACCCTCGAGGACGTCTACGAGCCCTTCCTGCTCCAACAGGGCCTGCTGGCCCGCACCGCCCGCGGCCGGGTGGTCACCGATCGCGCCTACGAGCATCTGGGGGTACCAGTGCCGGTGCGGAAGCAGGAGAGTCTGTTCTAGGTCTTTCGGGGATCGGGCTCGGACTCGGGCTCGGACTCGGACTCGGTCGCGGGTGGGTGCTCGATGACGCGTGGGCCGTGCCACGCATTGCGTCAGAGGTCGATGGGCGGCTGTCGGGGTGGGGAAGCCCGGCCCGGGGGGGAGGAGCATGGAGAATGACAAATTGGAAAGAGGCAGAAGACTGACAAGAACGAGAGTAAAGAACGGACGGCGA
>JAPPOT010000936.1 GCA_028817855.1 Myxococcales bacterium
CCTTGATTCCGATCTTCACGACCATCGGCGCGGGGCTGAAGGAGCCAGGGCGCAACGAGATCGACTGCGGACAGGGCATCGCCCAGGCCACGTTGATGGCCTACGAGATGGGGCTCGGCACCTGCTGCCTGGGCACGCCCCACGGTGAGAAGATCAAGGCGGGCCTCGGGATTCCCGAGCGCTGCCGCGTGCTTCTGTTGCAGACGGTGGGCTATCCGGCCGAGCACTGGGAGGCCGGCGGCCAGCGCCCGCGGCTGCCCTTCGGTGAGCTCTACCAGATGAACCACTACGACAACCCCTTTCCACGCGAGCAGGAGGTGGTCGAGGAGCTCAAGGCCGACAAGATGATCACGCGTCCGGCGCCCACGCCCGAGCGCGAGGAGGAGCTGGCCTTCCTACAGCAAGCCCTGGGCATCGAGCCCCCTGGCCTGTTGTGATGAGCTGACGGGGAGCGCCGAGGTTCGCGTGCCGAAGCTGTCGTGTGTTGTAAGGTTCGCGGGTGGAGCATCGGGGCGTGGTCGTCGAGGGTCAGCGGTTGGGGCGGCAGCTGGGGGCGCCGACGGCCAACATCGCGCTCATCGGCGACGGTGGGCTCGAGCGCGGCGTCTTCGCGGCGCGCGTCGACGGTCCAGGGTTGTCGCATGCGGCGGCGAGGGCATACGTCGGCTCCCGGCCCACGGTCGACGGTAGCCGGACGGTGCTCGAGGTGCACGTACTGGACTGGAGCGGCGATCTCTACGGCGCCGAGCTGACCGTGTGCCTGGGCGAGAAAGTGCGGGACGAGGCGACGCTGCCCTCCCTGGAGGCCCTGCGAGAGCGCATTGCCGAGAACCTCGCGCGCGTCCGGGCCCACTTCGCAGGGCCTGGTGCTTGACGATCGCGCCCCTTCTTGCAACGACGGGTCCGTGAGCGAAGACAGCGATCTCTACTTCCGTCAGGTGGCCGTCGGGCCGATGCAGAACTTCATCTACCTGATCGGCAGCCAGCGCACCCGCGAGTGCATGGTGGTCGATCCTGCGTGGACGACGGAAGGCCTCCTCGAGTTCGTCGGACGCGAGGAGATGACACTGACCGGCGCGCTGGTGACGCACTACCATCCCGATCATGTCGGAGGCAGCATGGGACCCTTCCAGGTTCCCGGCGGTGTGGCCGAGCTGGTCGGCGAGGTCGATGTACGCGTGCACGTGAACAAGCACGAGGCGGACGGCCTGGTGAAGATCACGGGGCTGAGCGAGAGCGACATGGTGCGCCATGACACCGGCGACGTGATCGAGATCGGCGACGTGAGCATCGAGCTGATCCACACGCCCGGGCACACGCCCGGGAGCCAGTGTTTCCTGGTGCGCGAGCACCTGGTCACGGGCGACACCCTGTTCGTGAACGGCTGCGGCCGCGTCGACCTGCCCGGTGGCGACGCCGGCGCCCTGCGCGACAGCCTGCGCATGCTCTCGAAGCTCTCGGACCAGGTGACCGTCTGCCCCGGACACGACTACGGCCCAGCCCCGACCAACACCATGGCCGATCAGAAGAAGACCAACTGGTCCCTCATCGACGCGCTCGAATGACGATTCCCTATTCGCACCTGAGCCTGGCGGAGCTGAGGCGGCGGTACGTGGAGCAGGGCAGGGCGCTGCCGCGCGAGCTGGAGACGAGGCTGCGAGAAGACACGCGCGCCGGTGCCAAGGCGATCCTGGCCGTCATCGAACGACGTCGCCGCGACAACCGCGCCGAGGGCCAACGCTTGCGCCACCTGTGTCGCTTCGAGAAGGAGCTCGGGGAGCAGGGCTACCAGCGCATCGCCGGCGTCGACGAGGCGGGCATGAGCCCCCTGGCCGGCCCCGTGGTCGCGGCGGCTGCCATCCTGCCGCAGGGCTACCGGCTGGTCGGCGTGGACGACTCCAAGAAGCTCAGCGCCGAGCAGCGTGAGCAACTGGGCGCCGCCATTCGCCGCGATGCCGTCGCCTGGGGCGTCGGCAAGGTCGAGCCGGAAGAGATCGACCGCATCAACATCTACCGCGCAGGTCTGCTCGCCATGCGCCGCGCGGTCGAGGCGCTGGACCCGGCACCCGACTACCTGCTGATCGATGCGCGCTCGCTCAAGGAGCTGGATACGCCCCAGCGTGGCATCGTGAAGGGCGATGCCAACAGCATCTCGATCGCGGCGGCGTCGATCATCGCGAAGACAACTCGGGACGCCATCATGACGGAACTGGACCGGGCCTATCCCGGCTATGGGTTGGCCAAGCACAAGGGCTACCCGGTGAGCGAGCACGTGAAAGCGATTGCACAGCGTGGGGTGCTGCCGATTCATCGCCGCTCGTTTGGACCGGTAAAGAAGGCCCTCGGGCTCGATGCGGAGCAGCAAGAGCTCTTTTGAGCCAATTGGCCCCGCCTAACGCACAGACAAATCGGTTGGCCTTTTCTGTTCCGGCCAGCATGTCGGGGCCAGAGGCAGTCGAGCGGTGACTCGGGTGTGCGTGCGGTCGGGCGCTCGCCAGGACCCCCGCTATGCGTTAGCTTCATTCAAGTCGAGGAGGTTGTGGGAATGGTGTGCTTGGGTAGGCTCGGAACGGGGCTGATCTGCCTCGCGGCAATCGGCGCCCTCACGGCGTGTTCAGGGGGCGATGCAGAGGGTGACGGGCGCGGGCCGTCCGGGCGCCCGATGCCCAGCGACGATGTGACCGGCGACGGTGACGGCGATTCGATGACGCCGACCGACTTCGGTGGCGGGCCGGGTTCATCGCCGAACCTGGGAGAGCCCCCACCGGTGCCGCCGCCGCCGACCATCGACATGTCGGCGCCCGACTGGGCCCAGGACGATACCGGCATGAGCGGCCTCGATCAGGGCACCATCGACACCCTGAAGGGCGGTGGTGGCTCCTGCAGCACCAACGTGACCTTCCCGTACAACGGCACGATGTTTCCCGGCGCGCTCGAGCCGCCGATCATCATGTGGGACAGCGGCGGCGAGTCGGCCTACGTGAAGTTCGAGTACGAGCAGAGCACCAAGGTCTCCTACGAGTATGCGGCCGCGGTGGCGAACCCCGCGGAGCTGCAGATCCCGCGCGATGCCTGGAACGAGATCACGCGCCGCACCAACAACGCCAATCTCAACGTCACCCTGAGCGTGATGAGCGGCGGCAACGTGAGCACCTGCCAGCTCAACTGGCGCGTGGCACCGGGCAACATGACGGGCGCCCTCTACTACAACACCTACCAGGCGCCGGCTCCGGGCGTGCAGGGCCAGGGCGCCATCATGCGCCTGCCCCTGGGCAGCACCTACGAGATCTACAAGCAGGACACGGCCGCGCTACCCAATGTGCCCACCGGTCCCTGCTACTCCTGTCACTCGCTGTCGTTCGACGGCTCGACCATGGTGGCGTCCTACCACGACTACCTGACCAAGGTGTTCGAGGTGGAGAAGTACGACGTCGGTCAGGACGTGCAACCTGCGGCCAGCGGCAACATCCACAACGCCAACTTCGGCGCCCTGACGCCCGACGGCACGCGCATCCTGGCGATGGGCAACCCCGAGTGCACGCAGAACTCCGACACCTTCCCGCGCAAGCCCAACAACTTCCCGCTCGTGGAGGGGGCGGATGTGGCGAAGATGCTCGACACCTCCGACGGTTCCGACACAGGCGCCGCCGGCCTGGATGCAGCGAACTACATGTGGATGCCTCAGTTCTCGCCGGACGGCGACAAGGTGGTCTTCAACCACGCCAAGGACAACGGCGCTGGCGGCACCGACCGCACCCAGCTGGCGGTGATGGACTACGACTACGAGAGCAACACCTTCTCCAACCTGAGGGTGATCGTCGACACGGCGCAGATGAGCGTGCCAGCGCCGACGGTGGACTACCTCCCCTTCACGACGCTCGCCGGTCCGGTGCCCAACGGCATCGACATGTGCACCGCGCCGCTCGAGCCCAACGCCAGCCTCGGCGTGCTGCTCGGCGGCAGCTGCACGGGGCCGTGCTACCCGTCCTGGCCCTTCTTCACGCCGGACGGCAAGGGCGTGGTCTTCTCTCTCATGAGTGACCCCGACTTCGCCCAGGCCTTCCCGGGACGCGACGCGCCCTCCAAGGCCGACCTCTGGTACGTCGACACGGAGACCTTCGAGGTCGTGCGGCTCGACAACGCCAACAAGGGCCTCAAGACGATCGACGAGGAGAACAACTACTACCCGACCGTCATGCCGGTCGCGGTGGGCGGCTACTTCTGGATGTTCTGGACCGCGGTGCGCGACTACGGCCACAAGTCCCACGGTCGCGTCGAGGGTGCGCTGCCCAACTCGGTGGCCGACGCCGAGAAGAAGCGCATCTGGGTGAGCGCGATCAAGCCGCGCATCGAGATCGAGGCGGAGGTGGTGGCGGAGCCGGGACCGCTGACGGACCCGAGCTTCCCCGGCTTCTACCTGCCGGGGCAGAGCGAGTCGGGCAACGTGCGGGCATTCGCCGCGCTCAACCCCTGCCTGCCGGACCTGTCCGAGTGTGCGACCGGCCTCGACTGCTGCTGCGGCTTCTGCACGATCATCGACAACGCGCCGATGGGCCAGTGCTGCCTCGAGATCCCCGAGTGCGCGAAGACCAACGAGAAGTGTGAGACCGATGACGACTGCTGCCCGCCGGAAGCCCCCGACGAGCCGCAGAACAAGTGCCTAGGCGGCTTCTGCGGCTTCATCGCTCTGGAATGACGTGAGGTGTACGCAGGAGCGGCTTTCCTCCTCGCCGCCTCCCTGCGAAATATCTCCGATATTCCTCGGCCGGCGGCTGCGGGGGCGCTCGCTCCTGCACAAACCTCACGCCATTCCAGCGTCCCGCAACTTGGCCGATTTAGCCTCAGTTGCGCGGACCTCACGCCCTTCCAGCGGTTGCGCTGTTGACAGGGGTGTAAGTAGTGGCAGCATCGGGGCATGCAGCTGAGGTTTTCGGAGGACGAGCTCATGCGGGAGCATGAGTATGCGCGGGCGCAGGTGGTCGCCGGACACCGCCTGCACGGCGGGTTCGACGCCGACGGCAACTACGTCTCGCCGCGGACGGCCATCCGCAATCAGGCGATCGACAACTGGACGCGGGCGCTACGCGCCCGCGGCGGCGATCTCTTCGAGGCCGACTCGTCGCTCCTCGCCGGCGTGCGCATGCCCAACACCGGGCAGCAGAAGCTGCTGATCCGGGAGGGCCTGGGTCGCAGCTTCTGGAACACGCTCACCATCACCGGGACCATCGAGGCGCGCGGTCGGTTTCTCGCCGACGCCCCGATCCCGTCCTTCCAGTCCGTCGTCATCGAGGACATCTCGGAGATGGCCCTCGGGCATCTCAACACCGGGCTCCTGAAAGCCCACGGCATCGACGAGGGTGGCGAGCCGGCCAAGGGCATCGGCGGGCACGACGTGATGTGGTTCGCCCTGCGCGACCTGGCCTTCGGCGAGACCGACTACCCCAAGCCCGAGGTGCCGGCGAACATCTCGCGACCCGAGGGCGCGGGCGACGGTCCCATGCCCGAGCTTCCACGTCCCCAGGCGCGCATCCTCGCATTTCTGATGAACCTGCTGATGATCGAGTTCCGCGCCGAGATCGGGTTCGAGGCGACCGAGGCACTGCTGCGCGATCCCGAGCTCTTCACCGAGCGCCGGCCCCAGGCCGAGGAGGCCGCCGACGTGGTGGGCCGCATCCGCCAGGACGAGGAGGTGCACGTGACCTCCCTGCGCCTGATGCTGGGGGAGGCCCGGCAGCTGACCTTCAAGACCGTGGACGGAGGCACGATCGCGGGCAGGGAGCTGATCGATCCCTTCTGGGAGGGCTTGGTCCGCTGGGCGACGGTGGAGCAGCCCACCCTGGTGGCCGAGCGCAACCGCGGTCCCCTGGTCGAGCGGATCCTCGAGCACCCCGAGGGCGAGCGCATCCTTCAGCGCTTCGACGCCCTCGCCACCTGACGTGGTCAACGCCGGGGAGGCACCGTCGAGTGCGCCTTGCGCGGGTCGCGCACCAACACGAACTTCCCGTCGCGTCGCAGCAGCTTGAACGTCATCGAATCGAGCTCGATCAGCACACCACCGCCGTCCGCGAGCAACTCCGCGAGCAGCTTCGCGACCGCTGCGTCGTCCAGCTGCGTGCCGGCAAGCCCCATCAGCTTGCTGCGGATCTTGTCGAGGTCGTTTTCCACTGCCGGTCGGTCGGCCCCATCGCGAGCGTGGGACCCATTCTACACACTGAATTAATACAGCTTCTAGCCGGGCTCGCCAAGTCTGGCCCCCTGCGTCACTCGTCGCTGTGCTGCGCGCGGGACGCGACTCGCAGTCGCTGGGCCAGGGTCTTGAGCAGTGCCAGGGCGATCTCCGGCTCGTTGGAGAGCAGGCTGCTGAAGTCCTCGGAGCCGATCCGCAACAGGCGCCCTTCCTCGATCGCCTCGACCGAGGCGGAGCGCGGCAGGCCCGCGATCAACGCCATCTCGCCCACGCAGGCATTGCGGCCCAGTCGGGCTACCTCGCGCTCGCCCACGAGCACCCGCAGCTTGCCGGTGCAGACCAGGTAGAGCGACTCGCCCTCGTCCCCCTCCTCGAAGATCGTGTCGCCCTCGTAGACCGTCACCTCCTGGGCGATCCCGGCGAGGTTGGCCATCGCCGGCGTCGACAGGTCCTTGAAGAGCTCCACTTGGCGCAGGAACGACATTGTGGCCACCAGCTGCTGAAGCCCGAGCTTCTGGGCGCGCATGAACTGGGAGCGGCGCATGGGCGGCATCGAGCTCTGGCGCTCCTGTGCGGCGCCGCCGGCCTGCGTCTCGCGGATGCGCCGGTCCAGCGTGCGCAGCATGGCGCGCGACATCGCCGGCTGGGTCACCAGCATGTTCTTGAAGCGATCCGCCGCCACCTTGAGCAGCGCGGTGTCGGTGTTGGCGACCGCGGCCGCCGAGCGCGGCTCGCCATCCAGCAGCGCGAGCTCACCGATGCACTCGCTCTCGCCCAGCGACGCCACCACGCTCTCCCCCAGGCGCACGTCCACACCGCCCTGGCAGATGATGTAGAGCGCGTCGCCGTCGTCCCCCTGATCGAAGAGCACCTCGCCCTTGCCGACCGCGTGCCACTCCGCGATTTCGGCCTGCTCCAGCAGGTAGTACGCGGCGAGCTCGCGGAACAGCGGCACCTGCTTCAAGAAGCGCACGACGTCCAGCAAGCGATACAACTCGCGGTCCTGGTCGGTCAGGCTGCCCGCCTCGATCGTCGGGTAGGCAGCACCCTGGTTCAGATGGTGGACCGCGGCGACCCGCAGCCAGGGCTCGCCTACGAGCAAGCGCGTTCGCGTCAGGTTGCTCAGCTCGCCGCCGCCCGCCTCCGGCGGCTCGAGCCAGCGCGAAAGCGTCGAGACGATCTTCGGTGCCAGCTTGCGCGACAGCAGCTCGTCGAACAGCTCGAGGGCCTGCACGGCCACCTCTCGGGTCCCGTTGAAGAGGTTGAACTGGATCCGGTCGATCGCGCGCACCTCGTGGCGCAGCGTGAGGATCGACAGCAAGAGCTCGATGTGGATGCGCGCGTGGTCATCCAGGATCCCGCTGACGAACGCGTTGTCGTCCCGCAGCTCCCGGTGCGCCGTGTCGAGTAGGGCGATGGCGCCGCAGATCTCCTCGATGCGCGCCTCGAAGCCGTCGAGGCCCACTACGGCCGGCCAGCTGCCGCGCCCGCGCATGGCCCGCAGCCCTTCGGCCGCGGCCAGTCGCAGCGCCAGATCGCCGCCGCTGGCGGTCTGGTCCCAGAGCGCCGCCACCGCCGCATCGCCCCCGATGCGCGAGAGCACGCGCGCCATCGCGGCCCGCTCCGACAGCGGCAGCTCTTCGCGCGCCATCGCCTCCGCGATCGGAGCCACCGCCGAGGACGGCATCGTGCCGAGCGCGCGCATCGCCGCCGGACGCAGGTCGGCGTCGCCCATCGCAGTCAGCAGCGGCCGCACGAGACCGGCGTCGTCGGTGTCGGCGCATGCCTCGACCGCGGCCAGCCGCACGTCCGGTGCCGCGTCCTGCAGCAGCGGCGTGATCACATCCGCGAAGCCGACGCTGCTAATGCGTCCCAGCAGGCGAGCGGCCTCCGCCCGTTCGAGGGCGTCCAGGCTCTGGGCGCGCAACTCCAGGCTGGGACGCACCAGCGTTTGACCGCGCGCGCCGCAGTGGCGCGCCAACCCGATGATCGCCGAGCTGCGCATCGCCGGGTCGCCGGAGTCGAGCTCGTTCGAGACCTGCGCAAGCGCGGCCTCGCCGGACGCCTCGCACAGCGCCAACACGGCCGCCT
Organism: Myxococcales bacterium; assembly: GCA_028817855.1. Taxonomy (GTDB): domain Bacteria; phylum Myxococcota_A; class Polyangia; order Polyangiales; family JAFGIB01; genus JAOUOP01. The sequence goes on from JAPPOT010000936.1 coordinate 8,279, forward strand.
GCCGCACGGCGTTGTCGGGCGAGTCCCAGGCTCGCCGGATCGTGTCGGTGAAGCGAAGGTCCTTCTCCGCGGCCAGGCGCTCCAGCGCGGCCACCGCGATCTCGGGATCCTTCGAGTCGATCAGCTCCTCGAGGACGGGCGCCAGGCTGCCGAGCTTGCGCTCGGCCAGCAGACCGAAGGTGGCCTTGACCACCTCGGGGTCGGGCGAGCGCAGCAGGCTCGCGATCAGCGCCTCCGCGTCCGGGCTGTGCAGGACCTGCTCGAGGTCGGTCTCGTTGAGCTGGTGCTCGCGCAGGGTGGCGGCGAGAGTCTCGCGGTACTTCGGCCGCACACGTACGAGCGTCAGCAGCAGCAGCGCCGAGGCCGCCACCGCGATCACGGAGAGCGTGTGGGCGGAGACGCCCACGGCCAGCGCCGCGAGCATCAGGAGCCCGCCGAGGCCCTGGGCGGCGGGCGCGACGGCGCCGCTCAGCAGGGGCTGGACACGCATTCGCAGGCGCGTCGGCAGGGGCAGGAAGAGCAGCTCGCGGGAGGGCAGGTCGAGCGTCTCGGAGAGGGTCAGCCGCAGGAAGTTCACGCCTGCCGAGAAGATCAGCAGCGGAAGGCCGAAGTAGGCGGCGAAGGAGGCGCCGTAGAGCGCGGCGCTGCCGAGAGCGATCAACAGCGGAAGGATCATCAGGCAGTTGATGATTCCCAGCCGGTGCAGCAGCCGTGGCACCAGCAGGAACTGGAAGAGGATCTGCGCGACGCCCACCCCGCCGTAGAAGGTGCCGAAGAAGCGCGCGAGCTGCTCCTCGCCCATCGAGCTGGCGATCCACTTCATCTGGTAGTCGACCGTCACGAAGACCAGCATCGACAGCGGGATCATCACCGACAGCAGGCGCACGTAGGGCCGGCTGAAGATGGTCGAGAGCGAGACGCGCTCGGCTGCCTGCACGCCGCTGTCGCCCTGTGCCACGGGCTTGCCGATGCGGAA
>JAPPOT010000636.1 GCA_028817855.1 Myxococcales bacterium
GCCCGCGCCCCCGCCCGTTCCCGAGCGGCGCGTGGTGCTGCCGCCGAGCCCGCCGCCCCCGCCGCCGAAGCCACCGCTGTTCGCGGGCTCGCGGCCGGGTCGCGAGGCCGGCGCGCACGACGTGGTGCTGGTCGTGCTCGATACCGTGCGCGCCGACTTCCTGCAGCCCTACGGCGAGCAACGGGCAACCTCGCCCTTCCTCGTCGAGCTCGCCAAGCAGGGCGTGACCTTCGCCAACGCCTACGCCACCTCGGGCTGGACCGTGCCGTCGATGGCCTCGATGATGACCGGCGTCTACCCCAGCGAGCACGGGCTGGTGTCCTCGGTCTTCGCGCGCGGCGACTCCCGTCAGCCCGTGTTGCCGGAGGACGCAGACACGCTCGCCGAGCGCATGCAGGCCGGCGGGTACGAGACCTTCGCGGTCTGCACCAACGCCTTTCTCACCGCCCAGTTCGGCTTCGGCCAGGGCTTCGATCACTTCGCCGGCGACGCGGTCGGCTGGATGCCGTTTCCGCGGCTGGCCGTCGAGTCGATGGCGCCCGCGCGGGCACGGAGCGGCAAGTACTTCCTCTGGCTGCACTACTTCGATCCCCACTGGCCCTACACCGAGCATGCGCCCTGGTTCCAGATGTGGAATGACAGCCGCTTCGAGAACGGCGCGGAGATCGGGCTCGATGCCGCGCGCTGGACCTACCGCCTGCAGCGCGAGCTTCCGCCCGATGCCCCGGTGCCGCCCGCCGACATGGCCGAGCTGCTGCGCATCGCACGTCTCTTCCACCTGGAGCCGATGCTCACCCTGGACGGCATCCGCACGCTCGGACACACGCCGGCCGGCGTGAAGCTGCGCGATGACTACACGCGCTTCCTGCGCGCGGCCTACCGCAGCCAGCTGCGCGCGGTGGACAGGGATTTGGAGCGCGTGTTGCGTGGCATGGGGCTCGACGACGACACGCTCTTGATCGTGACCTCCGATCACGGTGAGGAGATCCTCGACCGTGGCCGGCTCGGCCACAGCCTCGAGTCGCTGCACCAGGAGCTGATCCGGGTGCCGCTCTTCGTACGGCTGCCGCAGGGGCGCGCCGGAGGGGAGGTGATCACCACACCGGTGTCGCTGGTGGACCTGATCCCGACCATGCTCGAGCTGCTGAAGCTGCCACCTGCCGACGATGTGTCCGGGGAGAGCTTCGCCAGCCTGCTCGAGGGCCCGCCGCCCGCCACTGCGCGCAAGCTGATCGCCGAGTACCGCCACGTCAGCGGCACCGAGCACCGCGCCGTGCTGCGCCATCCGTGGAAGTACGTGCACGACTTCCAGACCGGCAGCGGGCAGCTCTTCGACCTGAGCGCCGATCCCGCCGAGCTCGAAGACCACGCTGCATCCGAGCCCGAGCGCGCGGCCGAGCTGCGCACCTGGCTGCTCGACTGGGTCGCCAACGCAAAGCCGCGCTGGCAGGAGGCGCCCCCCGTGGAGCTCACGCCGGCCCAGATCATGGAGCTGCGCGCCGTCGGCTACGCAGGTGCGGACTCGTCAGCGCACTAGGATCGGGCTGTGGCGCCCAAAGACGACGGCGATGAGGATGAGGGCGCCGACCGTCCCGTAGACGACCGGCTCGACCGACTCCGCCATGCGCTCCATGCGCGAATGGGAGGGGCCCGGCCCACCGCCTGCACCCCCCGCCGTTCGCTGAGCTCTCCGAGGACTCGCCCACCCGAAGACGCGAGCAGAGCCGCGCTCGCGCCCCCGCGGTCCCTTGGCTTCAGCCGGTGCGCAGGCGCTGCTAGCATCGGCCGGGCCGATGGCCGTGAAAGGGACTGTACGACCGCTAGAAACTCGGGTGATGCGCTCTGGCTGACGCCGGCCGCCGCGCTAGTCGCAGGCGCCGTCGGCGCAGCTGATGCAAGTGCCGGCGGTGGGGTCGCAGCGACAGGCGAGGGTGCCGGGGTTGGCGGACCAGCCGGGCAGGGAGCGGGACTCGGCCTGGCACTCGGCATCGCAGGCCGCCTCGTCGCTCGAGTGGGAGAGGGCGAAGACGCGCACGCAGTCCAGGGGTGTGCCCGCGGCGTCGCCGCGGTTGGGTGAGTTGATGAAGTTCTCGACCGGGTAGGAGATGCGCGTCGCCACATCCAGGGAGCTCTTGCACGTGTTGGGCGCGAAGGCGTTGTCGTGGATGCTCGGATTGGCGCCCCAGACGCCGCCGCCGATCGTGCAGTTGTTGCAGTCGGCCACCTCGATGCCGAGCTCGTTGAGGAAGCGGTCCCCGGTGCCGCAGGTCTCGCACAGATCGCCCCGCACCAGCAGGCGGCCCCCCACGATCTCGCAGGTGATGCTGGGCGGGTCCCAGTAGTGTCCCGGGTCCGAGCAGCTGGGCTGCTCGTACTGGACGACCCAACCGTCGCACATGCCCTCTTCGCGTACGATGGTCGGCGGCTGCTCCGTGCCCGCGTCCACACCCGGCGTGTCGGTCACGATCGGTGGCTCGGCTGTACCTGCATCGGGCACGCCGCCGTCGAGACATACGGGCTGTCCGAACTCGTCCACCCCGGCCACGCACGGCACTGACGGCACCGACGAGTCCTCACAGGCCGGCACCACGAACTCGTCGGAGATGTAGCCGCCCGGCACGCAGTTCGGATCGCGCGGCTCGGCCGTCGTGCTGCGATCGTTCGGCTCGCTCTGCGTGCTGTTGGCGAAGTCGAGCTCGCCAGCATCACGCCCGCGATCCGACTCGTCGCCGCGGTCTTCGCCGACGTCGTCGCTCGCGCAGGCCGCGAGGGCGACCACCACCGACAGCAGCATCCAGCGAGTCATCGGTCGTCCCGGTGCGCTCAGCTTCAGCAGCCCGGTGTGTCCGTACCGGCGGGCAGCGGATCGACCTCGATCAATTCCGGCGCCTCGTTGGCCTCGGGCTGCGGTGCGCTCTGCAGCTTCGTCAGCTGTGCCTCGGTCCAGTCTTCGGGTCCGGCCATCAAGGATAGGGAATAGAGGATGCTGCGAGCCTCCTCGATGCGGGCTTCGTCCGCCCCCTGCGGAAGCGACACATCGACACTGACCAGGTATGGGCCGTAGGCGACGGAGAGGCCGATCGCCAGCACGCTGACCTCGCCGACGACTGTGGGCCCCTGGGTCCACAGCGCAGGCCAGCCGGCGTAGCTGATGAACTCGGCGCCCTCCATGTTGACCAGCGACTGCAGCTTGTGCACGGAGTCGGCGGCGTCGATGCTGGCGCCGCCGCGGAGCGTGATCGAGGCGTCGTCGTTCTCGGAAATCAGCTGAGGCGGCATCTGGGCCTGGGCCTCGTTGATGTGTCGCCAGGTGCCCGGATAGCTGAGTGTGACGCACTCCAGGAACGTGGTCGCGACCGACTCGGTGAGCTCGGCCGGCGTCGGTGCGTCGGGCGGGACGACGACAATTTCATCGGTCGTGCTGTCCTGGTCGCCGTCCCCCGGATCTTGGGCGGGGGGATCGTCTCCGGGGGGGTCCGTGTCGCCTGGCGGGTCCGTGGGGTCCGTGTCGTCGCCGGCGGTGTCGGTGTCACCGCTCGGGTCCGCGCTGTCGTCCCCGGGCGTGCTGTCGTCGCCTGCCGTGTCGCCGCCATTCGGATCGACCGTCGAAGAGGAATCCATGGTGTCGTCCGACCCGCAGCTCACGCAACCCAGAAGCAGGAGCGCCGGGACGACGGCGATGTATCCACCGGTGCGCATGCGAGGCATTTCGACACATCGCCCCGGGTGGCGCAAGCCGACGGTTCCTCCGACACGGCGAGCCCCCCGCCATGGGCGCTGGCCTGCTTTGGCCAACGCCAAGGTGGCAAGCGACAGCGCGCGACGGGTGGATAAAGCCTCGGGGCCAACCCATTGGGGGGGAGATGAAAGTCATGTACGACATTCGACGTTCAAGATCTCAGATCGTGTGTACGGGCACGCTGCCGATTGCAGCGCTGCTCGCGATTGCCGGCTGCACCGACAGCGGCACTACCAAGGGCGCCGGTGACGGCACTGATCCGCAGGCGTCGGCGGCTGGCGGGTCGGGTGCGACCAGCGCCAGCGGCCAGCACCTCGTGCCGTCGGACTTCACCGAGCGCGAGGACGTCGCGACGGTGCCGGTCACCGCAGTCCATCCGCCGCGCTGGCAGCGCTACAACGAAGAGCTGCGCCACATGCCGCCGGAGTTCATCCGTGAGGACCTCCAGGCCTACATGACCGTCACCGGTGGTGTGGTCGGCTCGCCGGAGCTCGCTGTCCAGCGCCTGCAGAGCTTCGACGACGTCGCGCCATCGCGCAGCGTGGAATGGCTGCTGCACTCCGGCTGGCCGGCTGCGATCGACCGCCGACCCACCGTCGACAAGAAGGGCAATCCCCTGCTCGAGTTCGTCGGTGTCGTGGCCTACGGCGACCAGCTCGTCCGCACCGAGGTGAAGTTCCACGAGCGTGACGCCGACCCGCTGATGGGCGAGGCGCTCGACCTCTTCATGGCCCTCGAGCTGACGCCGGGGCCGGCTGCCTGGTCCGAGGCCCAGCTCGAGCGACTGCGTGACCACGCGGTTCCGCAGGCCGGCCAGCCCACGCAGTGGGTGGAGGTCGACCCGTTCCCGGGTGACGCAGCGATCCCGGCGGCGCCGGCCGCGGTGGCCCCGACGCCGTGGCAGCCCGACCTGCCCTCGCCGGAGGGCGCCCAGAGCGCTACGGCTCAGGAGGGCTATGGCGGCGGCTCGCCCGGACGCTTCCTCACCGTCAACAACAGTGCCGCGACCGACTCCGAGATCGAGCTCGCGGCCTCCCAGGACGGCAAGTACGTGGTGCAGGTGAACAACGGCACCCAGATTCAGGTGTCGTCCGACTACGGCATCACCTACACGACGGCGGTCGCGGATCCAGCAAATGCCTTTGGTCCGCAGCGCGGCGATCCCTCGGTCAGCATGGGCGCCAGCGGCAACGCGTACTTCGCCTACATCGGCCAGAACGGCACCGCCCAGGCGTGCAGCACCGCCATCGCGGTCGCCACGCCGACCCAGCTGGATGGCCAGTGCTTCGCGGCGGGTCCCGCCGGCGCTGCGCTCGGTGACTGCGACGTGGCGAGCTGTCCGGGCGCCGACTGCGGTTGCAACGGCTTCCCGGCCGGCACCGTGTGCCTTCCGAACTTCAGCCGCACCAACTCGGCCAACAACGGCAACGGTCTGTTCGCCGACCAGGAGCACATCGCAGCGGACCCGATCAACACCGCCGCCACCGGCGGCGGCGACATGGTCTACGCGGTCTGGCGCGGCTTCACCGGCCCCGGCCAGTGCCCCCAGGGCGGTGGCCCTGGCTTTGGCCTGCAGGCCCAGATCGCCTGTTCCCACGACGGCGGCACCACCTGGAGCGCGGCCTTCCCGGTCGACACCGGTCAGGCCACCAACGTCGATTTCCCGCGCGTCACCGTCGCCTCCGACGGCATCGCCTGGGTGGTCTACGAGAGCGTCGACCCGATCGGCGCCGGCAACCTCAGCACCGTCTACGTGCGCCCGTTCCAGCAGTGCAACAACGCGGCGACCTGGGGCGGCCCCGCCGACCTCGATGGCAACACGGTGGCCGATCCCGGCATCCAGGTTGCGACCAACATCAACTTCGCGGGCGGTCGTACCGCGGGCCTGAACGGTGTAGCCAACGGCGGCAACTGGCCCCAGCAGGGCTCCGGTCAGTGCATCGTCACCGCGACGGGTGTCCCGGTCGCGCCCCAGGTTCCGTGCATCGTGAACGGCCCGGCCGCCTGCGCCGCGGGGCAGGTTTGCGGTGCGATCAACGCAAACCTCGGCCTGATCAACGAGATCCCCGGACTCGACCGCACCTCGGGTCGCGGCAGCTTCAAGAGCCCGATGATCGCCGCGGACAACACCAACCCGAACCAGCTGGTGGTCACCTACGCCTCGACCACGGCAGCCCCGGTGCCGGCCCGCATTCCGCCCGCCGGTCAGAACGACGGCACCTGCGCGACCGGTGGCGCCGCCTGCAACACCTACACGTGTCCGGGGGCCGGCTGCGCCTGTGCTGTCGGCGCATGCAATCGCACGGTGCCGGGCAGCACGGCACGCGGCAACGAGAACATCGTCGTGCACGTCAACACGAACGTGCGGGCGACGCCAAACACCTGGACCGCGGCGCAGGTCGTGAACACCAACGGCGAGTGTGCCTCGGCGGGTGTGCCCCTGGTGCCCCGCGTCGACTGCGACACGGCGGCCTGTCCCGGCGCCGGCTGCGCCTGTGCCGTGGGCGACACGTGCCAGGCTCTCAACTCGCGCCGCTTCATGCCATGGGTGTGCATGGACAACGGCCAGGGCTTCGTCTCCTGGTACGACCAGCGCGCCGCCACGTTCACCGGCGCGGCGCCCCAGAACGACCTGACCGACTACTACGGTCGTGGCTTCACCATCACGGGCACCGGCACCATCACGCAGGGCACCGAGATCCGGTTCAGCACGGTCTCGGACTCGACCTGTGCCGCGGGTTGGCCGGCGGCCAGTGGTGGCGGTGATGCCGCCGAGGTCTGCTCCGCCCAGCCGCAGCAGGCGGGCTTCTGCGTCGGCAACCCGGCGACGCGCTGCGACTTCTCGGACTGTCAGCCCAATGCGGCGGGCACGGGCTATCTCGGTCCGTGCAACTGCCCGCTCGTGGCCGGCAACGCGGACGCGTGCTCGCAGGCGCGCGGTGCGCCCAAGTACGGCGACTACAACGGCAACGCCTGCGTCAATGGGCGCTTCTACGCTTCCTGGGCAACCGGCGGCATCGCCGCCACGATCGATGCGCAGCTCGGCTGCCCGCCCGATCCCGGGATCGCCAACTCCACGTACAACCTCGACAACACCGACCCGGTGCTGAACGACAACGACCCGTTCGATCCGCTCAGCTTCGACGTCTGCGGTGCGGCCTCCACGGGCCAGGTCACGCTGGACATCCCCGGCGCCTACGACATCTGTGGCAACGGTACGCCCAACGTCACCGGCGAGGTGATCGACGTCAACGGTATCGTCTTGGCGCCACCGGTGACGATTCCCGCGACCGGCGTCGTCGACCTGCCACCTGGCATTCACACCATCGAGTGGACCGCGACCGATGCCGCGGGCCGTACGGACAGCGACACGCAGCTCGTCGAGATTCGTCCGCTCGAGGACTCCACCACGTGCTGCAACGGTCTTCCGCTGCTGACCGGCACGCCTGGTCCCGACTTGCTGATCGATCCCGACGGCAGCAGCTGGTGCATCATCGGTGACGACGGTCAGGACGAGATCATCGGCGCCGGCCCCGGTGCCGACATCCTGATCGGCGGCGGCAACCAGGACAACGTCAACGGCCTGGCCTTTGGCGATGTCATCTACGGCAGCGGTGGCGAGGACGCCATCACCTCCGTGGGTGGCACCATCTTCGCAGGCGACGGCTTCGATGCGGTCGATCTCAACGGCACCGGTACCGCCGACCTCGGCAACGGTAGCGACGCCTTCCTCGGCACCCTGGGAGATCACACCATCATCCCGGGTGACGGCATCGACGCGGTTACGGCCGGTCCGGGCAATGACACGGTCATCATCAACGACCTGTGCGAGATCCGACCGACCGAGCTGCTCGACGGTGGTCTCGGCTTCGACACCATCCAGGGCCCGCTGCCTTGCGCCACCGGCGACATCGCATGCGCGGAAGCGTTCCTGACCGGCATCGGTGTGGTGGCTCTCGGCTTCGAGGCCTTCACCTTCGACGATACGCGCATGCACCTGGCGACCTGCTTGTGTCAGCGCGAGATCTGCGGCGACGGAGTCGACAACGACTGCGACGGCGGGATCGACGAGGTCGGCGCTCCCGAAGACGAGATCTGCTTCGACTTCGCCGACAACAACTGCGACGGCTTCGTGGACGAGTTCCCGACCTGCCCGAGCTGCGTGGAGGAGACCGCAACCGTGCAGCAGCACGTGGACGCCGGTCGCGCCTTCCCGCAGACCGTCACGTCGTTCTTCTCCACCACGACCGAGTACTTCGTGACCGGTACCAGCGAGCCGCTGGGTGACGATCCGGACGCGGTCTACACGTTGGCCGAGATCCCCGCAGGCAGCGGTCTGTGGACGATCGGGATCTGCGACCTGTGCCTCGACGGCGAGGTCTGCGGAGACTTCCTCGACAACGACTGCAACGGCACGATCGACGACGGCTGCAGCTGCACGCCGCTGCCCTGCCTGCCCGGCGGCTGTGGCTTGTCGGTCTGGAACGGCTGCGGTGATCCCACCGACCCCGCCAACCAGCAGGACTGCCTGTGCAACCCGCCGGCGGTGTGCTCGACGGCGACGCCGGGCGAGATCGGCATCTGCCTCGGGTTCTGCGTGCCCTCTGGGGACGAGCTGTGCGATGGCATCGACAACGACTGCGATCCGTTCACGCTCGATGGCGCTGACGAGCCCACGCTCGGCCTTGCCTGCGACAACCCGGCGGACACCGACATGTGCACCGACGGTGTCATGGTCTGCCTGAACAACAGCATGCAGTGCGACGATGATGCCACCAGCATCAGCGAGGCCTGCGACACGCTCGACAACGACTGCGACCTCGCCGTCGACGAGGGACCCTGGCCCGCGGAGACCTGCGGTGACGGCCTCGACAATGACTGCGACGGCACGGTCGACAACGGCTGTCCGGCGCCGGGCTGCACCGAGGAGCAGGCCACGCTGGCGGACCACGAGGCCGCGGGCCGTGCCTACACCACCACCAGTACCTCCTTCTTCTCGACCATCACCACCTGGTGGGCGGTCGGCTCGAATGAGGAGCTGGGCACCGATGCCAACACGGTCGTCACCCTGAGCTCCAGCGCCGCCGGCGTGTGGGACCTGGGTGGGTGCCCGACCGTTTGCGGCGACTCGGTGTGCGAGGTGGGCGAGGACTGCAACAACTGCTCCGCGGATTGCGGTGCCTGTCCCGCCTGCAACGACTATCGCTCGAGCCTGAGCGACCACGAGGCAGCCGGTCGTGCCTACTCGGACACCACGACCAGCTTCTTCACCACGACCACCACCTGGTTCGCCGTCGGCTCCGACGACGTGCTCGGCACCGACGCGGGCCTGGTGGTCGACGTACACGAGCCCTCCCCGGGCTTCTTCGAGGCCGGTACATGCCCATAGGCCTCGAGCCCTAACCCCATGACGGCCCCGGCCCGCCTCGCGCGAGCCGGGGCCGTCGCTTTTTTGGGGCGGGCGCTTGGCTGGACGAGGTTGTGCTTGGTTGGACGTCCGTTGGGGC
>JAPPOT010000906.1 GCA_028817855.1 Myxococcales bacterium
GGCAGGGGGCGCGGCCGGCTTCGCGCTTGCCGGCGGGTCGGCCTCCGGCGCGGCCGGGGCAGCGGGCTCGGCAGGGGGCGCGGCCGGCTCCGCGCTTGCCGGCGGGTCGGCCTCCGGCGCGGCCGTTGGAGCCGGGGTCTGCTGGGCGGCCGACGTGGCGGAGGCGGACCAGATCAATCCGATACACACACCGCGGCTCAACCATCGCGTGCCGCGCGTCGCTCCAGCTCCCACTTCCACCCGTGTTGCCGTCCCTGCTCGCATCTTGGCCTCCCGACTGGACTGCAGGCTAGCGCGCTTTGGAGGGCGACGCGATGCGACCCGCGGCAGCTGCGCGGCCGACTCCGACTGCGTGCTCTTCGGCGACTGCGGCGCCGCGGTGTGGGACGCGGTGGCCCGGCAGGTCGCGGACGAGGCAGGGCGGGTGCGCAGCCAGCTCGAAGCGGACTGCATCTGGGCCTTCGACGGCGTGATCCCGGAAGCCCAGTGCCACGAGGGCCGCTGCATGGCCGTCGAGCTCTGGGATGTGGAGAGCGGCTACTACGTCGGCGAGCAATGCGGCGGCGACCCCCGGGATGCAGGCGACCTGGGTGGGGATGGTGGCTGAGGGCAAACCCGTGCCCGCAGCAATCGCTTCATCGAGCACGGCGGCCGCCGAGGCTACTCGCTGCCACCGCCCTGCAGGCAGAACCCGTTGCCCTCCGGGTCCTTCATCACGATCCACTCCGCGGTGAAGTCGCCCAAGGTCTGGCTGCGTCGCTCGACCCGCACGGCACCGAGGGCCACGAGGCGCGTCGCCTCCGTCTCCAGGTCCGCCCCGCAAGCAAAGAGGTCCAGATGGATCGGAACGAGCTCGCCCTGTCGCTTCGTCTTCTTCTCGAAGAAGAGGCGCGGTCCGCGGCCGGTCGGGTCGCTGGCGGCGGCGGCCTGGTTCGGGTCCTCGCCTCGCGCCTGCATCTCTTGAAGGACCTCGGGCGGGGTGGGCTCCTCGTCGTAGCCGAGCGCGGCGGCCCAGAAGCCGGCCAGCGCAGCCGGATCCTCACAGGCGAAGGTCACGTTCGCGATCGATAGGGCCATGGTCGGTCACCTCGTGATGAGCGATGAAGGTCGCACGGTTCGTCTGTCGTGTCGCATGGTCACGCGCGGTGCCGTCGCTGGACTTCGCGTATACACCCGCGGAATACGTCGTTGGCACCGTGAGGGACGACGCTATGCTCCAGCATGCGTTTCTTCCTCGCTTCCAGTCTGCTCACACTGCTCGTCGCATGCACGAGTGACGACGGCTCCGACTCCAACGGCCAGGCCGGTCCCGACGCGCCCCCCGGCACCGATGACCCACGCGCAAGCGCAGACAGCTGCGCCGAGCTGGAGCGCGACGCGTGTGAGGCCGAGCCCGGCTGTCAGGTTGCGGTCGAGTCCGATGGCCAGGGCGACGCCCGACGCGAGGTCTACCGGGGCTGCCTCGAGACAGCACGGCTGGAGGCTTGCGCGAATCTGGGCGAGTCCGGCTGCGAGGCCGACGACGACTGCGAGGCGATCCGCGTAATCGCATCGTCGCTCGCGCCGGATGCGGACGCCCGACCGCTCGTGGCCTGCGTGCCCGCGGGCTACCCGTGCAGCGACGGCGACGCCGAGCAGTGCATCGCGCAGATCGACGGGGCGGGCCTCGCGCTGGCCTCCAACACCTGCGTTCCGCCGGGCTGGACCGCGATCGACCACGCTGACTGCGACCTGCTGGACATGACCGATCCGCCGGACCGGTGCCGCAGCCCCTGCGAGCTGGCGACCAGCTGCGACACGCCCGCGCTCGACGACTACCCGTCGCTCGATGAGACACGCCAGGCGTGGTCGGCCGGCTGCGCGGGCGGCGAAGATGCCGGCATCTGCCAGCCCTGCCCGATCGTCGTGGTGGAGGGTCGCTGCGCCCAGGAGCTGACCTTCGTGCACCAGCACAACGGCACGGTGGGCGAGGTGCGGTACTTCGACGCGTCCGGCCTGTTCGTGGGGCTGGCCACCTCCACCGACGACGTCGATCAGACCTGCCTGGGGCAGAGCTTCTGGCCCGAGCCCATCGCTTGCGACGACGCGGTCGTGAACGCGGTGCCCTGCGGTCAGTGGCCGCAGGGCGGCTCCATCACGCTGCCGTGGGCCGACGGCAGCCCGGCCGACCCGCCCTTCTCCGTGCCGTAGCCGCTAGGGCCGAGTAGCGTCGGCTGGCACCCTGCGAACGGCTGTGCCAACGTATGGCCGTGCGCTTCGGAGACGGCTCGCTACTGGCGCTGACCGCGGCGGCCCTTGTGGGCTGCGCGCACGGGACCCCGCCACTACAGTCCGGCCTCCCGCTCGAGCCGGTCGCCGTGTCCCTTCCCGGGGCGTCGATGGCGCACGGGCACCCGGTCGCAACCCCGGAGCCACGGCCGCGGCTGCCGCAGACGGCGCCGCCGGAGGCGGCCACCAACACGGGCATCCCCACACAGTGGCAGATGCCCCAGTCGGGCTCGGATGTGCACATCTTTCGCCCGCCCCACGCGCGTGGGCACAGGCACCGCCATCACCACCACCACTACGGCCACCACCACTACGGCCACCACCACTACGGCCACCACCACTACGACCCCGCGGTCGGGGCGATCGTCGCGGACCTGGCGTTCCTCGCCATCCTGACCGCCGCGCTCAGCCACCACCACTGACCTGACGTCGGCGCATGCCCGCCGCGATGCCGGTCGCTTCATCGGCGGACTCGCGGAAGACGAGAGCTTCTCCGGCGCGGTACGGATGGCTCGCCGCCACGAGACCGTGATGGCAGACGCCCACGGCCTTGCCGGCCGAGAGCACGGTCACGCGAACACGGTCGAGACCCACCTGCGGCTGGCTCAGCTCGGCTTGGTGCCGCCGCCCGGCGCCTGGACGGCGTAGCGGTGGGCGTTGGCGTACTGGCGCGGGGTGGTGCCGTAGGCACGGCGGAAAGAAGTGGTGAAGTGGCTCTGGCTGCAGAAGCCGGTCAGGAAAGCGATCTCGGCGACGCCCTTGCTGCTGGTCGCGAGCAGGCTCGCTCCGCGCTCGAGCCGCCGCTGCAGGAGGTAGCGATACGGCGTCTGCCCGAAGGCGCGCTGGAACAGCACGGTGAACTGGCGCGGCTTCAGCCCGCAGACGCCTGCCAGCTCGTCGATGCGGAGGTTCTCTCCGAGGCGCTCGTCGATGTAGCGCTGGAGCATGCGGCGCTGCGCGTGGGAGAGGCCACCGCGCACGGGAATGCGTTCGACCGGCAGGCGGTCGAACGCATAGCTCAGCAGCGCGAGCGAAAGGGACTCCGCAAACAACACGCCGGTCGGAGCCTCGCGAGACACCTCGGTGCACATCGCCGCCGCCAGCGATCGCGCGCTCTCGTCGCCGTTGGCGAGTGAGTGCACGCCGCGGTCGAGCGGTGGATGACCGTGCCCGAGGCGCTCGACCCACGTGTCCGGCACGTCGATCACCACCATCCGCGCCGCACCCTCACAGCGCAGCGGGATCATGTCGGTCTCGCCGTGAAAGGAGAGTGACCCGGTCCGCACCGGGAAGCGCACGTCGCGGCGCGGGCCACGAAAGGTCAGCACGAAGGAGCCCTCCACGACGACCCGCAGGTGGAAGCGCCCGGGCAAGGGCCCCGAGCGAACGCCCTCCTCCATGGAGGTGGTCTCGTGCAGCTCGAAGGGCACGCCCGCCCAGGGCGTCGCCAGGCTGTTGAGCACCGGCTTGCGCGGCCCCCCATCTCCGAAGCCCAGCGGCACCACGCCCCGCTCGGAGCGCATCATGATGCGCGACCCGTCAGCCCCTGCTGCCATCCGGGGAACCTAGCACAGAACCCGCGGCCCCGAGCTACCCGGCCGCATCCGCGGGATGCCGAGACGGGTGTGCACATCGCGGCGCGCGCGGTGTTCTGCTAGAACCCCCGCCGTGTCCCTGATCGGCAAGCTGTTCGGCGCCGGACCCAAGGTGCTTCCGACCCACGTCCGCAGCGTGGAGGACTTCACGCGCGAGGTGCTGGAAGCCAAGGAGCCCGTCGTGGTCGACGTCTGGAGCGAGACCTGTGCGCCCTGCAAGCAGCTCGCGCCGGTGCTGGTGAAGCTGGCGACGAAGTACCGGGAGCGGGTCCGGGTGGTCGAGCTGAGCACCGCGTCCGCGCAGCCGGCGCTGCTCTCGCGCCTCGGCGTACGGGCTACGCCGACCATCCTGGTCTTCGACCGCGGCCGCGAGGTGGGCCGCATGACCGGCTTCCGCCCCCTGTCCTGGTTCGACGAGATGATCGCCACCGAGTTTCCCGAAGCCTGAGCGCGTCCTCCACTCTCCCGCAGTATGGGGCGCAGGATCCTGCGCTATCTCGTGGGGCCGTGACCGTCGTAGGGTGAACGGAGCGCCATGAGCACCAGCCCTCTCGTCGACGCCATCGTGCGCCAGACCGTGATCCTGATCGCCACCCTGGCGACCGGCGCGGGACAGCGCCCGTCCCTGTCACGGGTGGCCGATCAGGTCTTCGCCGAGCTCGCCCGCGAGCTCAAGCAGCAGGGGCTGTCCAGCAAGGTGGTGGCCGACATGTTTGGCATGGCCCTGCGTACCTACCAGACGCGCGTCGCCCAGCTCGCCGCCACCCGCGGCGACGCAAGCCGCTCGCTCTGGGAGGCGGTCCACGCGCACATCCAGACCAGCTCGCCGGTGCTGCGCGTCGAGGTGCTGCGCCGCTTCGCGGCCGAGGACGCGACCATCCTGCGCGGGGTGCTGCGCGATCTACTCGAGTCCGGGCTCGTGCAGCAGTCGGGTCGCGGCGACGCGACCGAGTATCGCACCACCTCCAGCGACGCCGTGATCGCCGGGCAGGATCCGGAGGCCTTCGCGCGCATGGTGCTCGTGGCCGCCCACCGCCACGGCCCGGCCACGCTCGCGGAGCTGTCGGAGGTCACCTCGGCCGATGCGCCGCAGGTCGAGGCCGCGCTCGAGGCCCTGCTGCAGCAGGGCCTGGTCACGCGCGAGGCGGACGCGGAGCCCGCGCGCTTCTCCTGCGAACGCTGCGTCATCCCCTTCGGCGACGCGCAGGGCTGGGAGGCGGCCATCTTCGATCACTACCAGGCGATGGTCGCCGCAATGGTCACCAAGCTGCGCAGCGGCACGCGGCGCGCCGACGGGACTGACCGCATCGGCGGCAGCACCTTCGTCTTCGACCTCCACGAGGGCCACCCGCTGGCGGAGGAAGCACTCGGCTTCCTCGAGCAGGTTCGCTCGCGCGGCCTCGACCTGCGCAGGCGCATCGACGCGCTCCAGGCCACTCAGCCGCCCCCGGCCGATGTCACGCCCCTGCGCGTGATCGCCTACGTGGGACAGGCCGTCACCGAAAGGGATCCGGAGGACACCGATGACTGAGAGAGCTGCCATCGTCGTCGCACTGCTCGCCCTGCCCGCGCTGCTCTCGTGGGGCTGCGACGAGCGCGAGGGGCCCGAGGTCGGCGGCGATACCCACTGGCTCGCAGCCTGTGACGCGGACGCCCAGTGCGAGCGCGGCAGATGCCTGTGCGGCATTTGTACCGAGCCGTGCGCCGACAGCGGCGCCTGCTCCGGCGCCGTCGTGGCGGAGTGCTACGACGCCGACTCGCCGGGCGTCGAGCGCCAGTGCGGCGCGCGGGTCATCGCCGAGGCGGAGGGCATCTGCCTGGCGGTGTGCGAGGACGACCTGGACTGCCCCCAGAGCACGCGCTGCATGGCGGGTGCCTGCATCAGCGACGCCGCGGGCGACGGGAGCGACGCGGGCACCGGCGCCGGCATGGCCCCCGTCATCGAGGCGCCCGCGCTTCCGGAGACGCGCGCCGAGCAATTCGCCGACCTCCAACCCGAGGTGGACTTCGACACGCCGGTCGCGTTCCCGCTGCCACGCACGACCATGGCGGAGACGAGCGACACCCTCATCGGCAACTGGCGCGAGCGCGACTGCCCTGCGGAGCAGCCCGCCCAAACGTGCCTGCGGCTCGAGATCGTGCGCTCGGACGAGGGCGGCACGATCACCGGAAGGCTCTTCTGGGACCCGCTCGATCCTGTGCTCGCGACCACCCGCCCGCCGCCCCAGGACGCCGACAGCTGGTACCCGCCGGATGCCCCGGAAGGCGCCCTCTCCGACCTCCTGTGGACCCGCGACCCGGCGATCGGCTACACGATGCTCGACGCCGAGCTCGACGGCGGACGGCTGATCTTCTGGTTCTCGCCGCTCGAGGTCTGGTCCGAGTGGTGCGCGCTGCAGACCAGCTACCGGCACGAGGGCGGCGAGCCGCACTACCAGTGCATCCCGCCGCCGGACGCGCTCGAAGCAGCCACGCCAGAGCTCGGCAAGCAAGTGCTGTGCACCAACGAGCTCTCCAACGGCATCTGCGAGCTCAGCGACCAGCCGGCCCCCTGCAACTGCGTCACCGACGCGGGGGAGAGCAGCTACGATTCGCCCCTGTGCTCACCCGCCGCCTGCCATTGCGACGCGGACGGCTGCGTGACGAACTGGCACGCGAGGCGCAACTGGATCGAGCTTCGGGTCGACGGCGACCGAATGACGGTCACCGGGTGGTACGACATCGCGCCCGCGATCGCCGGCCACGCGCCGCAGCTCGAGCGGGAACAGACGCCATGACGACAGCACGCATGCAACAGGCTGCGCTCCTGGCGCTGACGCTGGGTGGATGTTTCGCCAGCCACGCCCCCGAGGATCGGGCCGACCTGCGCGAGCCCGGCAGCGACACCGCCAGCACTGCGGCGACGGCGGGCGCGCCGGCGCCACGGCCCGGCGAGCCCGGTGACTCCGGAGCAGGCGGCTCGCCGCCCGGCCCCGCGGCCTCCAGCCGCGACGCCGCGGGCGACGCCGCGCCCGGCTCGGGGGCCGGCGCCGGGGCGAGCGAGCCCGCGCGCGTCCCAGCCAAAGCGGCACCCGACGACGGGGCCGGCGCCGGGGCGCCAACCGAGACGCCGGGGACCGAGGTCTGGCTCGGAGAAACGCACGGCCAGCTGGTGGACTGTGAGACCGAACCGCTGCTTGCGCCCCTGGGCGAGCGCCATCGCATGCGGCTACTCCTCGTGCTGGAGCGTGACGCGTCGGGAGCCATCGAGGCCGCCAGTGTGACCCTCGGCGACGGGCCGGGTCCCGGGCCCGCGCGCGATCCCGACGCCTTCCATCCCGAGGATCCGAGCCGGCTGCGGTGGAACCTGTGCCCGCGCTCCTCGCCGGTGGCCGGCCACGAGTACCCGGCCCACGACGTGCACCTCGACGACTCGCGGCTCACCCTGACTGTCTACCCCGGCGACTTCTACGGCGGCTGGTGTGCCCTGCAGCAGAGCTATCCGGCCTCGGATACGGCCCGGCGCCACTTCGGCAGCGACCACCTCTGCCGGCCGAGCGACTGGATCGAGACCCTCGAGGACGTCAACGCCGTGCATCCGGACGACACGGCAATGACCCCGGAGGCACTCTGCCTCGGCGACTTCAACCGCGCCTGCGAGTGCAACGCCGACCACTGCTGGGCGCGGCGCGTCACGCCGATCACGCTCGATCTGCTGCGGCTCGACGACGCGATGGAAGGCCGGGTCGTGACCGACGTCGCGGGCGATACCGCGGCCCGCCTGATGCGCGTCTCGCCCTGAGCGCAACGCGCACGCGCGCGACCGGCATCCGCTGCCATGCCTGCTAGACTGTGCTCGGGGACCAGCCTCGGGGACCGTCGGGGCTCGTACCGTGCCGAGATGCCCGTACTCTGCTTCGCCTACGGCTCCAACATGCTGCACACCCGGCTGGCGGCTGCGGAGCGGGCGCCGTCGGCGCGCCGGGTCGCGGTCGCCGAGCTGACGCAGCACCGGCTCCGCTTCGACAAGCGCGGCGCGGACGGCTCGGGCAAGTGCAACATCGAGCCCGCTGCGACGGGGCAGCGCGTGTACGGGGTCGTCTACGCGATGGAGCGCGCGGAGCTGGCGAGCCTCGATCGCGCGGAGGGCGGCTACGAACGGGTCGAGCTCGAGGTGCGTGCCCTCGGCGGTGAGGTCCTCCGCGCCGAGACCTACCGCGCCCTCCCCCACACGCTCGAGCCGAACCTGGCACCCTTCGACTGGTACAAGGCGATCGTGCTCGCGGGCGCCCGCGCCGCGCGCCACCCGGACAGCTACCTCGCGACGCTCGAAGCGCAACCGGAGCGGCGCGACCCCGATGCGAGCCGCCGCGCCAGGCACCTCGCCCTGCTCGACCTGAAGCTGGCCGCCTGAGGTGCGCTGGAGGCCGCGGTCGACGGCAGGTCGCTCCCGCTGGGGGAAGACCCGCAACCTACAGGTCGATCTCGGCCTGCACGCGGATGATGTCTGCCGCCTCGTCGCGCGCGGGCGGCTGCAGCGTGGCCGCGAGGCGATCGAAGTCTTCCGCAGCGATGGCGAAGGTGCCGGGGCGATGCTCGCGGTTGCGAGCTTCGATGCGCGCGCGCGCGAGCTCGCGAGGACAATCCAGGTAGTACATGCGGAACGTCGCACCCGCCGCTTCGGCGCGCTGGCGGAAGATGTCGCGCTCGCTGCGCAGGTAGAAGCTGAAGTCGAGCACGACGTCGATTCGGAGCTCGAGCAGCCGGCTCGCGACCTGCCACGACAGCTGCCAGACGCGCTCCTTGTAGTCGAGGAAGCGCGCCACGGGCAGCTCGCTGCCGTACAGGTGCAGGACCCAGGCATCGGCCGAGAAGCACACGGCCCCATGGTCGAGCGCCACTTTCTGCGCGAACGTCGTCTTGCCCGAGCCGGGCAGCCCGCAGACCGTGAACACCGTCGGCTGGCCCATGTCATCACATACACGCGGCGGTCGGCGACGCCACGGCCGATCGGGGCGTTGCAGCGCCTGGACACCGACCGGGGGACGCGGTCAACCCGGCGCTCGTGCCCCTGCATGCTGGACAAAATGCGTGACCGGAAGGGTTGGCGCAGAGCTGGGGCCGCTCGACCGTCTGTGGTGTGCGCGAGACCGGTGCCTTGAAGCACGCGGGGCGGACCCGGGCTCGCTGCGGCGCGGGCCGCGTCCACTGGCTGCGGCGCGGGCGCCTCAGGGCAGCAGGGTGCAGGAGATGAAACAGGACATGCGGGGCGGGCCACCGCCGCCCGCGCTGACGTCTCCGCAGAGGCCGCCGTTGGGGCAGGTGCCGTTGTCGCAGGGGGGGAGCTCATCTCCGGCGAAGCAGACGGGGGAGAAGAGAAAGGGCAGGCAGCTCATGCC
>JAPPOT010000250.1 GCA_028817855.1 Myxococcales bacterium
ACCCTGGAGGGCGCGGCGCCTCCCCCCGACCCCGGGCTCCTCGCCCACCGCGTTCGCGAGCTCTCGTCCGGCGCCGACCGCCTGATCGTCGAGGGCGCCGGGGGCCTGCTCGTGCCGCTCGACGCGCGGCGCACCATCGCCGATCTCGCACGCGCGCTCGCCCTGCCGCTGCTGATCGTGGCACCCGACCGTCTCGGCGTCCTCTCCGACGTGCTGACCTGTGTGGAATCGGCCACTGCGCGGGGCCTCACGGTCGCCGCGGTGATCCTGTCGCAACACCAGCACGGGCCCGACGACCCAAGCCGCCGCACCAATCGCCGCATCCTCCAGCGGCGACTCCCCTCGCCGGTCCTGACCTTCCCCAGCTGCCTCGACGACGACAGCGCCCTTGCCGACGCGGCCCGCCACTGCGGCCTGCTCGTCGCGTTGGAACCCTCGAGCTCGGCGATTTGACCGCCCCCGCGCCTCCGCTCAAGGTACGCGCGCCATGCTCCCGTCGATCCGCAGCTACGAGCCCCGCGACGAGGCCGCCGTCGTCGCGCTCTGGAACGAGACCTTCCCCTACGGCGAGCCGCGTCACGAGCCCCACTTCGTGATCCGCCTCAAGCGCGATCACGCCGACGACCTCCTGGTCGTCGCCCACCTCGGCGACGCGCTCGTGGGCACCGCCATGGGCGGCTACGACGGCCATCGCGGCTGGCTCTACACGGTCGCCGTCGATCCGGCGCACCGCCGCCACGGCATCGGCCGCGCGCTGGTTCGACACCTCGAGGGCCGGCTGCGCGCGTGCGGCGCGCCCAAGATCAACCTCCAGGTCCGCGCTGGCAACGAGCAGGTGATCCCGTTCTACGAAGCGCTCGGCTACCGCGTCGAGCCGCACACCAGCATGGGCAAGGTGCCGCAGGCGTCCGACTAACGCTCGCGCGGGCGCCTTGGCGGCCCCCCGTGGGGAGCGAGCCACGGTCTCAGGACACTAGGGCTTGACGTCCACGATCAGCTGGCCGTTCTCCGCGCGCACGTCGTGCCGCACACTCGGGCGCGTGAAGATCACGCGCACCTGAAGCACGCCCTTCTCCTCCTCCCGCAGCCACACCCGTCGCACCAGCCCCTGGTGCACCCCGTACTTGTCGAGCACCAGCGGCGTGCTTGCGCCGGGCAGATTGATCGACACCCCCGGCGAGCTCAGCTCGTAGATGCGCATTGCCTCCGACAGCCCCCGAACCGGCACGCGCACCCGTGTGATGTCGCCCACCAGCTCCACCCGAGGCACCTCGTCGGCACCGCGCTCGGCGGGGGCGTAGTCGACCGCCGCCGTGGCGCCCGGCGTCCCGGTGTTCGCCGCCGGCTTCGGTTGCACCTCGGACTCGGCGACCGGCGCGACCGCCGCGCTTGCGGGCGCCGCCGCCGGGCTCACCACGTGCACGCTCGCATCCTCGGGCGTCCACAGCCGCCCCAGCACCAAGCCGACCGCAAGCCCCACCAGCGCGACCACGACCATCCCCGTGCCGGCGCCCCGGCTGGCCTCGGGCAACGCAGCGGCGTGCGGCGCGGTCACGGTCACCTCATCGGCGGCGCTCCGCCCAGCGACCCTGCCGTTCTGCCCCTGCGCCGGGCTGCCGACCTCCGACTCCGCCCCGTTGCCCGGCAGCTGGGAGCCCTGGCCTGCGGCGTCCTCCGGCTGCAGCTCGACGCGCAGCACCGGCACCCCTCCGCCCCGGTCGATCGTCGCACGCCCCATGACCGCGCGCGTCTTGAGCTCCGGCCGCCGGTAGCGCACTCCCACCTGCACACCCTCGCGCAGAATCGGCAGCGCGACGCGCAGGAACAGCCCCCGCTTGCTCGCCTCCACCCGCGCCAGCACCGCCTGCTCCTGATCCGGAAAGTCCAACGCAACCTCGCTGGTCAGCGGCCGGCGCACGGCGACGATGCGGCGGAGCTCGCTCAGCGTGCCCTCCTCCGGTGCCTCGAACGCGATCCCCATCCCCCGCCGCTCGCGGCTGCCGTTGCCGGACTCGCCCAGACTGACCTGGGTCTCAGTCGCGGGACGGGCGCCCTGGTCCTCGGTCCAGGCCACCACGCCCGAGAGCTCCAGCGCCCGATCGTCCAGCTCCAGCTCGCAGCGCACCTCGGCGCCGGCGGGCCAGCCTTCGTAGACCGCGACGCCCATGCCGCCCTCGCCCAGATCGACCGCGCGCGACTCGATCCAGGACGCGTCCTGACTGCGTCGCAGTCGCACCGGCACGTCGAATCGCACGCGCCCGTGGCGTCTGTGGGCCACCTCCTCGATCACGGAACGCCCACGCTACGCCTTCGGGACACCACGCGGCAAGGGCTCAACGTGCCGGACAGCACGTCGCCTGCCAGACCGACAATCCATCGCGGCCAGCGCGCGTCCCGGCCAGCTCGGGCTGGCCATCGCCGTCGCAGTGGAAAGATAAGCCAAATCTGGCCGGGACGCGCTTCCGCGCCATCCCTGTCGCCTTGTCCCCGCGCGCTCGATGGGCCAATGCTAGTCGTACAGTGGGGGGAGCCGAACGAATGCGGGCACGGGTGGCGCTGATCGGGATGCTCTGGATGCTTTCGGGCTGCGCGGACGAGGGCCCCATCCACGCCGCCGCCGATCCGCCCCAGGCGACGGTGGTCGTCCCGGATCGGACCGCGCCCGCTCGCGCGCCGACGGCCCATGATGACTTCGACGACACCAGCAGCGGCACCGCGGGAGGCGACGCCCCCACCCCCGCCGGCGCGCTGTTCGAGGACCTCGCGCCGTGCCCCGAGCGCGTGCCGGTCGTCAACCAGCCACCCTTCGGACTGTGGCTCCACTCCGGCATGCCCCTGGTCGGCGACGTCAACGGCAACGAGGTGCACGTCGAGGGCCGCGTGATCGAGCTCGGCGAGGGTCTGCCCGAGGAGCTCACCGCGAACGTCGAGTGGGATGACCACGAGCCGCGCGAGGACTGGCGCTGGATTCGCATTCAGCGCTCCGCGGGCGAGCACGTGCTGGTCGCCCAGCGCGTGCCCGGCGCCGAGCTCGGTGTCGAGCTGGATGACCAGGTGGAGGTCACCGTCCACTTCCTGTCGGCGATCTGGGGCGTCAGCGCCGGTATGCTGGTCGAGCGCGACGGCGCGGTGCGCTTCGCCTACCTGGACGAGCAGACCCTGAACGCCCCCACGCCGGGCGACTTCAACCTCGCCGCGGGCGAGATGCTGTGCGCGGACGACCGCCCCTGCGGCCGCTTCGGGGAGCAGTCTTTGCGGATCTCCGATCCCGAGGGCAACCTGATCGTCGCCGCCCCCGGCGATACCATCGAGCTGGGCGAGCTCAAGCTCCAGCTCTTCCACAGCGGCATCACCCTGCGCGCCGACTGCTCGGACCTCGGCAGCATGTGGATCCAGCTGGCGCTGTCACCGCGCTGAGCCGACCGCTCAGAACATGCGCGAGTCGCGCAGCACGCAGTGACCCGCCTCGCATGCCGCGACGGCCTCCGGCGGATAGCTGGGCGCGCAGTCATCGCAGCCGAAGTCCGGATCGCAGCGCAGCTCCACGAACGCGCGCTCGTCGCTGATGGCGACGAGCGCGCCGGGATCGGTGCGCGCCCCGCACTCGCAGCAACTCACCGCCCTCACCCTGCAGTCGCTGTCGCTGTTGCACTGGAAGGCAGGATGCTCGGCGAGCAACACCTCGGTGCACTGCCCGGCCTCGCAGGTGGCCATCACCGTGGGCGGCACCGGCAGACAGGCGATCGTCGGACAGCCGAAATCCTCACCACAGATCCGCATGTGGTGCACCTGCGCAGCGCTGTCGTTGATCGGCACCACGTCCTCCAACGTCAGCTCCCCACAGCGCCCACAGCACACGCTCGGCGCCAACACGCACTCACTCGTGACCTCGCAAGCCGCCAGCTCCGCCTCGTCGTCCGACAACGAGTCGCACGCGAAGAACACGCACATCAACACGACGACGGCAACACGGAGCGCCACTGGAGCGACTGTACGCCTCGGCGCGATTTCGGTCGAGGTTCGTTCAGGAGCGAGCGCCTCGACCGAAATCATTCAAAAGCCGGTAGGCCCGTTAGATGCTGGCCGATGATCAGCGTGTGGATGTCGTGCGTGCCCTCGTAGGTGTAGACCGTCTCGAGGTTCAACAGGTGACGGCTGATCGGGTACTCGTAGCTGATGCCGTTGCCGCCCAGGATGTCGCGCGCCTTGCGCGCGGTCTCGAGGGCGATCTCGCAGTTGTTGCGCTTGGCCACCGAGACCTGAACGGGGATCATCTTGCCCGCTTCCTTGAGACGCATCAGCCGGAGCGAGAGCAGCTGGGCCTTGGTGATCTCGCTCGCCATGTAGACGAGCTTGTTCTGCACCAGCTGGTAGCCGGCGATCGGCTTGCTGAACTGGACGCGGTCCTTGGCGTAGTCCAGCGCGCACTCGTAGCAGGCCTCGGCCGCGCCCACGACGCCGAAGGCGATGCCGCTGCGCGCCTGGGTCAGGCACGACAGGGGCCCGCGCATGCCGGCCACGCCGGGTAGCAGCGCGTCGTCGCCCACCTCGCAGTCCTCCATGATCAGCTCGCTGGTGACGCTCGCGCGCAGGGAGAACTTGTCGTCGATCTTCTCGGCCGTGAAGCCGGGCGTTTCGGTCGGCACCAGGAAGCCGTGCACCTTGCCCTCGAGCTTGGCCCAGACGATCGCGATCTTGGCGATGTTGCCGTTGGTGATCCAGCGCTTGCGACCGTTGAGCTTGTAGCCGCCGCCCGGCAGCTTCTCGGCCTTGGTCAGCATGCCGGTGGGGTTGCTGCCGAAGTCCGGCTCGGTCAGGCCGAAGCAGCCGATGATCTCGCCGGCCGCCATGCCCGGCAGCCACTTCTGCTTCTGCTCCTCGGAGCCGAAGGCGTAGATCGGATACATGCACAGCGAGCCCTGCACCGAGGCGAAGCTGCGCAGGCCGGAGTCGCCGCGCTCGAGCTCTCGGCAGATCAGCCCGTAGGCGACCTGACCCATGCCGGCGCAGCCGTAGCCCTTCAGGTTCGCGCCGAGCAGGCCCATGTCCGCGATCTTCGGGATCAGATCCATGGGGAAGGTGCCGGCCTGGTAGTGCTCGGCGATGACCGGCAGGACCTCCTCGTCTACGAAGCGGCGCACGTTCGCGCGGACCATGCGCTCTTCGTCGCTGAGCTCGTCATCGAGGTCGTAGAGATCCAGTCCTTCTGCCATCCGAGTCTTCCTTCCTCACCCCACTCGCCGGGACAGAAGCGCTTCGCATGGGCCCGCGACGCTGTAAAGGGGAAGCGGTTTGCGCGCAGCCGGACCCCGTGTATATTCCGCGCCTTCCCGTTTCGGGGCTGTAGCTCAGTTGGGAGAGCGCGTCGTTCGCAATGACGAGGTCAGGGGTTCGATTCCCCTCAGCTCCACCGCCCACCAGGCCGGCATCTCGCCGGCCCTTTTTCATTCGAGAAGCAGCGCTCCGAATGCTGCGACCTGAGGGTGGCATGTGCTGTTTGTGATACTGGAGCGCTTCTCCCAGGTGGCCAGCGGATCCGAGCCCCCCCCAAGGCAAGGAGGTGCGCAGCGGGCCCCCCGTGGGCTAGGCTGCAGCCAGGTGGTGAGCACAATGCACTGGGGTCGCCTCGGAATCGCACTTTTCCTAGTCATTCTATTGGGTTGCAGCGAAGGGGACGCGGCGGGCGATGGGGACCGCGGCGACAGCGCTGGCCGCGACAGCCCCTCGGGCGACGGCGACGGCGATGGCGACGAGCCCGGCGATGGCGACGGGGATGGTGACGGCTTCGGCAACACCGGTGCGGAGTCCCCGAACCTGCCGGCCTTCGACGGCGGCTTCCGCGACGCCGCGTCCGGCGCGCCCGACGAGGAGGGCGACTGCGGCGGCATCGAAGTCGAGCCCGAGATCATGATGGAGGTGATCCCGGGGAACCTGCTCTTCGTCTTCGACAAGTCCGGCAGCATGTGTGACCCGTGGGCCGGGGGCATGGGCGACAAATGGGAGAACGCCCACATGGCGATCAGCGCCGCGCTCACGCCGCTGCAGGACAACGTCCGGGCCGCGGCGATCTTCTTCCCGGACACGCCCTCGGGCGGCGGCAACTGCACCGTGCCCGCGTTCGATGTCGCGCCGCAGATCCAGTTCATGGACGGGCCCGACTTCCTCGCGGCCTGGAGCGGCTACTGGAGCACGGCCAACTGCGGAAACGACGCGGTCGACGGCGCGACGCCCTTGCTCAACGCGCTCAACGTGGCCGACGCCGCGCTGCTGCAGGCGCCGATGGACGGCGTCACCAACATCGTCGTGATCACCGACGGCGCCCCCAATTGCTCGGGCGGCGACTCGAACTCCGATGAGCCGCTCGGGAACCTGACGCCGGTGATCACCAACTGGGCGAACGCCGGCTACCTCACGCACGTGGTCGGCCTGCCGGGCGTGCTGACGGAGACGACCCTGCTCGACGGCCTGGCCGCGGCAGGCGGCACCACGCAGCACATCCCCGCCAGCGACGCGATGACGCTGCAGGACGAGCTGGCGAAGATCATCGGCGAAAGCGTGAGCACCAACTTCGACAGCTGCAGCATCGGGCTGCCCAACCGGCCGCCCAACCTGGACGACGTGAACCTGACGGTCGTGGAAAACGGGCAGCAGCAGGCGGTGGCGCGCGATCTGGGCACCGGCGGCGGCTGGACCATCACCCCGGACGGCACGACCATCATCCTCCAGGGTCTCTTCTGCGACCTGGCGCAGGAGGGCGAGTACGACCAGATCGCCGTCGTCTTCGGCTGCGTCGACCTGCCGCCACTGCCCCCGCCACGCCCCGAGTAGCGCTGGAAATGATTGCGAAAGTCGGCCGGGCGGCCGGCTGACGGCTTTGTGGGAAGCGGACCCTTGCCCCTTGGGCGAAGATCGCTACCCTGCGCGCCACCATGGTTACGCGGCACGTCAATTTCAACGCTGGTCCCTCCACCCTGCCCCTGCCCGCCCTCGAGCGGGCCCAGGCCGAGCGCCTGGACTACGAGGGCAGCGGGATGTCGATCATCGAGCACAGCCACCGCGGCGCGGTCTACGAGGCGGTGCACAACGAGACGATCGCGCTGCTGACCGAGCTGCTGGCGATCCCGGACACCCACCAGGTCCTCTTCATGCAGGGCGGCGCCACCGCCCAGTTCGCGCTGGTGCCGATGAACCTGCGCACGGACGCCCGCGCCGGCGACTACGTGGTCACCGGCACGTGGGCCAAGAAGGCCCTGTCCGAGGCAAGCATCGTCGGCACGCCCCACAAGGCCTGGGACGGCGAGCAGGACGGCAAGTGGACGCGCGTACCGAAGGCCGACGAGCTCGACCTGACCGACGACGCGCCCTACGTGCACATCGCCAGCAACAACACGATCATGGGCACCCAGTTCTTCGACTACCCGAAGACGAAGGCGCCGCTGGTTGTCGACATGAGCAGCGACATCATGTGGCGGCCGGTCGACGTCTCCCAGCTCGGCATGATCTACGCCGGCGCCCAGAAGAACATGGGCCCGAGCGGCATCACGCTGGTGATCATCCGCAAGGATCTGCTCGAGCAGGGCCGCACCGACATCCCCAAGATCTTCCGCTACGCCGAGGTCGCCAAGGCCAACAGCCTGCAGAACACGATCGCCACCTTCCCGGTCTACATGATCCGCAACACCATGCTGTGGCTCAAGGAGCAGGGCGGGCTGCCAGCGATGGAGAAGCACAACCGTGACAAGGCCGCCGCGCTCTACGGCGCGATCGACGGCAGCGACGGCTTCTACCGCTGCCCGGTGGAGGAGGCCTCCCGTTCGGTGATGAACGTGGTCTTCCGCCTGCCCAGCGAGGAGCAGGAGAAGAAGTTCGTCGCCGACGCCACCGCCGCCGGGCTGGTCGGCCTCAAGGGCCACCGCTCGGTCGGCGGCATCCGCGCCAGCATCTACAACGCCATGACCCGCGAAGGCGTGGACAAGCTGATCCAGTTCATGGCCGCCTTCAAAAACGGCGGCGCCTGAAATCGGACGAGGTTCGCCCAGGAGCGGCTTACGTCCTCCCAGCAATCCTCGACGTACTTCCAGTACGCCTCCGGTTGCTGCTCCGGGCGCGCTCGCTCCTGAACGAACCTCGCCCGATTTCGGGTTGTTCGTGTCTTAGAGGGTGCCGCCGGGGCACTCGTCGGCGCCGCCGCCGATGCTGGCGTTGATGCACATACCGGCGACGCAGCAGCTCGGCAGGAAGTCGCCGCAGACGTTGTCGCAGGTGCCGCAGTGCTCCACGGTGGTGGCGCACTCGCCGTCGCAGCACTCGATGCCGTCGCCGCAGCTCTCGCCGCAGCGGCCGCAGTGCTCGCCACTGCGTAGGGTGTCGACGCAGTCGCCCTCGCAGCAAACCTGATCGGCTTCACAGGCGCGGCCGCACTCTCCGCAGTTGTTCGGGTCGCTGTTGAGGTTGAAGTCCTCGTCGGTCGCGTTGTCGCAGTCGTCGTTGAAGCCGTTGCAGATCTCGTCCTCCGGCTGTCGCGGGACGCAGACCAGGGCGGCTCCGCCATTGACGTCGCACTCCAAAGTGCCATCGCGGCAGGTGCCGCTACCGCCAACACCCGAGCCCAGCACACACGGCTCACCGCGGCCGACGATGTTGTCGTCCTCGCCGTCGCAGTCGTCGTCCTGGCCCTCGTTTTGGCAGCTCTCCGCCCGCGGCATCGTCTGACCGGTGCACTCGCCGTAGGTGCCGCCCTCGCAGCGCTGCAGGCCCGCCTTGCAGATGCCGCGACCCTCGGTGCCATCCGGGCCGCTGTAGCACTCCTGGCTGTCGTCCGCGTCGCAGGCGCAGCCCTCGTCGATCTTGCCGTCGCAGTCCTCGTCCGCCGCCGTGCCGCCGCTGTCACAGGCCTCGTCCTGGGGCCCGACGAAGTCCTCGCACCCCGCCGCGGACCCCTCGTCGCACACGCGCATGCCCGGCGCGCAGATGCCGTCGCAGTCGAAGCTCTCCCCGCCCTCGACGGGCGCGCAGCCGGTCATGCCCGAGGGGAAGCACGCGCCCTCGGTCTCCTCATCCACGTCGCCATCGCAGTCGTTGTCGCTGCCGTCGCAGACCTCGCCGCTCGGGTCGACCGAGCTCAAACAGAAGGCCACGCCGTTGTCGCAGCTCAGCTCGCCCGCCCCGCAGCTGCCCACCTGGCCGGTCTCGCAGGCGCCGAGCACCACCTCCTCGTCGACCGCGCCATCGCAGTCGTCGTCATCGCCGTTGCAGCTCTCGCCCTGGGGCGTCACCTGCCCCAGACACGGCCCCCACGCGCCATCGTCCTCGCAGACGCGGCTGCCCGCCTTGCAGCGACCCTCGGTCGCGGTCTCGGTCGGGCCCTCGTAACAGAAGCCGGTCTCTCCGGGCGTGTCGCAGCCGTCGCCGCCGTCCATGCCATCGCCGTCGCCATCGCCGGTGCCATCCCCGTCGCCGTCGCCGCGCAGCGCCGCGTCGTCGCCCTCGCTCAGGCAGAAGCCCATCACGCATCGATCGCAGCTCTCGTCGCAGCCGTAGCCCGGGTTCTTGCCGCGGTCGACGCTGCAGGCGGCCACCCACAGCGCGCAGCCCAACGCCAGACCGGTCATGGGCCTGGCGCCGAGCGAGGCGAGCGCGACGCGCGCGATCACGGGCGCCCTCCCAGCGCACCCCGCACCGACAAGCCGGCCTGCGCGGGCCCCAGCCAGGGCGCGAGCGTGACCTGAGGCTCGTCGTCGCCGTCGAGCGCCCACCACACCACCGCGCCGGTCACCACCGCCGCACCCGCACCGATCAGCACGTTGGAGACGAGGGCCTTGCTCTCGGCCGAGTCGAAGGTGTCGGCTGCGCTGTGCGCCTGCGCGGCGTCGCTCACCTCGAGCATCGCGTACTCGTCCTCCTCCGACTTCGCCATCGCGCCGAACGCGAGCCCGACGCCCACCAGCGCCACGCCCCCGCCTCCGAGCAGCAGGGGCCCAAGCGGCAGTGGGCGCTCGCTCGGCGGGGCAGGCGGCGGCACGGGATCGACCGGATCGGCCACGTTCGTGGGTGTGGGTGCGGGCGCTGGCGGCGGCGCGGCACCGGCTTCGGCCTCGCGTGCGTCACGCTGGGCGATCACCGCCTCGAGCGCGCGCACGCGGTTTTCCACCTGCTCGCGGTTGTGCGCCTGGGGCAGCTCCGCCAGGTACTGCTTGAACGAGGACAGGGCCAGGTCGTCCATGCGCAGGCGATCCGCCGCCTGGCCGATGTTGAACAGCAGCTCCGGGCGCGGGCTCAGCTGGTAGGCCCGCTGGAAGGCATCCAACGCCTGTTGAAAGTTGCCCCCGTTGTACGCCTGGCGCCCCTGTTGAAACTGCTCCTTGGCCATCTGATCGGAGGCCATCGTCGGCACCGGCTCGGATGCAGGCGCCGGCGCCTCCTGGGCGTGCGCGGCCGGCCAGCCCTGTAGCAGGAGCCCCCACACTGCCGCTGTGATCGCAACGCTGCGCACCACGGTGACCCGTAGGAAGGTAGCCTGTGCGCGAGGAGCGGACCAGTACCCGGGTCGAGCCCGCCCTACTTCAGCTCCAGGCCCTCGAAACCGCCCACTCCCTGGAGCTGCTCGGCGAGGTCGCGCAGCAGCTCACGCGAGGGCACGTTGCGCGGCCCGGGCGGGACCACGAGCGCCAGCATCGCCACCAGATGTGTGTCGGTGCTCAGGAAGATCGCCTCGTGGGTCTGGCCGGTCTCGTCGGTGTAGTAGCTGTCGCTGCTGTCCGACAGCGACAGCTCCAGCTCGGGCGCGCTGCCACCCTGGGCCGTCGCAGTGATCTCCTCCGACAGTTCTTCGTCCAGTCGCTCCTGCGCCCAGCCGAGCAGCTCGTCGGTCACCGGCTGGGCCGGGATCGAGGCCAGCACCGCGGGACCGTCTTCCACGCTGAGCAGATGCCCGCCGACGCCGTCGCTGTGCTTGAGCAGGATCATCAGTGCAGTGCGCGCGCGGTCGGCGTCATCGATGCACTCGAGCATCGCGCTCTGGATCGTC
The DNA here is from genome assembly GCA_028817855.1 of Myxococcales bacterium. Classification (GTDB taxonomy): domain Bacteria; phylum Myxococcota_A; class Polyangia; order Polyangiales; family JAFGIB01; genus JAOUOP01. Next base: position 11,027 of record JAPPOT010000250.1, read on the forward strand.
TCCATCGCGGAGGCGGCCTCGCTCTCGGTCATCTCGAGGAGCTCGGTGGCAGCCTGCGTCCGGGGGGGCGGGCGCAGGGAGATGCGCCGCGCGCGCTCCATCAGGCGCGCGAACTTCGCCGCCAGCGCGGGGTTCTGCCCGCGCTTGTACTCGACCGCGCAACGATCGGCGTACTCGGTGAAGCCAGGCTCGTCGCCCGCCTGCAGCCGCACCAGCGCGCAGCTCTCGTAGATCGCCCCCAGCGCCAGGCCACGGACCTCGTGCTCGGTCGCGATCGCCAGCGCGCGCTCGGCATACTGGGCGGCCTGGGCGTGCAGCCCGGCGCGCGCATGCGCCAGGGCGGCAGCTCGATACACGTGCACCTCGACGCCGAAGAGCCGCTCCCCCTCGCACGCCCGCAGGTACTCGCGCCCCTTGGTCACCGCCACCTCGGGCTGCCCCGCCTCGCCGAGCAGGTCCACGTGCATGCCCGCGATCTCGGCAAAGTACGGATGCTCACCCGCCGGCGCCTCGGAAAGCGCGGACTGGATGGCGCGCAGGGCGCCCGCCAGGTCGCCCTCGAACCAGCTCTCGAAGCCGCGCCCCATGTGCAACGCCGCGCGCCAGCCGCGGTGTTTCTCGGCCATGTCGTAGACGTTCTCCATCGAGGCCTTGACGCCGATCAGGTCGCGCGCGCGTCCGTGGGCGACCAGCTCGAAGCCCGCGGCGGTGCCCAGGTAGCGCTGCAGGCCGCTCTCCTGGATCTGCAGCAACTCCGCCCGCCGCCGGGCCCGCCGCGCCTGCTCGGCATTGCCCTGGTTGAGGTGCAGGGCGACGCGCACGCGCCAGGCGTTGACGCGGTACTCGGGATGCTGGTCGAGGATCTGGGCATGCCCGGCGGCCGAGTCGGAGCCGAAGGCGCCTTCGATCAAGCCCAGCAGGTAGTGCAGCGAGTAGTAGATCGCCTCCCGGTAGGCCGGGATCAGACCCGCCGTCTTGGCCGGGTCCTCCATCTCCTCGATCAGGCTACGGTAGACCTGCGCCGCCTGCGCCACCCGCCCGGCCATGGTGTCGCGCGCCGCGTCCAGCATGCGCGCCATCGCCTCCAGTGCCGGCGACAGCGGCTGCAGCGGCTCCAGGCTCGGCAGCGCGTCGAGCATCTCGCGGTCGTAGGCCTGCAGCGCGAAGGCGACGATGTTCGCGCTCAGCTCCGCGAGCTGCTGGATGGCCCGTTCCAGATCGAAGCCGCGATCCTCGGGCTCCATCGACTCGTAGCGCGCCACGCACTTGGCGATCGATTGCTGCAGCCGCTCCTCGGCGGAGAGCTCCTCCGGCAACACGCGATAGATGTCGAGCCCGCTGTCGCGCTCGAGCTGGGCGCGCACCACCGGCAGGTAGCGCTTGAAGACGTCGACCTGCATGTGCATCTGCGCGTGCCCCAGGATGCGCGCCTGCAGCACGATGCGCTGGTGCTTGGTCAGCACCCCGAAGCGATCGCCGATCTCGAGCGCTTCCTGGACCAACACGATCGACGCGTGGTCCATCGCGTCGCTGTCCTGGTCGAAGAGCAACGCGATCGCCTCGCGCTCGCGACCGCCACGCAGCATGTAGTGCGCACGGGCGGAATCGCTGATGTGCGGCAGTCGCTCGACCACGCGCGCGTGCAGCGCGCGCTCGCGCAGCTGTGGCATGTTCGCTTGCAACACCGACAGCAGGCCGCGCTGACTGAAGCGATAGCGGTCCTGCTCCGCGACCAGAATGCGCGCCGCCACCAGCTCGTCGAGCGCGGCAAACAGCCGGCGTTGACTGTCGTAATCGACCAGCCGCGGATAGTCTGACAGCGTGGTCACCAGACCGTCGGTCACGGCCAGCAGCTCGCACAGATCGCGCGCGTCGTCGGAAACCCGCGACAGTGCGCTCCAGAGCGTGTCGGAAAGGGCGCGCGGCAGGTCCCGCTCCGACAGATCCGCCGGCAACGTCCAGTGCCCCTCCTCGTAGCGCGCGAGCCCTCGATCGAGCAGGTGCTGGGCCAGCTCCATCGCCGCGCGCGGATTGCCGCTCGACAGGGCGTGCACGCGCGCAGCCACCGAGGACAGGTGCCTGGCATCGCCGAAGACCGATCGCATCAGCGCCTCGGTGTGCTCCGGCGCCAGGTGCTCGAGCGTGAGCGTCGCGCTGAGCTCGGACAGGAGCGTGAGGGGCGGCGAGCTCTCGCTGTCACGGTTCTGCAGGCGCGTGTAGACCAGCGACAGGGGATGGCGCTCGATCTTGTGCGACAGCGCCGCCAGCAGCGCGGCCGAGGGCTCGTCGATCGCATCCACGTCGTCGACCGCGATCATCAGGCGCAGGGTCGGTGCCAGCGCCGTGATCCAGTCGCGCAGCGCCCGCAGCAGGCGACTGCGCGCGGGCGGCGGTGCGGGCTGGGCGCCCGGCTCGCGCAGGCCGGGGATGGCGTGGCCGAGCACGTCGAAGGCCAGCCGCGCGGCCTCGATCGCGGGCTCCGGGTGGGCGTCGAGCAGCTGCGTGCCGAGGGCCGCGGCCACACCCCAGTCGCGGTCGGCATCGCTGGCATCGGCGCGCAGCACGGTGGCGCCCAGCAGCTTGCCCTCGAGCACACAAGCGTCGAGGAAGCGCGAGCGACCGCTGCCGGCGGCACCGTCGATCTGCAGGGTGAAGCCCTGGCCACGCGCCAGGTTTATGACGTGCTTGCGCACCGCGATCAGGGCGCCATCGCGTCCGACCAGCGTGGGCGTCGAGAGGTAGGCGCGGGTGACGGCGTCGTGCTCCTCGAGCTCGAGGTCGCCGATCGTGGTCAGGCGCGCCATCACCTCGGCCGCGGTCTGGGGCCGGGCCGAGCGGTCGAGGCTCAGCAGCTGCATCACCAGTTGGTCGAGGGCCGGCGGCATGTCCGGCGCCATGCGCTGCGGCGGCAGCGGATCGGAGCGCCACGCATCGCGCAGATCCGCCAGCTTGCGCGCGGGAAAGGCGTGGCGACCGGTGAGCACGTAATAGGCGAGCGCGCCCAGCGCGTAGAGATCGGCGCGGCCGTCGAGCGCCTGCAGCTGCAGCGCCTCGGGCGGCACGAAGGGCGGCGTGCCCACCATGTCCTTGACCACGCCCATCGGCGCCATCGCACCGAAGTCCATCAGCTTGGCGCGGCCGTCGCTGGTGCAGCGCACGTTGCGCGCGGAGACGTCGCGGTGCAGCAGCCGGCGCGAGTGCAGGATGGCGAGCGACGAGGCCACGTCGCGCAGCACCGCGCAGGCCTCGCGCCACGGCAGCTGCCCGCGCGTGCGCAGGTCGTCGCCGTCGAGCAGCTCCATCGTGTAGTAGGGGCCGTCGTCATCGATGCCGTAGTCGTAGACCTCGATGATGCGCGGGTGGGCCAGCTGGGCGAGCGTGTGGTACTCGCGCTCGAGCAGGGCACGACGCACGGAGCCCCCGCGCCGCGCGCGCGCCCGCTTGAGCGCCACGTGACGACCGCTGCGGGTGTCCACCACGCGCAGCACTTCACCCGCCGCACCGCGTCCGAGGGCCTCCTCGACGCGATAGCGACCAGCGATCGGGCCGCCGGCTGCCAGACCGTTCGTCACCAAAACGGAGTATTGCATCACCATCACCAATTTGTGATGTAGTTGTGTGTGCGCTCCGCCGAATGTGGCCAGCCGGGGTGCGTCAGCGGCCCCGGTCCCGCGCCAGGCGCCGTCGGGCACGCCGGGCGGCCTCGGTCGTGCTCAGCCCCTCGTCGCGCTCGAGCTCGCGCATGACCAGGCGCTGGGCCAGCTCGGAGTCGCCGTCGCACAGCAGCATCAGCTCGCGCAGCTCGCGTCGTTCGCGTTGCTTGGGCTGGCGCGCGTAGAGCCAGCGCCCGGCGACGATCGCGAGCACGATCACAACCGCGATCCCGAGGATGTCCATGTGGGCGTAGATCTCAGATTGAGAGGGAATCGTCGAGTGATCTGCAACGCATGCTGCCGCGGCAGTGCGCGCGCGGGTGGGAACTTCGCGCCGGGGGCGTGGTCCTAAGCTGTAGAACGTCGCGCCACTTCGATTGCAGTGCTGAGCCGGCGCGACCCGTCCAGCAAACCCAACCCCTGGCAGAGGGGCGCGTGCCGTGCGAGCGAGCCGGCACGGTGCGCGCCCCCGCGCCAACCACGAGCTGCGCCATGCAAACCACATCCACCGACTCTTCCATTCACTTCCACGAGACCGACACGGCCGATGATGCGCTCGAGGTGCGCGTGCTGTGGGGCAGCGAGCTGTTGCAGGTCACCCACCTGTCGCCACCGCGTCCCTTCGTCGTCGGCGAGAGCGACGACACGGACTTCACCCTGCCCGCGAGCGTGCTCGGCAGTATGCGCGAGGAGATCCCGATGCGGGACGGCGCACACACCGCAGGCGGTCTGATCTTTCAGGTGCGCAACGTCGCGAGCGCCACGCGCGTCGGCGGCGCGACGCCGAACGTGCAGAGCATGGTGCGCGAGCACCGCTGGCTGGTGGCCTCGCTAGCCTGCCACGCGGTGTTCCTCGCGCTCTTCGCGCTCATGCCACCGAGCGCATCGGCGATCTCGATCGGCGATCTACGGGCCGATCAACGCTACATCGAGATGGTCACCATCCCCGACGCACGGGAAGAGGAGGAGACGCCGGAGTTCCTGCGCGACAACACCGACCGCGGTCAGGAGGGCAAGGCCCACGACGGCGAGCAGGGCGCGATGGGCGACAGGGAGGCGCCGAAACGCAAGGCGCGCGCGGGCGTGAAGGGCGAGCCCGACGAGCCCGATCCGGTGCTCGCGCGCGAGCGCATGATCGAGGAGGCGACCAGCGGCGGGTTGATCGGCGTCCTGCGCGCGAGCGCGCACAAGTACGACGGCCCGACCTCGCCCTACGGCGCCGACATGGCGCGCGGGCGCGATCCGATGAGCGCGCTGGCGTCCCTGCTCGGCCCGCAGATCGCCCAGGGCTACGGCCAGGGCGGGCTCGGCATGATCGGCACCGGACGCGGCGCCGGCGGCACGAGCAAGGGCACGCTCGGCATCGGCGACCTCAACACGATCGGCCGCGACGGCACCGGCAACAGTGGAGGCATGGCCGGCGCGCTGTCGATGCGCAAGAAGCCGAAGACCGATCGCGTGCCGCGCATCCGGCCGGCCAAGCCCGACATCGCGGGCGGCCTCTCCAAGGAGACGATTCGCCGCTACATCCGCCGCCAGCTTCCGCAGGTGCGCCACTGCTACGAGCAGACCCTGCGCGAACGCCCCGACCTGCAGGGCCGCGTCGCAGTGCGCTTCATGATCGACCCCACCGGTGTCGTGCGCGTCGCGATGCCGACCAGGAGCACGCTGGGCCACGGCCCGACCGAGCGCTGCGTCGCCAACGCGGTCAAGCGCATCACCTTCCCACGCCCCGAGGGCGGCGGCATGGTGAAGGTCACCTACCCCTTCGTGCTCGAAAGGATCTGAAGCTCGGCGTAGACGCCGAGGTGATCGCTCGGCCACACACCGGCCTCGGGCTCGTTGCAGACGAGCCTGCAATCGGTGATGTGGCCGAGACCATCTTGCGTCGGGTAGCCGGCGAAGATGTAGTCGATCCGGCGGTCGGGCTCGCGCACCTGCGCTGCGTGGGGGTTGTCGTTGTTCCAGGTGTAGCCGGCGTCGGCGTCGCCCTTGCGGCGGCGGACCTGCTCGTAGGCATCGCGGAAGTGGACCGAGCGACCCAAGAGCGTGTGCAGCCCCGTGGCGTAGCGGATCTCGTCGGAGTCGGGCTCGGCGTTGAAGTCGCCGACCACGATCGGCGGGAAGCCGCCGCGCGGGCGCAGCTTGAGCGCCTGGTCGAAGAGGGCGACCACCTGGCGCTGCCGCACCTCGCTGTGGTGCAGGCGCCAGGCCAGGTGCGTGTTGGTGAAGGAGACGCGGCCGAAGGGCGCATCGACCAGGACGGTCAGCGCCGAGCGCAGCTCAAGGTCGCCGGGGCCGGGCAGCAGGCGCTCGTGGCGGGCGACGATCGGCCAGCGGCTGAGCACGGCGTTGCCGAAGGCCAGCGACTCGTCGCGCCAGAAGCGGCTGGCCTCGGCGTAGTCCAGGTGGTAGCCGCTGCCCTGCGCGATGGCGGCAAGCTGGTCGGTGCCGGGTCCGCGCAGCACCTCCTGCAGCCCGATCAGGTCGGGGCCGAGCCGCGCGATCCAGGCGCGGATGAGGGGCAGCCGAGCCTCCCAGGGTCCGTCGTCGTTCCAGATGTTGAGGGTCAGCACGCGCAGCGTCACGGCCCCATTGAAACCACAGCCGCGGGCCCTAGCCCGGAGATTTCACCGCGGGCGTGCGAAGATCGTGCAAGCGATCGGCTTCGGAGGGGTTTTCGGTGAGCGGAGCGCATACGGTGTGTATTCGCGACCGAGGCGAGAGCGCTGCGGAGTCGAGCGGTTGGTGAAATCTCCGGGCTGAAACAACTGTGCAACGGCTTGCTGGCACCTGAGCCCAGCCCTAGACTCAGCCCAACCTTTGGGTGTATGTTCGTCTCCCACAGCCGCAACTGCTTAGTATTCTAGTGATTTCAGGGGGTTAGACGGAAGCCATGGGCGGTCCCCAGCGAAAGAATCTACCCCTAATTGGGGATGTATCGGAGAAGCTCGGCCTGAACCTGGGCCGCCTGCCGGACATCGCAAACGTGGGCATGCGTCACCTGGCCGGTGAGGCGCGCGACGCCCTCTGGGTGCAGACGGGCGGCAAGGTCGACGTGACCAAGCCGCGGCGCTTCTACGGAATCCTCAACGAGCGCTGCAACCTGAAGTGCCAGGGCTGCGACTACTGGCGTCGCGAGCATTACGTCGACGAGATGTCGGCCGAGGAGTGGATCCGCGTGCTGGCGGAGATCAAGGACTTCGTCGGCCCCTTCCACATCAACTTCAGCGGCGGCGAGCCCCTGCTCAAGCACGGGCTGTTCGACATCCTCAACTACTGCCGCGACAACGACATCCTCGCGGGCATGACCAGCAACGCCATCATCCTGCGCGAGCGCCAGGCCAAGCAGCTGGTGGAGGCCCAGCTCTTCAGCCTCAACATCTCGCTCGACGGCTTCAAGCCGGAGACCCACGACCTGCAACGGGGCGTCAAGGGCAGCCACAAGGGCGTGCTGCGCACGATCGAGCTCATGGAGGACCACTCCAAGGCCACCGGTATCCCGATCCCGCTCGTCATCAAGCCCACCGTCAGCAAGATCAACTTCCGCGAGATGCCGGAGATCGTGAAGCTCGTGGCCGACATGGGGGTCAACGGCATCCTGTTCCAGCCGGTCAGCGACTGGGGCACGGACGAGATCGACAATCTCTGGATCACCGAGATCGACGAGCTGCAGCGTGTGGTCGACGAGCTGCTCGAGCTCAAGCGCCAGGGCTACCCGATCCTGAGCGCCGACTGGCACCTGCAGGACTGGGTGCGGCACTTCAAGAAGGACACGCGCACCGACCTGCAGGTGGGCGCCGACGGCGTGCAGTGCTGGGTCGGCCTGACCACCTTCGTGATCAAGACCGATGGCACGATCGTCAACTGCCACACGCTCGATCCGATCGGCAACGTGCAGAAGCAGTCGGTCCGCGACATCTGGTACGGCCCCACCGGCAAGGAGCGCCGCGCCGAAACCGTGAAGTGCACGATCGCCTGCAGCGAGAACTGCAACATCAAGCGGACGGTCAAACAGAACGTAGAAGGCGCTTTGAGGTTGTTGCGCAACTAGAAGCGATCGTCCGAGGTTCGTTCAGGAGCGGCTTACGTCCTCGGGCCAATCCTCGACGTAGCTCTGCTACGCCTCCGGTGTGGCCCTCCGGGCGCGCTCGCTCCTGAACGAACCTCGAACGATCAGGACCTCTCCCGCGCGCTTGTAGGACCGCTGAAAGACAGCACCTCAACCCGCTGTCAGCACATCCATCCGGCATCCTCGCGCACCGCGAGCAGAGCGAGCCAGGCAACCCGCCAACTCGAAGCGCCGTGAGCGAAGCGAACCTCGGGCGGCTCCGCCGCCCGGCGGCTCGCGCAGCGAGCCAAGACAAGGAAGCGTGGGTCGCCCATGCTGACGCGGGGGCGACCTCGGGTGGACATCAGGTCCACCCGAGTGGGGGCGGAGCCCCCAACACAAACAAAGCCAACCCGGTTCCCTACACACCAATCCCGCGCAAACCCGCACCCCCACTGGCACCCAACGCCCCGCTGGCCCATACCTCCCCCGATGCTGAAGGGGCGACAGCGGGTGCTCGTGGTCGGCTGCCCGGGCGGCGGCAAGAGCACGCTCTCCGTCGAGCTCGGCCAGCGCCTCGACCTGCCGGTCATCCACCTGGATCAGCTCCACTGGCAGCCGGGTTGGGAGAAGCTGCCGAAGGAACCGTGGCTCGCGACCGTGCGCGCGCTGATCGACGAGCCGCGCTGGATCCTGGACGGCAACTACCGCGGCTCGATGGCGATGCGCATGGAGCGCTGCGACGCCGTGCTCTTCCTGGATCTGCCGCGCTGGCAGTGCGTCTACGGCGTGCTACGCCGCTTCGCGCTCGGCCGTCTGGTCCCACGCGCCGGCATGCCCGACGACTGCCGCGAGCAGCTCACCTGGAGCTTCCTGAAGTTCGTCTGGCGCTACCCCGAGGACGACGTCCCCCGCGTAGAAGCCCTGCTGGAGGCGCTGCCGCCAAGCGTGGAGGTTGTGCGGATCCGCAGTCGCGCCGAGCTGCGGGAGCTGCTGGGCACTCTCGCCTGACTACCGTCAACGTCCACGACTACGTCTACGGACGCCCCCACTCGACCCCCACGAGCATCCCGCGAGCAAAGCGAGCCAGCCGCTGCGCTCACCCGAAGCACCGTGAGCGAAGCGAACCTCGGGCGGCTCCGCCGCCCGGCGGCTCGCGCAGCGAGCCAAGACAAGGAAGCGCAGGACGCAGTCCCTCGCCGACGCGGGGGCGACCTCGAGTGCCCCGAGGCACTCGAGCGGGGGCGGAGCCCCCCCACGAACAAAGTGAACCCGGTCCCAAGCCACCCATCCCCTCCAAGCACGCACCCCAACCCGGGCAAAGCGCCGCCGATTAAGCTAGGAACAGCGTGATGGCGGAGCAGGCGTTCAAGCTGGTGAGCTCGTTCGAGCCGAAGGGGGATCAGCCCGGGGCGATCGAGGAATTGGTGGCGGGGCTGTCGCGCGGGGACAAGCACCAGACGCTGCTCGGGATCACGGGCAGCGGCAAGACGTTCACGGTCGCCAACGTGATCGCGCGCGTGAATCGGCCGACACTGATCATGGCGCCGAACAAGACGCTCGCCGCGCAGCTCTACGCGGAGATGAAGGAGCTCTTTCCTGACAACGCGGTGGAGTACTTCGTCAGCTACTACGACTACTACCAGCCCGAGGCCTACATCCCCTCGAGCGACACGTACATCGAGAAGGACTCGATCCTCAACGAGCAGATCGACCGGATGCGCCACAGCGCGACGCGCTCGCTGCTGTCGCGCAAGGACGTGATCATCGTCGCGTCGGTGAGCTGTATCTACGGCATCGGCTCGGCGGAGTGGTACGAGGGGATGGTCGTGAGCCTCGAGCGTGGCGAGGAGCTGCGGCGCGACGAGCTGCTGCGGCGGCTGGTCGACATCCAGTACGAGCGCAACGACGTCGACTTCCACCGCGGATCCTTCCGCGTGCGTGGCGACGTGGTGGAGATCTTTCCCGCCTATGAAGAGTCGGTCGCGGTTCGCGTGGAGTACTGGGGCGACGAGATCGAGGCGATCCGCGAGATCGAGCCGCTGCGCGGCAAGGTCCTGCGCGAGCTGGAGCGTTACGGCATCTTCCCCGGCTCCCACTACGTCACGCCGGAGGAGCAGCGCACCAAGGCGATCGAGTCGATCCACAGCGAGATGCACGCGCGCCTGCAGGAGCTGGAGAAGGAGCGCAAGCTGCTCGAGCGCCAGCGCCTGGAGCAGCGCACGCTCTACGACCTGGAGATGCTCGAACAGATGGGCTTCTGCCACGGCATCGAGAACTACGCGCGACACCTGTCGGGTCGGAAGGCGGGCGAGCCACCGCCGTGCTTGATCGACTACCTGGGCGACGACTTCCTGCTGGTGATGGACGAGTCGCACCAGAGCGTGCCGCAGGTGGCGGCGATGTACCGCGGCGATCGTTCGCGCAAGGAGACGCTGGTCGAGCACGGCTTCCGGCTGCCGAGCGCGCTCGACAACCGCCCGCTCAAGTTCGAGGAGTTCGAGGGCAAGGTGAAGCAGGCGATCTACGTCAGCGCCACGCCAGCCGAGTACGAGCTGGACCACTGCGAGGGCGTGGTGGTGGAGCAGGTGGTGCGACCCACCGGGCTGATGGATCCAGTGATCCACGTGCGGCCGGTGGCCGACCAGGTCGATGACCTGCTGGGCGAGATCCGCGCGCGCGTGGAGCGGGGCGAGCGCGTGCTCGTCACCACGCTGACCAAGCGCATGAGCGAGGACCTGACCGAGTACTACAGCGAGCTCGACGTGCGCTGCCGCTACCTGCACAGCGACGTGGACACGCTCGAGCGGGTGGAGCTGCTGCGCGACCTGCGGCGCGGGGAGTTCGATGTCTTGATTGGCATCAACCTCCTGCGCGAGGGGCTCGACATCCCGGAGGTGTCCCTGGTGGCGATCCTCGATGCGGACAAGGAGGGCTTCCTGCGCTCACCGCGATCGCTGATCCAGACCGCCGGGCGGGCGGCGCGCAACGCGCGCGGCGAGGTCCTGATGTACGCCGACAAGGTGACCGCGGCGATGCAGCTGGCGATCGACGAGACCGCACGCCGGCGCACGCTGCAGGAGGCCTACAACGCCGAGCACGGAATCACGCCCGAGACGATCCAGAAGGAGATCGGCGGTATCATCGGCGACCCGGCCGAGGCGGATTACGTCACGATTCCGGTGCTCAAACAGGGCGAGGCCGAAGCCTCGCCCGAGCGTATCAAGGAGACCGTCGAGGAGCTGCGCTCGGAGATGTTGCTCGCGGCCGAGGAGCTCGACTTCGAGCGGGCGGCCAAGCTGCGCGACCGCATCAAGCAGCTGTCGGGGGACGCCCCGGATCCGGCGCCCGCGCCGCGGAAGCGCGGCGGGCGTGGACGCCGTAGGAGGTGATCGAGGACACTTGCCGGGGGTGCCAGGGGTGGCCGCTGCGGCCCCCGTGGGTAGAGCTAAGACATGGAAAAGCGGCAGGAAATCGGGAGGGGCTACATTGTGGGCTCCGCCCCGCCGCGTTACGCTGGACGAACTGTGCGCAACCGCTGCGGTGGCAATGCGATCGCGTTCGCTTTCCTGATGTGGGCCATCGTGCTCCCGGGTGCGCCCGGCAGCGCGCAGGAGGGGCCACAGGACGGCCAATCGGCCGAGGAGGATGCACCGCTCACAACCGGCGGAGTGCTCGAGATCAGCTTCACGCCGACCGAGCGCGCGCAGCTGGCGTTGTGGGTCGAGCGCGCCGACGGGGAGTTCCTGGCCACGGTGCGCCTGACCGAGTCCGTCGCCTATCGGGGCATTGGAAATCGACCCGGCGCCTCGCAGATGAACAGCGGCTTCCGCTGGCCCTACGGGCGACGCGAGGGCGTGCTGCCGGTGTGGGCCCACCGCCGCGCTTCGGCGCCGGGCGCGCGCCACTTCCGGACGGTGATCTTTCAGGACCGCGTCAGCGAGGGCCTGGCCTCGCGCACCAGCAGCGACTTCTCGCGCGACGACTACTACTGCCTGTCCTTCGACCGCACGCGCTCACGACAGGACGCGCTCGACGCGGTCAGCTGCGCGAGCGTCTTCAGCAGCGACAAGGGTCGCTTCATGACGGACGGCGACGTGCAGGCCAGCTACGCCGAGCCCTACCAGGACGTGAGCACGGGCGCGGGGCGGATGCGCCCGCTGCTGCCGCACTCGCTCTACCCGCCGCGGCGCGACGTGATCCCGTGCGAGGGGGCGTGCTTCGATCACTCGGACGTTGCGCTGTTCGCGAGCCACGCGCGCGAGGTGATGCCGGACATCGACGCGGTCACGATGGCCACGCCGGTGGGCGGCATCGCGCAGCACATCCTGTTCCCGGTGCCGGCCGACTGGGGCGACGGGGAGGTCCGCGTGTGCGTCGAGGCCAACGTGGAGGGCGACTACAACCCCGCCTTCAACGCAGAGCTCTACCCGACCCCGCTGATGCCGATCGACAAGTGGGACACGTGGGCGACCGGCTACGGCTACCCCTACCGGGGGCAGCCCTCGGTCGTCTACTGCGCGGACGTGACCCTTGGCGGCGACGAGCTGGCGAGCTTCGCAGCGCTGGAGCCGGAGGGCACGGTCGGCACCTGGGACGTGGAGGGCGACGGCTACGGCACGCTGCTGCCGATGGACCAGATGACCGACGACCCGGTGGGCGCGCCGGGCAGCGGCGCCGACCGCCTACACCTGATGGGCGACGGCTACCGGGTGGGCGTGACGGTCAAGCCGCCGGTCTCGTGCATGGAGGATCCGCCGCCGGGAGCAGTGGCGAACCTGAGCGTGGGCAACCACCACGACGAGCTGCAGGCCCACCAGTTCGCGCAGCTGCAGTTCGAGGCGGCCGACGACGACCGCGGCATCTTCCGTTACGACGTGCGCGTCTCGACCGAGCCGATCACGGATGACACCAGCTTCATGGCGGCGCAGCCGGCCAAGGGCGCGACGGTCGAAGCCGAGGAGTTGCTGGTGCCGACCGATGCGCCGGCGGGCTCGATGATCAAGGTCGAGATGGGCGGGCTGGTGCAGGAGACGCACTACTACGTCGCGGTGCGCGCGATGGACGAGTGCGCCGGGGTGGGGCCGATCGCGGTCTCCGAGGTGACGACCTCGGAGCGCATCTTCGCGACGGTGACGCCGTGCTTCGTGGCGACGGCGGCCTGGGGCAGCCCGATGGCCGAGGAGATCGGCAGTCTGCGACGCTTCCGGGATCGACACCTGTTGACGCATCCCATCGGGCGGGGCCTGGTCTCTGCGTACTATTCGGTCGGACCGGCACTTGCGGATGGGATCGCCGGCGACGACACGCTGCGATCGCTGGCGCGTACGATGCTGCGCCCGGTCGTGGCTCTGGTGCGCTGGCTCGAAGACTAGGATGGATCTCTCGAGTGGCGGGCAGCGTCTGGTGCTACCGGGATGACTGAGATGGGCAAGGTCCTGATCACTTTGGCACTGCTGCTGGGCGCGGCCGGCTGCACGCACGTGGCGCCCTACGAGCGCGAGTATTTGACGCGGCCGGGGATGGACAACGGCAAGCGTGACGCGGGCTTCCACGCGTTCATGGCGCACATCTACGAGGCGCGCGAGGGCGCGGGCGCGGTGGGGCTGGCGGATGCCTCGGGTGGAGGCTGCGGCTGCAACTGACGGGCAGCCGCAGCCGCGGACCGACATGAGACGAGGGGAGCGACAGCTGACTCGGGCGCTGGCGTGGCTGGGTTGCGCGCTGCTGCTCGGGCTGTGGGCGGTGAAGGCCGCAGCCGACGAGGTGACCGGAACGTGGACCGGGGCGGTCGAGGCACACGGCAACTACTTCCTCGAGCGCAGCACGCGCGTGATCATGCCGGAGTTCAAGTTGGAGCTGGAGTCGCCGGCTGGCGTGGACGTGGACGTGGAGTACCTGGTCGATGTGATCAGCAGCGCGAGCATCGCCCAGACCGGCAGCGACGAGGACGACGTCTTCACCGAGTACCGCCACCAGGCGGGCGCGCACCTGGGCTACGAGCTCGACATCGGCGAGCCGCTCGAGCTGACGGCGGGCTTCATCTTCAGCAGCGAGGACGACTACACCTCGCGCATCTACCTGGTGAACGCGGCGCTGGCACTGTGGGATCGCAACACGACGATCTCGGCGGGCGGCAGCTTCACCGACGACACCGTGCTGAGCAACGCCGACCCGCTATTCGAGGATGGGCGGCGGGTGGTGACGCTCAACGGCAGCATCGAGCAGGTGATGGGCCCGACCTTCTTGCTGACGCTGGGTTACAGCGTGTCGGTGCTGGAGGGCTTTTTGGCCAATCCGTACCGGCGCGCGCTCAAGGGCCCGCTGCCGTTCCCGGAGGACCACCCGCGCGAGCGCACGCGCCACGCGGCCTACGGCAAGCTGGCCTGGTTCATCCCGCCCAGCAACACGGCGGTGCACCTGACCCACCGCGTTTACGTCGACACGTGGAAGATCGGTGCGCTCAACCCGGAGCTGCGGGTGGTGCAGGAGCTGCACGAGAACTTTCTGCTGGGCGCCCACTACCGCTTCTACATCCAGAACTCGGCCTTCTTCTATCAGGAAGCCTACCCCGCGGGCTTCGATGGCTACGTCACCAACGACCCCAAGATGGCCGAGCACGAGACGCACCTCTTCGGCCCGCGCATCGACTGGCGGCTGGCCTTCTTCGAAGACGCAGGGATGCCCTGGCTCGCCAGGGGCTGGGCGGTCCTCACCTTCGATCGGTACCTGAGCAGCAATGTGTTTGGGGATGGGTACGTGGCCACAGTCGGTGGAAGGCTCCCGTTCTAACGAATCGGTCGAGGTTCGCCCAGGAGCGGCTTACGTCCTCGGTCCAATCCTCGACGTAGCGGAGCCCCCCCACGAACAAAGCTTACCCGGCCACCAGATCGCCAATCCCGATCACGCCAAGCACCACCCAACGCTCACTTCAGCACCCAACCCGGGCTCCAGATCGCCAATCCCGATCCAGCTACCGGTCTTCCAAGAATGCGTGCAGCTCGGCGATCAAGCGGTCGGGTGCTTCGAGGGCGGTCATGTGGCCTAGGGACTCCATCACGACGTGCTTGGCGTTCGGGATCTCCTTGGCCAGCAGCTCGCTGGGTTCGATGAAGAGCGTGTCGTGCTCGCCGAGCAACACCAAGGTGCGGCAGGAGATGTGGCGCAGCTCATCCACGTGGGGATCGGGGTCGGTGTAGAAGCTGCGACAGAAGGCAGCCAGTTCGTCGGGGTTGCCGCGTTGCATGATGGCGTCGACGAAGGCCCAGGCCTGGGTGGGGCGGGGCGCGGCCGACAGGCGCGTCATGAAGGGCTCCGGGCTGCTGCGAAAGCTCGGCAAGAGCTCGGACCAGGTCTTGCCCTGGAAGTGGTTGGCGAAGGCCTCCCGCAGCCGGGCGGCAGTGCGCTCATCGGGCGCGATGGCGGTGGCGGAGCCGGTGTCGGTCAGCATCAGCGACAGCAGCCGCGCGTGATGCTTGCGCGCGTAGTTGAGCGCGACCATCCCGCCGGTGGCGTGGGTCAGCAAATGAAAGCGCTCGATGCCGAGCGCATCGGCCAGCGCACCGATGTCTTCAGCCATGGTGTCGGCGTCGAGGCCGGCCCGCGCCCCGTCGGTGATCTCACTGCGCCCGTGGGCGCGCATGTCCATCGAGACCACGCGGTAGTCGCGCGCCAGCGCGTCGGTGACACCGGGCAAGCTCCAGTAGGTGCCGTTCTCCGACAGCCCGTGGTTGGTGAGGATGGCGTCGCCCTCGCCGACCTCTTCGTAGTAGATGCGTGCGCCCGCGCGCTCCAGCAGTGGCATGGGGCGGTCGTAGCCGAGTTTGTCGGCGGGCGCTACTCCGGCCAGTCCGGGGTACCGCGCAGGCTGTCCTCGATGGCGGAGACCTCGGACACGACGCGCTCGAGGCCGGCCTCGTCCGGCAGGCGCATCACGAAGATCATCTGCTGCTTCTTGAAATTCTTGCTGCTGGCGGTGAGCTCGGCGCCGGCCTTGCCGAGGGCCGCCCGGTAGGCCTCGGCGGCCTGACCCATCGCCGCCACCTCGACGCCGCCAACCGTCAGCTCCACGACCTTCGAGCGCTCGAGCACGAGGATCATCACCCAGAAGTAGAGCGTGGCGAAGACCGCGACCAGCTCGAGCCCCAACCCCCAGCACAGGCCGATCAGCGTGCCCATGATGGTGTGGCCGGTGCTCTTGGACGCGCCCAGGTCGGTGCGAAAGCGCATCAGCCCGCCGATTCCAAAGATCACGAAGGCCATCGACGGATTGACCGCGCAGATGATCGCGATCATCGCGCCGACCACCGAGTAGATGATCAGCGTCTTCTGCTGCTCCAGGTCGGCCACGTGCATCGGCCGGCCGCGGTGCACCGGGTGGTAGGCCAGCAGCGCGCCGCTCACCGTCGCGAGCAACAGGATGGCCGCGTAGCGCAGGTAGCTCTCCGGGTCAGCGAACGCGGCCCACCCGGGCCCGAGCTTGACGCCGCTGCCGCCGAAGAGATCCACGGCGCCAGGCTATCACAGCGTGCCTGGGCTAAAGACTTTCCAGGTAGGCGACGAGGTCGTCGATCTCGTCCGCCGACAGGTGCGAGGTCTTGCCGTGCTGATCACCACCGCCGCAGTCGGGATCGAAGCGATCGGTCAGGGTCTCGGCGCAGCCGGTGTGGATGTAGGGCTGGTGGTAGACGACGTTGATCAGGGACGGAACCTGAAACACGCCACCGGTGCCGACGTCGGCGCTGGAGTTGTTGGTGAGCAGCTCGCCGTTGTGGCACGAGGCGCAGCCAACGTCCTCGGACTCGAAGAGCTCCTTGCCGCGCTGGGCCGCCTGATCGCTCGGGTCGCGCAGGGGCGGGTGCGGCTCGAGGGCTTCGATCCAGTCCGCCATCGCCGCGACGCGCGGCTCACTCTGGGGCGCGCCGCCCATGCGCTGCACGAAGACCTCGCCCATCAGCTCGTCGAACGTGGCCATGTCGCCGTCCCAGTGCAGTGGCTCGGTGCCCTTGATGCCCATGTTGAAGAGCTGTGTGCGGCGCGGGCCCAGGCCGGAGAACACCCACGTCCTGCCGTCGTCGCCGCCGCCCGGGTGGCACGAGGCGCAGGCCACGCCGCGGCCGGCATCGAGGTGGAAGAGGTCGTGGCCGGTGTCGCGCATCGGCAGACCGCCCAGCTCTACGTCGATCTCGGGGGTGCAGAAGCCGCTGCCGCCGCAGTTGGCGAAGTCGCTGTAGACGCGGATCAGGTTCGGCTCGCGCGTCTGCACCACCAGACGACCGTCCGGCGTGAAGTCGACGGCGATCGTCTGGCCGCTCCCGATGAAGGAGCCGGCCACGTCGAAACCCGGCACCATGCACACGTCTGCGGGGGGATCCATGCGCGCGTCCACCACGACCGCGCCCGGCTGGGCGCCGAGTACGTCCATCGCGCTGTTGCTCGAGCTCATGCCCGCCGCGGCGATCGCCAGCCAGTTGCCGTCGGGCGAGATCGCGCCGTCGACCGGAAGCACCACGCTCGGCAGCGGCGGCCAGCTCTTCATGTTGCCGTCGGCGTCCATGAAGCTCACGCCGTTCTGCACGATCGCGTTGCAGTCGGGGCCGAAGCTGGTGCCGCCGTAGCCGCTGCTGCGCCCCGGGTCTGGCGGGCTGACGCCGTCTTCGTCGTGGGAGATCTGGACGACGTCGGTCTGGGCGCGCTGGTGCACGATCGCCACGCTGCCCTCCGGGCCGCGCAGGGCCGACCACGCGACCGCGGGCTCGAAGTGCTTCGCGTCTGCTTGCTCGGTGAAGGGGCCGAAGAAGGGGCCGAAGACGTCGTGGGGCGCGTTGCGGGAGAGGATCTCGCCGCCCGAGTCCAGCTCGAGCAGCTCGGCACGCTTGAAGGTCGTCACGAAGACGCGGTCGTCGTCGGTAACGACCACGTCCTGCAGGTCGCGCTCGACCTGGCGCACGCGCGTGGCGCCATCGCCGTCGGCCGGCAGCTCCACCAGCTCGCCACCGGCGCAGGCGACCAGCACGCGGTCATTGAACGCGTGGTAGTCGATGCCGCGCGGCATCGCGCACACCTCGGTGCGGTCCACCACCTCGCCCGTGCCCAGATCCACGGTGGCGACCGCGCCGGCGCCGCGCAGCACGACGTGCATGCGGCCAGCGCCGTCCTCGACCAGTCGACCGGGCACGTCGCCCTCGCGCAGCGCCACCTCGTGGGCGATGCGCTGATCGACCAGGCTCACGAGCATGATGCGGTCCCGGTCCGGGTCGGCCGCGACCGCGAGCTCGCCGTCGGCGCTGACGCGCAGGGTGCCACCCTCGATCGGCGGCGGCGCCTTGTCGGGCTGGAGCACCGGCGAGTCGTCCACCGGCAGGTCGATCATCGGCGGCGGTGGCGGCTCCGGGAAGAAGGGGGCCGGACCGCCTGCGCTCGTCACCGGCGGGAAGCCGGACGAGGTCGTTCCGGTGGCTCCGGTCGGGGTGTCGAAGCGCACGTGGCCGGTGGGATCGGCGGCGGCCGTCTGGCCCCCCGCGGCGTCGTCGAAGGCGTTGCAGCCCATCCACAGCGTGCTGGCCAGAATCAGCCCAAGGAAACTTCGGAGTGCAGGCACGGCTTCCCCCTTCTCGTTAATTCTCATTGAGTCGCGCGAACCGGGTCGAATTTTTCGAAGAGCCGCACAGGCGCCCTCGAGAACATCCACAGAGGCTAGTGCAACCCGTATGCCACCGGCGGGAGCGATGAATTGTGACGTGATCTCGCGCGGCGTCCAGTCGGCGCGTGCCAACCCGGTGGGCGTGACCATGCCAGGGTTGGCGCGGGACCTGGCACCACCTGGCCCAGTCACCGGCGCACCTAGATCTGGAAGGTGCCGAAGAACTGCCTGACGAGCGGCTCGAGCTCCTCGAGCGGCAGCACCTTGTAGGCGGGGTCGAAGGCCTGCTGGTCCCACTCGTCGGTGAACTGCTCGGCCAGGGCGAACCAGGGCTCGTTGCGGTACGCGTCGCGCAGGTTGCCGGGCTGGCCGAAGTACTCGTAGTAGTGCCGGCCCTGGAAGTCCTGGTGGGTGCGCAGGACGTGATATGTGTGCTCTGACACATACTTGCGCACGATCTCGGCGCCGATCTGGGCGTGGTTCGGGATCGAGATCGCCTTGCCGATGTCGTGGCAGAGGGCCGCGAGCACGACTTCATCGCTCGCGTTGTCGCGCCGTGCCATCGTCGCCGTCTGCAGCGCGTGGTGCAGCTGGCTGACGCCGAAGCCGCCGTAGACCTTGTCGAGGCTGCGCAGCATGGCCAGGATACGATCCGGCACCAGGCTCTGTTCCTGCTGGGTCTCGGAGAGGATGAACTGCCACTGGGCCTCGCTGCTCTGGTCCATCCGGGTGAAATGCTCTCTTGCCATCGCCACGCTCCTGCCTACGTCCCCACACGACGCGCTATGATCCCGGAGTATGGCACGCTGCTCGACGGTGTTCCATCAACTGATTTAGCGCACTAGAGCCATGCTGACGGTCTCGGTCCAGTCCCTGCGTCTGTTGCTGCGCGATGCCCAGCGTCGCGGCGTCGACACCGCCGAAGCCCTGCGCCAGACAGGCATCGACGAGACCCAGCTCTCCGATCCGAACGCGCGCGTGTCCGACGCGGCGCTGCGGCTGCTCGCGCTGCACGTGCTCGAGCAGGTCGACGATCCGTGCTGGGGCCTGGCTGTCACCGCGGACGTGGAGCCCGGCACCTTCGGCACCCTGGGCTACGTCTTCCGCAACAGCGAGACCCTCGCAGACAGCTACGGGCGCGTGGTGCGCTTTGCCCGCCTGGTCAACGAGGCGGCCCGGGCCGAGCTCGAGGTCGGCAGCGAGCACGCGCGTCTGACCGTGCGGGTCGCCGACCCGGCCCCACTGCCGCGCGCGGCTGCCCGGCTGCGCGCCCAGATGTGGCTGTCCATCCTGGTGCGCGTCGGACGCAAGATCACGGGCGTCGACTTCCAGCCTACCCGCGTCGCCTTCCCCTACCCCACGCCGGAAGACCTGACGCGCTACCGCGAGCTGTTCGACTGCGAGCTGACCTTCGACGCGCCCGATCCGATGCTGGAGCTGCCGGTCGAGATCCTGAAGCTGCCCGTGGTGAACCCGGACCGCAGCCTGGCGGGCGTGATGGAGCGCTACGCACAGGGCTTGCTCGAAGCACTCCCGGAGCACAACGAAATCGCGCTGCGCGTGCGCCAGGCCACCTGTCGCGCGGTGGAGGCGGGCGACCCGCGGCTCGAGCGGGTGGCACGCGAGCTGGCGATGAGCGCCCGCTCGCTGCAGCGCAAGCTGCAGGCCGAGAACATCTCCTTCAGCGCCGTACTGGACGAGGTGCGGCGCGAGCTTGCCCTCGCCTACCTCGACGAGCCGCACCTGTCGGTCGATCAAGTCGCCAGCGTGCTCGGATTCGCCAGCGGCAGCTCGTTCGCGAAGGCCTTTCGGCGCTGGACGGGGTCGGCACCGGGGACCTATCGCAGCGAGCCGCGCCCCGGCTGAGCGCTGGGTGGGGACG
>JAPPOT010000237.1 GCA_028817855.1 Myxococcales bacterium
GCCTTTGTCGGACCCGCCGGCTCCGGGAACACGCGGCTGCTCGACGCCTGCGTGCTGCAGGCCAAGCTCGACGGCGTGACCGTGCTGCGCGTCACGCGCGACGACGCCGGCGAAGCCCACGGAGCGGCCTCGGCGCTGGCCAACCAGCTCTGCGTGGAGTGCCCGGACGTGGCGCTCGAGGCTGCCGACGCAGACTGGGCCGTGCTCGCGCGCATCCTGCCGCAGCTCGCGGAGCGCGCCGCGGAGCGGGAGCTCGCGGAGATCGATCCCGATGCCCTGCAGGCGCGCACCCTGCCAGCGCTCCGCGACTGGCTGATCGCGATCGCCGACCGCAATCCACTCGCGCTCGCGATCGACGACGTGGAGCTGCTCGAGCCCACCAGCCGAAGCCTGATCGCGCTGCTGGCCGAGCGCTGCAAGCGCCACCGGCTGCTGCTGTGGGTCTGCCGCGACTCGGACCGGGCGCTGGAGTGCGCGGCTCTCGACCTGCTGGACGCGTCGAGCCGCGACATCGCGCTCGTGCCACTGAGCCTCGGCGAGTCCCACGAGCTCTTCGGTTCGATCTTCGGCGACGTGCCGAACCTACAGACGCTCGTGCACCACCTGCACGAGATCTCCGGTGGCAACCCGCGGCGCATGATGCACCTCGCGCAGCACCTGCTCGACCAGGGCATCATCCGCCACCACGACAGCGGCTTCGCGCTGCCGGAGCGGCTGGTCGACGTGGGTGCACCCGCCCGCAGGGCCGAGGTGCGCAGCGCGCCGGTGTCCGGGCTGGGAGCGACCGCGCTGGTGCTGGCACGCGCGATCGCCGCCACGGACCCGCAGCGCTTCGACTTTCACGAGTGCGAGCTGCTGGGCGGCGATCAGGCAGCGCTGCGCGAGCTGCTGGACGCGGTGGTGCTGGTGCCGATCGGCGCAGCCTATCGGCTCGCAGATGTCGACTGGAAGCAGCCGCTACTCGCGGAGCTCGGCGACGAGGACGCGGTCGGCGTGCACGCCCGGCTGGGCGAGGTGTTCGCTCGACGGGGCGACGGCCTGCGCGGCGCCCGCCATCTGATGGCGGCCGCGCAGCCGCTGCGCGCGGTGGAAGTCCTGGCCGAGCAGTCGGAGCGGTCGACCGCCGAGACCAATGTGGATCCCGAGAAGTTCATGCGCTTCCTGGACGCGCTGCCCGAGGACTGGTTCGAGATCTGCGTCGCGACGCTGCGACACGCCGAGCAGCACGAGCGCCGCAACTACATGGTCTACACGATCCAGAACCGCTTCATCGGGGTGGTCAGCCAGACGCCGATGAACACCGCGGGCCATGGCGTGGGGCTGGCCACGACGCTGGCCAACGAGTGCGGGCTCGACCTCTACGAGGCGATGGACCCGAGCATGGACGCGGGCACGCGGCTGCAGGAGGCGATCGGCCAGGCCATGCAGCGCCACGGCGCACGTGCGGAGGCCGAGCAGCTCTTCGACCCCATCACCGCACTGCGCCACTTCGCGCGCACGCTGATCGCGCTGATCGGCAACATCTCCCAGAGCCTCGACATGGAGGAGTGGGAACAGTTCCCTCCGATCGGGCCCTTCGCGCCGCTATCGCTCGCACTGTCGGTAGTGCACAAGCTGGAGCAGGGCTTCGACGCACGGCGGCGCGGTCAGTACCCGCAGTCGAGCGCCATCTATCGCGGCATTCTCGAAATGCTCTCCTCGCCGGAGGAGCTGGGGCTCGACAAGACCTACGTCACCGGCATGCAGACCGGCATCAGCACGATCCTCGGGATCCTCGAGGCGACAATGGGTACACCCGAGTGGGAGAAGGCGACCGAGCAGCTCGCCGCGCACCCGGGGCACGACGCCACCGCCCTGCTGATCCGCTCGCTGGCGGCGCAGTGGCAGGGGGACGTGGAGGAGGCGAACAAGCTGGAGCGTGGGCGCGAGCGCCTGCGACTCGAGAACCCTCGGCCGCAGTACTACGAGGCGATGGGCGTGCTGTGGCGCTTCCAGGCGCACGCCGTCAGCGAGGACCTGACCCGCGCGGGGCAAGAGCTCGGCCGGATCGAGCGGACGGCCCAGACCTCCGCCAGCTGGCAGCCTGTGCTGAGCTGGGCGCGGGGCGAGTACGAGCGGCTGCGCGGTGACAACGAGGCCGCGCTCGGGCACCTGGAGGATGCGCTCGAGCACTTCGAGGCGGGGCGCCACCAGCTCTGGCCGCAGGCCGCCGCCACGCGCCTGCTCACGCTGTGCGCGCTCGGCCGGCACGAGCAAGCCCAGCGCGAGGGTGAGGCGCAGCTCGAGCTCGCGCTCTCGCACGACCTGCACTTCCTCTCGGGCGGCATCCGCATGGGCATCGCACTGGCGGCGGCGCGCAGCGGCGACGGAGCGACGGCGTGGAAGCACGTGGATGCGGCGCTGCAGGACCTCGATGCCAATGGCGTGACCGGCCTGAACCTCGGGCTGGTGCACGAGAGCGGTGCCAGCGTGGCGATCTTCCTGCGCGACGCCGAGCGCTTCGAGCAGCACGCGCCGCGCTGTGCGGAGATCTACCTGGCCCACCGCAACCGCGCCCTGGCGACCAAGTACGAGCGGCTGCTGCGCGCGGCCAAGCGCTCCACGCTGGTCGCCGACGACCGCGACGTGCAGGCGGAGGTGGCGCTCGCGCAGGCGCCGGCGGTCACCCAGCTGACGTCGATCCTGGAGACCTGCAGCGACCCGGCCGAGTGCATGCTGCGGAGCCTGGAGCTGATGGCGGAGCAGGGCGGCGCGCGCGGCGCCTACCTGATCACGATGCAAGGGGGCTCGCCCACCCTGCGGGCCCAGTCGGGGGCCGATGCGCTGCCCCCGGAAGTGCTCGACGCGGCGGGCGAGTGCCTGCGGGCAGAGCTCGACGAGGAAGAGGATACCCAGGACGGCGAGGCCGCGGAGGCGGCCGGCATGAGCATGCAGAGCGAGGACGGCGGCTACCGCCAGCTGCTGCTCGGGCACTACGCGGACGGTGAGTTCGCCGTCAACGGTCTGCTATTGCTGCGCGCGCCCGAGCGCGAGCTTCCGAGCTCGCGCCAGCTGGCCGAGCAGCTCAGTCGCTTCCTCCACGACGCATCCCCGACCCCGTAGGCGAGCGCGGGCGGAGCGATGGCGGCGCGGTGCGCGCAAGCGGTCGCGGACTCGCGTTGGAGGAGTTAGGCTTCGCCGACCGTCGGCGTCGCAGCGTGTGCGGCGGGACGGTGGCGGCCACAGCCGAGCCCCATGACCGAGTCCCCACTGCTGAGCGTCAACGAGACGATCCTGTGGCTGAAGGTGCTTATCACCGCGGCCACCCTGGTGGTGCTGTACGTCCGCCACCGGAGCGCGAGCGCGCCCGACGCGTCGGCCAGGAATCACCCCGCGTGGACGCGATGGGTCGTCATCGCGGGGGTCTTCCTTTCCTTTGGCGCCTTTCACAACCTGGGCGAGTTCCGCGGGGGCACGTTCGTGCACCACGGCGAGATGTTTCACTACTATCTCGGCACGAAGTACTTCGAGGAGCTCGGCTACTACGAGCTGTACAACGCGGTCCTCGTGGCGGATGCGGAGGAGGGCAACGAGCTGGCCAGGCTGCCCTTCTACACGGACCTGAGGACCTACCAGAACGCGCCGCGCAGCCAGGCGCTGAGGGATGGCGAGCGGGTTCGGGGGCTCTTCTCGCAGGCACGGTGGCGCGAGTTCAAGTCCGATGTGGCGTTCTTCAAGGAGGTGACGTCCACGCCCGAGGGCACGGGGGCGGGCTTCTTCCTGATGGACCATGGCTACAACGGCAGTCCCGTGACGACGTTCGTGCTGGGGTTGATCACCAACGCGGCTGCAGTGACTCAGCTGACGCTGTTGGCGTCGTTCGACGTCTTGCTCGTGATCGCGATGGCGCTGCTCGTCTTTCGCACGTTCGGTCTTGCGATGGGGGCGCTGTTCTCCGTCTACTTCTGCGTCAACGCGCTCAACGCCTACGACTACGTATCCGGCAGCCTGCTGCGCTACGACTGGCTGCTGTGCATCGTCGCGGCGGTGTGCGGCCAGGCGCGGGGCAGGTACGCCCTGTCCGGTTGCCTGCTCGCGCTGGCGGCGATGCTGAGGGTGTTCCCGGCGGTGCTCTTCGTAGGGCTCGGGATCGTGGTGATCCAGCGCTGGCGGGCGACTCGGTCGGTCGAGCGGTCGCATGTGCGATTCATGATCGCGGCGGCGGTCACGGGGCTGGCGCTGCTGGTGCTGCCTGCGGTCTCGCTGGGATCTGTGGTGGGACCGTGGAAGGACTTCGCGACAAACACCGCGCTGCACAGCGAGGGCGTGTACGTGAACCACCTCGGCTTCAGCGGCATCGCGCTCTTCGAGCCGAGCCACCTTTCACTCGAGAGGTTCGTGGAGAAATACCAGACCGCTCGCACGCCCGACGTGGTGCGCCACTGGCAGGACGTAAAGGAGTACGAGCTCGGTAAGAAGAAGCCGCTGATCTACGTCGTGTCCGGGCTCGTGCTCCTGTGTCTGGTCGCGATCGTTCGCAAGCGGGAGGAGAGCGAGGGCCTGCTTTGGCCGCTGTTGCTCATCTACACGCTTACCTTCCCGGCCCTCTACTACTACGGATTCCTGTGCTTGTTCGTGCTGCTCTTTTTCAGACGAGAGAGGTCTGAGGAGAGGTTCTTCCCGCTCGCTGCACTGATGACGCTCAACCTCGGGGTGCTCGTGGCGGACTCCTTCGCGCTCTCCCCGATCGTTTTCTACACCTGGGTCAACATCGGGCTGTTCGTCTGCCTGTCGTCGATTCTCGGCTTCGAGCTGCGCAGCATCTTCGTGGCGAAGGCGCCGGCCGCTGCGGGGCCGACGCCGGAGCCGGCTCGCGTGGCTCCGCGCGGAAGCAAGGGACGCAAGCGGCGGGGCAAGCGACGCAAGTAGCCGGGTGCTGGCGGTAGCTTTGGCTACTACCGGAAGGTGCGAACCGCACCGACCGGCCTGCTCTTGCGACGGCGCAGACGGAGCGCCGCAAGGGCACCGAACGATGCGAACAACAGCCCGTGGAGCGGTGTAGCGCCGCTGGCGCTGCCGGGTGCCGCGCAGCTGCAGCCATCGTCGGTTGATGCGCCGTCGTCGGGGCCCGCGTCCTCGTCGATCGCGCCGTCGCCGGTGTGGACCCCGGCGTCCGGTTCCGGATCGCCGCCCGGCCCACCGTCTTCGGCAGACCTCCCGCCGTCCTCGAGGCCCGCGTCCGCTCCGGCGTCGGGCGCGGTCGTGCCGGCGTCTTCCACCATCCCCGCGTCTTCGTCTCCGCCGTCGTCCAGGATCAGCATGCAGTCTGCGGTGCAGCTGGTGCTTGCGGCACCGTCGTCGCATTCCTCGTCGCTGTCCACGACGCCATCGCCGCAGGTCGCCTCGGTGCAGTCGGTGCGGCAAGCATCGGCTGCGCTGTCCGAGTTGTCCGGGCCATCATCGCACGCCTCGCCCGTGTCGACGAGGCCGTCCCCGCACCCAGCGCAGGCGTCGTCGGCCTCGACGCAGGTTTCGTCGCTATCGCAGGGGCTGCCCGTGCCTTCCACGCAGGCACCGGCCTGGCAGCTGTCGCCTGACGTGCAAAAGTCGCCGGCCTCGCAGGACGTGCCATCGGCCACGGACAGATCGGTCGGACAGGGGTTGCCCGCTACGCCATCGCAGCTCTCCTCCAGATCGCAGACGCCGGAGCCGGCTCGGCACACCGTGTCGGCCGCGGCGACGGTGTCGCCCGGGCAAGCGGCGCCCGCGACGCCGGAGCACGTCTCGTCCGGGTCGCACAGGTCGCCGGAGCCGGCTCGGCACACCGTGTCGGCCGCGGCGACGGTGTCGCCCGGGCAAGCGGCGCCCGCGACGCCGGAGCACGTCTCGTCCGGGTCGCACAGGTCGCCGGAGCCCACGCGGCAGACCTCGCCCGAGGCTCGGACGACATCCGCGGGGCAGTCCGCCGACGCGCCGTCGCAGGTTTCGTCGGGATCACAGCTGTCTCCGGACCCCGCTCGACACAGCAGGCCCGCGCTCGCAAGCTGGCACGTGCCGGGATCGCAGCACACGCCTCCATCGCATGCCTCTCCGCGGTCGGCCTGGAGCACGCCGTCGCCGCAGTGGAGGGAGTCTCGTGCGATTCGAAGATTGCCCCCGAAGATGCCCGGGCGGCCCGCCAGGCTGCTGTCAGGAAAACCCAACATCGCGCTGTCAGCGGATGTGATGGCACTGTCGACGTAGTTGACGCCCGCTACGGTCGCGAGGTCGCTCACGTCGATCATGGCCGGCACACTGTCGCTCGCCAGGTAGGCGCCCACCGTGTACGTCTCGCCTGGCGCCAACTCGACGGGCGGTTCGATGTCTTGGTACCGGAATTCGTCGACGAGGCCGGCGCTAGCACCCGCCGAAAGCACCGTGGTCGCGAGTAGCGTGCCACTGCTGTCCCACAACCCCACCGGGATATTCTCCTCCAGACCATCGCCCCCTTGGTCCCAGACGCCGAGTTGAGTCGCGTACTGGGTCTCGTCGACCGTGAAGCGAAAGCCAACGGTCCGAGCCGGCGCGTCGATCAGCGCGCCGAGCGAGCCGGAAGCAATCGCTTCATAGGCGAGCACCGACAACGGCTCGAGGTCCACGTTTGGGCCGAAGAAGCCGGGCTCGCCGCTAGAGGCTCCGAGCGGCTTTTGAAGAGTGCTGTCGAAAGACGCGAGCCTTGGCGTACCGATCGCGACTCCGTCTGCTTGGACGAAGTTGCTGGGGTCGGCCGTGGACGCCCGTGCTATTGCACCCGAGTTCGTCGTGTAGAGGATGCCCACCGTGTATGACTGGCCCGGCATCAGGAGGATTGGTTCGATGTCCAGGTATCGAAAGCCATCGATGAGCTCGGCGTCGGTCCCAGGCAGAAACGTCGTCATCGCGAGCTCGTTGCCCGCTTCGTCCCACAGTGCGATGGGACGCTCTTCCTCGATGCCATCGAGATCGCGGTCCCAGTGGCCGAGCCTGGTCACCACCCGCGGCTGCGTGACCGAGAAGTCGTAGCCCGCCGTTCTGCCATTGGGCGGGGCGGCGATGCCCACGGGTATGAACGTCGTGAAGCCAAACGCCGGCTCTGCGACGGCCGAGGAACTGAGGAAGGTGGCGGCCGCAACAGCGGCGATTGGCAGGACACGAAAGCAGGCGATCATGACCCGGTGCTGATAGCAGATGAATGTCGACGGTTGCACCCAAATTGCGCACCGACGCCACCGTCAGTGCCCGGGAATCGTGGAATCGTCACCGTGCGCAAGACATCCACGTACCGGGAGTAGTTCCACCGGGTACCGCGTGTAGTGAATGATCGTCACGAATCCGAGAATGATCGGTCCCACAGACGCGAAAGTCTGTCCACCACAGCCGGTGCCCGAACACGAAGCATCGGCGGCCGCCGGCGAGTGCCGCCGGTTCCGCCGCCCCCGGCACCGTAACCCGCCGATAACACGTCCGCCGTGGCCGGTACGCTCCTCGCACCCGTCCCCGGGCGTGACGGCCCCCCGCATCATCGTGCCCGGTGCCACCACCGCCATCACCCGGCGCACCACCATGCGCAAGGCCTTCCTCGCGCCATGGCACTCCGGCGTCGGACAGGCGTGGCTCTACTCTCTGGCGCTCGCCCAGAAGCACACGGAAGTCGCCGTCCACCATGCCGCCCGCGTCGTGACGCACCACCACCTGACCGTCACTCCCGAGCACGACAACCTCCCCCGCTTCACCCAGATCTTCCACCACGAGCTCAGCTGCGCCATCAACACCCTGCTCGCCCACCAGCGCTACGACCAGCCGGGCGAGCTCTTCGACAGTCGCGCCACCCACATGATGCGCCTCTGCGACGACGCCGCCCAGAGTACCCACCTCAACTACGAGTACCTCAACACCGTCGCCGCCGGCCTCGTCTCCCGCCCAGAGCACATGCCCGGCTTCGCGTTCGACTTCGACCTCTGGCTCAGGGGCCACATCGACGTCCGGCGCCCTGACTTCTACTTCAGCGACAAGCAACCCGAGGTGCTGCGCCTGCAGGTCACCCCACCGCCCCTGCTGTTGCTCGCCTTCGACGGCGACATGCACAAGCTCGTCTACCAGATGAGGCGCCTGGCCGAGCAGGGCGCCCGTGAGCTGCGAGCCAAGCGCAGCGGCCCGCCGCTGGGCGCCCGCGCCGTCACTCGGCTGCACCCCTGGAGCGAACCGCGCACGCTGCGGGAGACCCGCGGAAAGCGCTTGCCCACCTTCCGCATCGGCGCCCGCGGCATCGTCGGCCACCAGGCCCACGTTGAGGCCGCACTCGAGACCCGCCACTACCGAGACCGTCACGAGCAGGCCCGCATCGCACGCAAGGGCGGCGACCTCGAACGAGAGTTCCCGTTCGGCACCTACCAGATGCGCGTCCACCACGGGGTGCCCATCGCTGACCCCGACCTGGGCACCGCCATCGTCACACGACCGGGGCCTACCCTGCGCGACGTCCAGCTCTCGCTCGAGCACCGCCCTGACCACGGACTGCCGCCACAGAGCCAGAGCAACCGCTTGCAGCTCATCGACAGCACGCGCGAGGCGCTCATCGAAGAGGCCGATGCCATCTGCCAGCACGCTGCAGACGGCATGGACTTCCGCGACCCGCAGCCGACGGCCGCTCGGCGCGACTCGGGCGCGAGCGACGACCGCAGTACGGACCTTGACGCCACGCCACCGCCGCCCCGCTCGGCCGCGGTCCGGCATCGCTTCGACAAGCGCCGCAGCGACGGCAGTGACTCCGAAGCGCCTCGCGTCGTCACGCTCCGTGACCGCCGGCGCGGCAGACCACCCGGGACGCGACACGGCAACGACCCACCTGCCTGAACACAGAGCGCCCACGCAGGCGAGCGACCCGGGGTGACGGCCCCCGGCTCGCCCGCGTTCGTTCGCAGGCGTGAAATTTGCCGCTCCTTCCCCCGCCGCGCCCAGCTCGACGTTTCCCTCGCCGCCCCAGGCCCGCAGCCAGCGCCCAACCGCTGCGCTCAATCACACCCACATCACGAATGACCACCTTCAAACCCTGCCTCCCTCGGACCGATCCTTCCGAGATCCTTCCCCTCCGAGGCCGGGGAGCGGATTCTTGATCAAGGAACTCCCCCGGAGGACAGGTGCATGGGGTGGTTTTCTTGATCAGAGAAACTCCCACGTAGGACAGGTGCATGGGGAGGGGGTGCTGGAGA
>JAPPOT010000855.1 GCA_028817855.1 Myxococcales bacterium
ATGCTCCTGATCGACTCGCCGCCGCGCGCGGTGTTGCGGCGCATGGTGCGAGTCGCGCGCCGGCGCTTCGCCGGCGCCTTCGAGCGCCACGCGGAAGGCCTCGCGCGACTGGAAGCGGATCTGGGCTGGGGGCGCCAGGACGTGATCACGCTCGCTTCGATCGTCGAGGCCGAAGCGGCGGTCGCCGCCGAGTTGCCAGTGATCGCCGGCGTTTTTCTCAACCGCCTGCGCGATCCGGAGTTCCGGCCCAAGCGGCTGCAGGCGGACCCGACGGTGTCCTACGGTTGCCGGCTGCAGCCCTCGCTGCCGAGCTGTGCCGGCTTCGACGGCCGGCGCATCACGCGCGCGATGCTGGCGGGCGCCGACAACCCGTACAACACCTACCGGCACGAGGGGCTGCCTCCCGGCCCGGTCGGCAACCCCGGCCTGGCCGCCGTCGAGGCGGTGCTGGCGCCGGCCGAGCACGACTACCTCTACTTCGTCGCGCGGGGAGGGGGACGGCACGCCTTCAGCGCCACGCTGGAGGAGCACAACCGCGCGGTCGAGCGCTACCTGCGCCGCTGAGGTGGGCGCAATCGGCATTTGCGCCAGCGGTCCCAGGGACTATGGTGGGGCCCCGTGAGCGCCACCCGCTCGAAGAACGTTCGCTGGCATGAGGGCAGCGTCACGCGCGCCGATCGCCAGCATGTGCTGGGCCAGCGGGGTGCGACGCTGTGGTTCACGGGGCTGTCGGGCTCGGGCAAGAGCACGGTCGCCCACGCGGTCGAGAAGGCTCTGCTGGAGCGCGGCGCGGCCGCCTACGTGCTCGACGGGGACAACGTGCGCCATGGCCTCAACGGCGACCTGGGCTTTTCGCCCGAGGACCGCAAGGAAAACGTGCGGCGGATCGGCGAGGTCGCGGGCCTCTTCGTCGACAGCGGGATGCTGGTGCTGTGCGCCTTCATCTCCCCCTACCGGGCGGACCGGGCGCGCATCCGAGAGGCCATGGAGCCTGGCGATTTCGTGGAAATCTACGTGCAGGCTTCCCTCGAGACCTGCCGCGCCCGCGACCCCAAGGGCCTCTACGAGAAGGCCGATCGCGGGGAGATCGACGACATGACCGGGGTCGGAGCCCCCTACGAGGCTCCCGATTGTCCCGATTTGGTGCTAGACACAGAGGCTCGGGACCTGGGAGACAACGTCTCACGGGTGCTGGCCTTTCTGGATTCGGGCGGATACATCCGGCGGTCACCGGAGCTGACGGGGAACGAGTGAGCCGCCGGAGCACGTGGCGACGAGCACCATGGACAAGGATGATTCGGAGACCACGCAGCTGAGTCGGCCCGCGCGCAAGCGCAACCCGGAGGAGAGCCGGCGCCGCATCCTGGATGCGGCTGAGCGCGCGTTCTCCCTGCGCGGCTTCGCGGGTGCCCGCCTGCGCGACATCGCCCAGGAAGCCGGAGTGCACCATGCCCTGGTGCACCACTACTACGGCGACAAGCGCGGGCTGTTCCAGGAGGTCGTCAAGCGCGGGCTCGGGCGCATCTCCAACGCCGGGCTCGAGACGCTCGAGGGGGAGACGACGCTCGAGACGACCACGCGGGCATTCGTCGGCACCCTCTTCGACTTCTGCGCCAACAACCAGAACCTGTTGCGCATCATCGAGGGCGCCTTTCGTGACCGCGAGGGGGTCTCCTTCGGCGTCACCGAGGAGCAGCTGGGGACGCTGGCCGGGCCTCTGCTCGAGACGCTCAAGAAGCGCATCGAGCTCGGCCAGAACACCGGCGTGGTGCGCAAGGACATCAGCGCGGAGTCCATCATCCTGCTCGGCTTCGGTGCGATCGTCTATCGCTTTATCACGGCCGAGAGTCTGCTCGGAGCCATGGGCATCGCGCCCGAGGAGACCGATCCGACGACCGACCGCGAGCACGCCATCCAGTACCTGCTCGCCGCGATGGCACCGCGCTGAGTTGGAGCGCGGCGTGCGCATGGGTGTGCTGCGGAGCCTCGGGTCGCACTCCCACCTGCTGCTTCGCATCGCCTGCGTGCTGCTCGGCCTGTGGGTCCTGTGGCCGATGGTGCAGTCGGCCCGGCTCGGCGACGACTTCGTGTTCTCGGCGATGATGGAGGACGACTTTGGGCGGCCGCGCCACCCGCTCGATCTCTTCAACTTCGCCGCCGGCACACCCGAGGATGCCGCCGCGATGCGCGAGAACGGCTACCCGTGGTTTCTGCCGGACGACTTCAAGATCCGCATGATGCGGCCGCTCCCGGCGGCCCTGATCTGGTTCGATCACCATGTTTTCGGGGAGGACTTTGCGCTGCACCACGTGCACTCGCTGCTGTGGTGGGTCGTGCTGGTGCTCGCGGCGGTACAGCTCTACCGCCGGCACTTCACCCCGGGTGTGGCGACCTTCGCGCTGCTGCTCTTCGCCACCGATCCGAGCCACGTGGTGCCCGCCGGCTGGTTGGCCAATCGCGCGGGCGTGATGGCGGTCGCATTCGGCCTGTGGGGGTTGCTGTGCCACTTGCGCTGGCGCGAGCAGGGGGACCGTCGGGCGCGGTGGCTGTCGCCGCTGCTGTTCGCGATCGCGCTGCTCTGCGGTGAGTGGACCTTCCCGTTGCTCGCCTACCTCGCGGCCTATGAGTTGATGCGCCACGAGTCCCTGTTGCAGCGCGCGCTCGCGCTCGTGCCGGTCGGCGCGCTTGCCCTCACCTTTCTGGTCCTGCGCTCGACGCTGGGGTTCGGCGCGAGCGGCTCTGGCGTCTACGTGGATCCGCAGGGGCAGCCGCTCACCTTCCTGGCCCAGATGTGGCAGCGCTTCGCCATCTTCATGGCGGACATGGTGTTGGATGTGCCCTCCGAGTGGTGGGAACGGGGCTCGCCCTGGCGCGATAGGTTCCTGAGCAGCGGGCTCTTCACGCCAGAGCAGTGGCAGCAGATGCCGGTCTGGACGACGTGGCACATCGCGCTCGGAGTCCTTGCCGTGGCGGTGCTGGCGGTGGCGCTGCGAGCTGCCTGGCCGAGTGGGACGGATGGCGAACGGGCCACGCTGCGTTGGCTCCTGCTGGGCGCGTGTCTGGCGCTACTGCCGGTGGCGGGATCATTCCCGTCGCGTCGCCTGGTGATGGTCTCGATGATCGGGATGGCGCCCGTCTTCGCGTACATCGCGCGCGCGCTCGTGTGGAAAGTCCGTTCCCTCGCGATCGAGAGGCGTGCCGTGAGCTACGCCGGCGCCTGGCTCGCGCTGTCGCTGCTGATCTGGGTGCAGATCCTCTCGGTCACTCCGATGGACTCCGTCCGGCGTGCCTACCAGAACCGAGCCCTCGAGTACTGGGCCAAGCACGCGGGCCTGGATGCGGAGAAGGTCGCCGGGCAGACCGTGGTGCTGCTATCGAGCGGGGACTTCACGACCAGCGTCTACTTTCCCTATCTGTGGCGGGAGCGCGGCGTGCACCCGCGTCCGCGTTCGACGTACACACTGAGCATCGCACCCCACGCGCACTTCCTGCGGCGCGTGTCCGAGACCGAGCTCGAGCTCGAGGCCCTGGGTGGCACCTTCATGCAGTCCGATCCGGAGCGCAACTTCCGCCCCCCGGACAAGCCCCTGTGGCTCGGCCAGCAGGTGGCGATGCGCGAGCTCACGGCGGAGGTCGTGCGGATGCACCAGGGCTTTCCGCGCGCGGTGCGTTTTCGCTTTGCGCGGTCGCTCGACTCCGAGGACTACGTCTTCCTCAGCGCCCAGCCAGGGGGCATCCTCCCCTTCGAGCTGCCTGCAATCGGCGAGCAGAAGGTCTTGCCCCGATCCTCCATACCGAGCTTCCTGGGGTCGGCGCGCCACCACTACGAGCGGGACATGAAGCCTTTCCCGACCTTCCTGTACTACGATCCCGTCCCCAACTTCGTGGAGTTTCGGCCCCTGTGAGTAGCACGAGGAGGAGCGTGTGCGCGTGGTTGTCGATCGTCCTGCTTGGGCTGTCGGCTTGCGATGCGCCCGCGGAGGACGTGCGCGAGCCGCCGCCGGAAGGCTCTGCGGTCCTGGAGGGGGTCGTGTTGCTCGCCGACCGGGCCACCGTCCCGGCCTACGAGGCCGACGACCTCGGGTGGGACCGTCTGTTCGAGGGCGACGTCGGCGACACCGGCTGCCGACCCAGAAAGCGACAGGAGGTCTTGAAGCTCGGCCAAGGCCGCACGTTGGGGGGCGTGGTGGTGGCCGCATCCGGCTTCCGCGGCCGGAGCCTCTACGCACGCGAGACCCACACCGTGAGCTTCGAGCGTTGCGAGCTCTCCCCCAACATGGTGTCGGCAACGCACGGCGATCGCCTCAAGGTAGTCAACCGCGGCCAGGGGGCCGCACCCTTCACGTTTGGCGCGGTCGCATCGCCCCGCAGCCTGCCCGAAGGCGGGGAAGCGGTGCTGCACCTGGCGCCCGGCATCGAGTCGCTGATGTGCCCGCGCGAAGTGGGCTGCGGGCGCACGGACGTGGTGGTCTTCCATCACTCGCTGCACGACGTGAGCGACATCGCAGGGCGCTTTCGCATCGAGGGCTTTCCCGTGCGACAGGCGGTCGGCCTGCACGCCTGGCATCCGCTCTTGCCGGAGAGCTTCATTCAGGTCTGGCTGGAGCCTGGAGAGCGCAAGGAAGTGCAAATCGTGATCACACCGCCGCCCTAGCCCCGGGTGGCGGCCCGCTCAGCGCATCTGTTCGAGCGCGGGCACGGTGATGGACAGCACGAGCTTGGCTTCCTCGAGCTCGATCGCCTTCAGCGAGAGGGCCTCGATCACCGTGGCGGGAACGCGGCGGCCGAGGCCCCAGCGAACCTCGGGCACGCTGCGCAGATCCATGTAGAGCCGGGCGCCCTGACGGGAGACCGGCGCGCTGCCGGGCGCCCGCGGGGCACGTGCGAGGACGGGCGCCCACAGACGCCGCGCGACGGCGCTGCCGATCGAGCCGATTAGATCGCGCGCGCGGCCCGCGTCCGCGGCCTCGGGCGGCTCGACCGTGAAGGAGACCTCCTTCGCGCCACCGGGCGCGAACATCACGCCGGCGGGTCGCAGGGCGAAGGCGACGTCGCTGCCGTCCTCGAAGGTGGCGTGCAAACGCACGCGCTCCGTGTCGGTGCGCACGGTCGCCGCGGTCACGCCCGCGACGCGCGCCGCCTCGGCGGTCAGCTGGGCATCGGTGATCGGGGCCCTGCCCAGGGCCGCCTCGGACAGCAGGCGCTGCACCGCCGCGCTGATCGGCAGCTTGCGCACTCCTTCCGCCGCGCTGACGGCGGTACTGCGCAGCAGACTCTTGAGCACGTCCACGCGGCTCATTGGGCGGCATCCAACGCTCGGCCTGCCCGAACGGCCTCGCGGATCGCGGGCAGATCCGTCGGCCGCAGGTGGCCGCCGGCCGCGGTGTAGAGCAGGTCCGAGCGTACGATGCGTGCCGGAACGTCGGCGCGCCCGAAGAGTGCTTCGAGCGCCTCGCTGGCGCGCGCGCTGCCGCCGCCCGTGATCTCGAGACGCAGCGTGATCGGCAGCAGCTCACCCAGGATGCCGGCGCGCGCGAGGGCCTCGGCACCTTCGCCGATGCGCACGTCGCGCAGGAAGCGACCGACGTCCACCCGCTTGCCGACGCCCTCGATCTCGCGCCGTACCACGAGTTCCCCTTTGCGGCGCTCGGCCACGACGTCGGCGAGCGCGGTGGGCTCGGGTGCGCCCAGCATCTCGAGGGACGCGCGCGGGAGGCCGACCACGTAGACCGCCTCGTCGATCACCCGGTTGAGCTTGGGGTCGCCTTCGCCCAGGGGCACGGCCTCGAGGAAGTGCACGCCCTCGATCGAGGCCGACGACAACGCCTCCGGGAGTCCGGCGTAGTCGACTGGCGTGGCGGCCACCAGCTTCAGGTCCACGTATTCCGAGAGGCTGGAGAGACCGAGGGGTAGGGCGGGGCCGAAGGTCATCACGGGCTTCTGGTTGAAGCCCCTGGAGTAGTAGATCGGCAGCGCCAGCCGCCGCAGCAGGCGCGGCACCAGGCGCACCAGGTCGAGGTGCGAGCCGTAGGCCGCGCGTCCGAGCTTCTCGAAGCGCACGCGCACGCGCTGGGCCTCGCCCTGGTCGGGGCGCACGGGTGGCTTGCCGCGCTTGCGCTTGGGCTTTGCCTCCCCGTCCGGCGTCGCGGTCGGCGGGCGCGGGTGCAGGGCGCCCAGCTGGACGAGCAGCTCGCCGCGCTGGTCGCGCATCTGCGTCATGTCGCAGGCGACACCGCAGTTGTAGCAGACCAGCTTGCGCGCGTCGGCGTCGTGCTCCTCCAGGTTGGTGTGGTGCACGAAGGTACCCACGGCCTTGCCGCACGGTGGGCTCAGGCGGTTGCGCAGGGCCTTGCGATACTCTCGCGCGAGGAAGTCGTCCTCGAGCCCGACGTCGATGTGCTGCCACGGCAGCTTGGCGTCGACCGGGATCGTGCCGAGGAAACGCTCGGGCTCGATGCCCGCCTCCTCGAAGGCGGCCTTCCAGGCGTCTAGATCGAGCGCCTCGTCCCACGAGTCGAAGCGCGCGCCACGCCGGTAGGCGCCCTCGATCGCGTCGGCGAGCGTGCGGTCGCCGCGCGCCAGCACGCCCTCGATCCAGCTGCCCGCGGAGTCGTGCATGCGCAGCGTGACGCCGGTGGCGCGCGCCTCGTCGCGCAGCGCCTCCTGCTTGGCCAGCACGTCCGGCCGGGCGTCCATCGCACACCATTGGAAGGGCGTGTGGGGCTTGGGCACGTGCGTGCTGACGTTGACCGTCACGCGCGCGCCCTTGCCGGCGATGCGACGTCCGATGGCGTGGGCGCGGGCCCCCGTCTGGACGATTCCGCGCACGTCCTCATCTTCCTCGGTCGGCAGCCCGATCATGAAATAGAGCTTCATGCGAGACCAGCCGCGCGAGAAGACGCGGCGGGCTGTCTCCATCAGCTGCTCTTCGGTGACGTTCTTGTTCACCACGTCGCGCATCCGCTGGCTGCCGGCTTCCGGCGCGAAGGTCAGCCCCTTGCTGCCGGTGTCCCGCAGCTGGTCGAGCACATCTTCAGCCAGTCCGTAGGCGCGCAGGCTCGCCACCGAGAGCGTCGCGCGCTGGTCCTTCAGGCTGCCGCTGAGACGGTGGATCAGGGGCGAGATCGCGCTGTAGTCCGCGGTCGACAGGCAGGTGAGGGAGGCGCCGTCGTAGCCACCCTGGCTGACGGCGTGGTCGATCACGTCGATCACCTCGGCCGGCTCGCGCTCGCGCACCGGCCGGTAGATCATTCCGGCCTGGCAGAAGCGGCAGCCCTCGGTGCAGCCGCGGGCGATCTCGACGGACACGCGGTCGAAGACGGTCTCGGTGTTGGCGATCGGCGCGTCCTTGGGGAAGGGGTGCGCCGCGAGGTCCTCGACGAAGGCGCGCTGGACCGGCAGCGGGGCCTCCTCGCGCGTGCTCCGGGCGACGTAGCGCATGCCGGTGTCCGGATCGATCTCGGTCTCGTAGAAGGCCGGCACGTAGACGCCGCCCAGGGCCGCGATGCGCTCCAGCCGCTCGGTCCGTGGCAGACCCTCGTCGCGCGCTTCCGCCCAGGTGCGCAGGATCTCCACCGTGCGTCCCTCACCGTCGCCGATCAGGAAGGCGTCGACGAAGGGTGCCAGAGGCTCTGCGTGGGTGGCGCTCGGGCCCCCCGCCAGGATCAGCGGGTCATCGTCGCCGCGCGCTTCCGCTCGCAGCGGGATGCCGCCGAGATCGAGCATCTGCAGCACGTTCGTGTAGGTGAGCTCGAACTGCAGGGAGAAGCCGACCACGTCGAACTCGCCCAGGCCGCGCCAGCTCTCGAGCGAGCGTAGGGGCTCGTCGTGCTCGCGCAGCTTCGTCTCCATGTCGAGCCAAGGGGCATAGGTGCGCTCGGCGAGCAGGTCCTCGTGGCGGTTGATCTCCGAGTAGAGGATCTTGAAGCCGAGGTGACTCATGCCGACCTCGTAGACGTCGGGGAAGGCGAGGCACAGGCGGCACGCCATCGCATCCCAGTCCCGGTCCGCACCGCCCCGTTGGCCGTGCTCGCCACCGAGGTAGCGGGACGGCTTCTGCACCTGGTGCAGGAAAGCGCTGTAGGGATGCTCGCGCATGGGGCCCAGCCCGTTGCTGTGTGGCAGACCGGACGCCCTGTCAAGGCGGTGGCGCGTCCCCTGGGTCAGAGATACGCTGTCTGTATCGGCGTGGAACCGGCGTTGCTCGCAAGGCGCGCGAGCGAAGCAATGCCGTGCGTATTTCTAGGTTGCGCAACGCGGCGAGCGGCGGCGAGGGCGCGTCGAGATAGGTAAGGAATCTCTGACCCAGGGGACTCAGCCGCCGAAGTAGTAAATCGCCGTGATTCCGCCGGTGAAGATGTCCCACGGGTCGTCGCCGACGTCGGTGCCGATGCGCGTCGAGCTCTGCTCGATCTTGGTCGGCGCACCGTCCAGCTCGCCGCTGCGGCTCTCCAGGCGGACGCTCAGGCCGAGGCTGCCCATGAGCGCGAGCTGCGGGATGTCGATGAAGCCGAAGTGGATCTCGGCGCCCACGCGACCGCCGAGCTCGAGCAGGAAGCCCGACAGGCTGGTCTGGGGTCCCATGGCGGGCTCGATCGTGCCGCTGGCGATGCCCAGGTTCAGGAAGGGCACGACCTCGAACGCAAAGTGGCCGGAGTGGGCGAGCACCAGGGGCACGCCGCCATGGATCGCGAAGGCGAGGATCGAGGGATCGATGTCGCCGGCGCCGTCGCCGTTGGCGTCGATCGGCACCGGGCCGGCAGGGCCGCCCGTCTCCTCGAAGGAGGCGCTGTCGATCGCGAGGCCGAGGCCGGCCTGCACCGCGAATGCCTCGTCGAGCCAGTAGCGCGCGCCGATCGTGGGGGCGGACACGCTGCCGGCGCTCGGCACAGGGCAGGCGGAGTTGGCGTTGCAGCCGAGGATCGGGATGTCCATGACGCCGAAGAAGCCGATGCCGAGGGCGCCGACCACGCTGGCGTGATCGCTTCCGCCGGGAGAAGGCGGTGCGTCGACCGAATCGACCTCGGCCGGCGCGGCGGCGCTGGGGGCCGGTGGTGGTGTCCACCCCCCCTCGGCCGAGCCGGCTGCCTCGGCGCTGCCGCCGAGCTCCGCCCCGCCCGACGCTCCCACGTCGCCGAGCTCCGGGTTCACCTGTGCCTGGGCCGACGCTGCCAGCAGCAGCGTGCTCATC
>JAPPOT010000524.1 GCA_028817855.1 Myxococcales bacterium
GGGACGGCAAACTAGTGATGAAACAAGCGGACGCCCGTGTGCACCATCGCCATGCCGTAGCCCTCGCAGGCCCGGTTGACCTCGTCGTCGCGGACCGAGCCGCCGGGCTGGGCGATGAAGCTGACGCCGTGGCGTGCCGCGTGGTCGATGTTGTCGCGGAACGGGAAGAACGCGTCGGAGGTCAGGCTCACGCCGGTGAGCTGCTCCATCCATGCGGCCTTCTCGTCGGCGGTGAGCCCCTCCAGCGGCTGGTCCAGGGCCTCTTCGAAGGCCGCGAGCTCGGACGGCACCAGGTCGCCCTCGATGTAGCGCACGCGGAAGTTGATGCGGTCCTGTCGACCGACCCCTTTCTTGAAGCGCAGCCCGAGCACCTTGGGATGGCGCTGGAGGTGCCAGACGTCCGCCTTGCTGCCGGCCAGCTTGGTGCAATCGACGCGTGACTGCTGGCCGGCGCCGATGCCGATCATCTGTCCGTCGAGCGAGTAGCCCACCGAGTTGGACTGGGAGTACTTCAGGGTGATCAGGCCCAGCACCAGATCCCGCCGTGCGTCGTCGGTGAGCTCGCCGCAGGCCACGGTCTTCAGGTGA
This sequence comes from Myxococcales bacterium, assembly GCA_028817855.1. GTDB lineage: Bacteria > Myxococcota_A > Polyangia > Polyangiales > JAFGIB01 > JAOUOP01. Next base: position 589 of record JAPPOT010000524.1, read on the forward strand.
TCGAGCGTGATCTTCTCGTTGTTGCGGTCCTGCTCCAGGCGCATCCCGAACATCTCGCGCCCCTCCACGGCGGGCGGCTCAAACTCGGGATCGGCCGATAAGATGATGAAGCCGCCCTTCTTCTTCTTCTTCAGCATCTCGAGCGCCTCGGGCTCGTAGCCGGGCGCGATGATGCCGTCCGAGACCAGCGTCTTGAGGAACTTGGCCGTGGGCACGTCGACCACGTCCGACAGGGCCACGAAGTCACCGAAGGAGCTCTTGGGGTCAGCCCCGCGGGCGCGGATGTAGGCGGTCGCTGCGGGCGAGAGCTCCTTGCCCTCCACCTCGTAGGTGCGCACCAGCTCCTCCGGCAGGGGCGTCGCCACGGCGGCGCCGGCCGGCGAGACATGCTTGAAGCTGGCCGCCGCCGGCAGACCCAGGGCCTCGCGGGTCTCGAGCACCAGCTGCCAGGCGTTGATCGCGTCGAGGAAGTTGATGAAGCCGGGGCTGCCGTTGAGCACCTCGACCGGCATCGTGTCCCCGTGAAGGGGCTCGACCTGGGCGTGGGCCTGGTGGGGGTTGCAGCCGTACTTGAAACGCATGCGTGACGCTCCTTGATTTGGAGCGCGAAGCTACCCCAGGGGCCCCCGGTGGGCCAGGCATGCCCGGCCTCAGGCCAGCGCGTTGCCCAGCTTTTCCAGGCCTTCGATGGGATTGCGGGTGCCCAGGGCCTGGACCGGCGTGACCAGCCGCGAGACGCCCAGATCTTCGTAGGCCGCGATGCTGTCCTTGCCCTCCAGCACGAAGGGCCACATGGCGGTGATCTCGACCGTGCTGATGTCGCGGTCGTAGCGCTCGCAGGCTTCCTTCAGGGTGGCCAACTGGCCCTTGAGCTGCTCGACGCCGGCGCTCGGCGCGAACCAGCCGTCGCCGTGCTGCGCCACGCGCCGGAACGCGGGCTTGGCCGTGCCGCCGATGATGACCGGCAGGTGCGGCTCCTGCACCGGCAGGGGGTAGCTCTTGAAGCCCGACATCTTGACGAACTCGCCCTCGTGCTCGACCACGTCGCCGCTCCAGACCTTCTTCATGGCGGCGATGTAGTCGTCGAAGCGCGCGCCCCGTCGCTCGAAGGGCGTGCCCAGGGCCTCGTACTCCTCGCGCAGCCAGCCGGTGCCCACGCCGAGCATGAAGCGCCCGCCCGAGACAAAGTCGAGCGAGGCGGCCTGCTTGGCGAGGAAGAGGGGATTGGCCTGGGGCAGGATGTTGACCCCCGTGCCGAAGCGCAGGGTGGTCGTCTTGGCCGCTGCGTAGGCGATCGCGATCAGCGGGTCGACGAAGGGCGTCTCCGGCCGCGCCCCCATCTTGCCCTCGGGCGAGTAGGGGTACTTGGAGGCGTAGTCGACCGGCACCACCACGTGCTCGAAGGTCCAGACCGACTCGCAGCCCACCTCCTCGGCCTTTTGGGCCAGCGACGTGATGCGATCGGCATCACGCGCGCCGACGTTGATCGGGATGACCCCTACCTTCATTGCCATCTCCGGATCAAAACAGCGTGTAGATGAACGGCGCCGCGGCCGTGCCGCCGAGCACCACGAGCAGCCCCAGCAGCAGGATCGAGACGATGATCGGCGCCAGCCACCACTTCTTGTTCTCGCCGAGGAAGTCGATGAACTCGCGCACCAGCCCGGTGCGCTGGCCGGAGGCCTGGGCCTGGAAGTCGTCGTTGTCGTCGGACATGGCTGACACCTCAGAACTGTCGGAAGTAACTCTGCTTGTCGCGCGTCGGGTGCGCCTTGGACCAGTAGCTGCCTGCCTTCGGATCGTAGGTGCGGTGCATCGAGTCGCGACCCAGCGCGCGCCTGACGCCCCCGATCGGTGCGATGATGCCAAAGAAGAGCACACCCATGATCACGTAGGAGAGCACGAAGCCGATGGGATAGGCCAGCACAGCCGTGCCCAGGAAGATGAAGCGGTTGCCCGGGGGGTAGACGAGCCCGAGCAGGAAGGAGAGCCCGGCCAGGCCGCCCAGCGCGTAGGTGACCGGCATGCGGGCGCCACCCAGCCCGAAGGCGAAGATGAAGGTCTCGTAGTAGGCGAACGCGGCCAGCAGGCCGAAGCCCGCCAGGGCGATGTAGCCGAACTGCCGCAGGGTGCGGTGGTCGGGGTTGAGGTCGAGCTCGATCAGCTTGGCCATGGTCTTCAGCCGTCCCGTCTCAATCCAGGGCGAACTCGGAGAGGTAGCGCTCGCGGTCGAAGGCCTGGGCGTCGGGCTGGGCCTCCTTGCGCAGCACGAAGCGCTCGACCACGAGCGCATCCATGTGCGTCGCCATGAAGCAGCGGTAGGCGTCCTCCGGCGTGTTCACGATCGGCTCGCCGCGCACGTTGAAGCTGGTGTTGATCACCACCGGGCAGCCGGTCTTCTCCTTGAACTTCTGCACGATGCCGTAGAAGCGCGCGTGGCGCTCCGGGTCGATCGTCTGCACGCGCGCCGAGTTGTCGACGTGGGTGATGGCCGGCACCTCGGAGCGGATCTGCTTGAGCTTGTCGAGCCCCCTGGCGCCGTTCTGCTCCACCTGCTTGAGGCGTTCGCTCTTCACCGGCGCCACCAGCAGCATGTACGGGCTCTCCTGCCCCTGCTTCATCTCGAAGTACTCATGCACGTGCTCGGCCAAGATCGCGGGCGCGAAGGGGCGGAAGGACTCGCGGAACTTGATCTTGAGGTTCATCACGGACTGCATGTCGCGCGAGCGGGCGTCGCCGATGATCGAGCGATTGCCGAGGGCGCGCGGGCCGAACTCTGCGCGGCCCGCCATGTGTCCGACCACCTTCTCGGTCGCGATCAGCTCGGCGACCGCGTCGCACAGGGCCTCCTCGGTCTCGTGGTAGTCGTAGGCGGCGCCGACCGAGTCGAGGAAGGTGCGGATCTCGTCGTCGCTGAACTGGGGGCCGAGCAGCGAGCCGCGCTGCACGTCCTTGCCGCTGGCCTCGCGCGGCTTGTCCAGCAGCTGGTACCAGGTGAAGAGGGCGGTCCCGAGGGCGCCACCGGCGTCGCCGGCGGCGGGCTGGATCCACATGTCGTCGAAGGGGCCGTTGCGCAGCAGTTTGCCGTTGGCGACGCAGTTGAGCGCCACGCCGCCCGCCAGCACCAGGTTCTTCATGCCGGTGATCTCGTGCGCGTGCGTCGCGATGCGCATCACCACCTCCTCGGTGACCTTCTGTATGGAGGAGGCGATGTCCATCTCCCGTTGCGTGATGTCCGTCTCCGCCGTGCGCGCCGGTCCGTCGAACAGCTCCTCCATCTTGCGCGACGTCATCACGTCGTCGTGGCAATAGGCGAAGTAGTCCATGTTCATGCGGAAGGAGCCGTCGTCCCGCAGGTCGATCAGGTTCTCGAGGATGCGGTCCGCGTAGATCGGCTCACCGTAGGGCGCCAGGCCCATCAGCTTGTATTCGCCGCTGTTGACACGGAAGCCCGTGAAGTAGGTGAAGGCCGAGTAGAGCAGCCCCAAGGAGTGGGGGAAGCGCAGCTCGCGCAGCATCTCCACCTTGTTGCCCCTGCCCACCGAGATGCTGCCGGTGGCCCACTCGCCGACCCCATCCAGGGTCAGGATGGCGGCCTCCTGGAAGGGCGACGGGAAGAAAGCGCTGGCGGCGTGGGACTCGTGGTGCTCGGTGAAGACGTAGCGGCCCTTGTAGGCGCCGCCCAGACCCTCGTCGATCTCGCGAGGGATGTGCAGCTTCTGCTTGAGCCACAGCGGCAGCCCCATCAGGAAGAGCTTGAAGCCGGACGGCGAGTAGCTGACGTACGTCTCCAGCAGACGCTCGAACTTGAGCAGCGGCTTGTCGTAGAAGGCGACCAGGTCCAGGTCGTCGAAGCCGATGCCGGCTTCCTTCACACAGAAGGCCGCCGCGTTGCGCGGGAAATTGTAGTCGTGCTTCTTGCGCGTGAAGCGCTCTTCTTGGGCTGCTGCCACGATCTCGCCGTCGCGTACGAGGCACGCCGCGCTGTCGTGGTAGAAAGCCGAAATACCAAGGATGTGCAAAGAGATAGCCCCCCGGGTGAGCTGCCATCGGGAGGCGATCCTTGCCACACGGGGGGGCTGGAGACAACCGATCCCGGAGACAGCTGCGTGACGGCTGGACGGTAGCGGCGGCGCTACATGCGCAGCAGGCGCGGGCCCTTCATCTTGGCCACCATGCGCATGGCGGTCAGCATCGGTCCGGCGCCGAGGGAGGCGAAGCTCTCGACCAGGTTTGCGATCTGCTCCACGAACTGAGTGAAGCGGGCGATCCGCTGTAGACGCGTGCGCTGGGGGCCGCTGCTGCCGCGGGAGAGCCGCTCGGCCTGCTCGGCGGCCTCGCGGATCGAGCGCATCAGGGGCCCGAACTCGCGCTTGCCTCGCTCCTTGAGGGTGGTCAGGAAGAAGGACCAGGGGTCGGCGTCGGCGAGGTAGGCGGTGCCGTGCTCGTCCGAGTCCCGGGCCTCGAGCACACCCCAGCCGTGCAGCTCCTCGAGCCAGTGGCGCGCTTGGTCCGTCCCGATGCCGATCGCGGCGCCCACGTGGAGCGGCGCGACGGGCTCGTCGGAGAGGTAGCAGAGCGCGTGGACGCGCCCGAGCATCGGATCCATCCCGAAGGCCCGCGCCAGGGCGGACCAGTTCTGGATGAAGCGCGCCTCGAGGGCGCCGACTTGGTGAAGCGACTCGGCGCGACCGTCGTGCTGACTGTCCCCAACCGGTGCGTACGAACCCGTGGCTTGCTGCATCTGATCGACCCTACCGTTGCCCCTGGGGCGTCCCTACGGTTGGGTTAATGCGGCCCGTGCCGCGATCTGTCGTCGGAAGTGTTCGCTTTTCGCACATTCTTTGCCCTGGGCCACTGCAATCGGACGAAGTGCCTGGAATTGCAGGGGCTTTTCTGGCCGCGAAAACGGACCGCAGTGACACTCCCAGGGCGGCGGTGGAGGCGGTAGGCTCCGCGGCCGATGTCGGAGGGCGCGACGGAGGTCTTCGAGGCCGAGGTGGAGGCGGTGGCTGGAGAGCTGTCCCGCTGGCTGGGGGAGCGCACTGCCCGGCAAGCGCTGGAGGGCTTCGGGGAGCAATTCGGGGACGCCGAGGCGCGGCGCGGAGTGCTCGCCCGGGGGCAGCTGGCGGCGTTCGTGGAGGGCGAGGACCGCGAGCGGGCCAATCGCGCCGCGGAGCTGCTCGAGCTGCTCGCGAGCAAGGCCGGGGAGGGGCCGGTGGTGCTCTGGGACCGGTACGAGGAGGGCCTGGAGCGGCTGCGCGACGAGGCTGTCACGGGGCTCGCCGAGCACGCCGATGACTCTCCGCAGGGCGAGGCCGCCTGGGCGGCCGTGCTCGAGCGGCGCCAGGCCCGCGCCGTGGCGCGACAAGCCCGGGCGATCCGCGCCGACATGGCGGCTGCGGGCACGCGGGCGATCCTGTTGCTCGCCGGCGCCTGGCTGCTCGGGATCCGCTTCATGACCAGCCTGGGCTGGGTCAACGCCGCGCTCGTGGTGCTTGCGACCGGGATCGCCAGCTCCGCGCTCCACCGCATGCTGCTGCCGCGCGAGCCGCGCCTGCCCGACAGTGGCCGCGCCCGCTTCGCGCTCGTGCAACCGTGGCTGATGACGGCGGCGCTCCAGGGCGGCCTGCTCTACTGGACGTGCGGCAGCGCCCGCCTGAGCTTCTGGGCCACGATCCTCGCCGTGGGCTTCACCTTCCTGAGCTGGCCCAGCTCGCGCGTGATGAAGGCCTGGCGTTCACTTGGCCTCTCCGAGCGCGACCGCGTCCGCTAGCAGGCTGGTGCAATAGTCATTCGCGCGTCTGCCGGGCGGGACGACGCCCGCTTCGCCCGTCCGCTCGCCTCAAGAATAGTCGGCATTTCCTCGCCTCGAGGACGGCGAATCAGACGCCGTCGCGCTCCGACATCCACACAAAGCACTTTTGCACCAGCCTGCTAGCCCGCGAGGCTGGCGCCGACCGCGACCACCTGCATGGGGTCGAACTCGACGCGGGGGAGGGCGCCGAAGTAGTGGGCGACGCCCTGCTGGACCAGCGGCATCATCGTGGCGCCGCCTGCCAGGTAGACCACGTCGATCTGGGAGGGCGAGAGCTGGGCTTCGCGCAGTACCTGATCGCAGAGCATGAAGGTACGCGTCACGTGGTCCTGCACCAGGCCGTTGACCGTGTCCTGGTCGACCTCTACTTGCTCGGCGGCCTGGGGGGCAGCGGGATCCACACGCGCGAGCTGGATCGTGGTCCGGGGCTCGCTGGTGAGCCGGATCTTGGCCTGCTCGCACTCCACCAGCAGCCGGTCGCGGACCTCCGGGTCGTTGTCCAGCTCCCAGCCGAAGCGCTCTAGCACCTGCGCGGACACCCACTCGGCGATCGCCCGGTCGATGTCGTCGCCGCCGAGGTAGGCGTCGCCGGCGTGCCGGATGACGCGCGCGGGCGTGACGCTACAGTCGATCAGCGCGAGGTCGAAGGTGCCGCCGCCCAGGTCGTAGACCGCCGCGTAGCGGGCGCGCTCCGAGCGCATGGTGACGTAGGCCATGGCGGTGGCGACCGGCTCGTCGACCAGCTCGACGCGCGTCAGGCCGGCCTGCTCGGCGGCCGCGATGGTCGCGCGCCGCGCGCCGGTGTCGAAGGCGGCCGGCACGGTTACGACGGCGTTGACCTCGTTGCGCAGCATGGAGTGGCCGGCGAAGAGCTTGTCGACGATGCGCGCGGCCACGTCCACCGGGCTGACGATCCCGGCGCGCGTCTTGAACGCGCACAGCCCGCCCACCGCCTCGACCATGTCGAAGGGATACTGCTTGCGGTACTTGCTGGCGCTGTACGAGAGCCAGCGCTGCCCGATCACGCGCTTGGCGCTGTAGATGGTGTTCTTGGGATCGATCGCGCGACGCTTGCGCGCGGTTGCACCGACCAGCACCGCGCCGCTGGGCGGGTAGGCGACCACCGAGGGCAGGATGGCGCTGGTCTCGAGGCCAGAGGCGTGCTGGACGACGGTGCCGTCGATCGCCGCGACGGTGTTGGTCGTGCCCAGGTCGATTCCGATGGTTCTCATGCCGCCGAGGCCCCTTGCTCCACGTACTGCCGAATACGTGCCCGGTGTTGGGGGGCGAGGTCCAGAAATTCGATCGCGTAGAGCAGGCGCACCTCGTAGACGGCGAGCCTCAAGCGCCAATCGAGGGTCAGGCGCTAGCCCTCGCCTGGGAGGAAGAAAAGCAGGGTGCCCCGGGAGTCGACGGTCAGCTGGCAGTTGGCCTCGACGCGCATCCCGTCCTCGCTGAGGTTGACCCCGTTGGCCAGGAACGACCCGACCCCGTCGCCGGCGAAGCCGTCCATGTGGACGAGCACGTCGATCGCTGCGCGCGCGGATCGGCGCTGGTCGATGCCAGCGAGCTCGGCCAGCGTGTCGAGCAGCTGGGCCTCGGTGATCGGGCTCACGAGGTGGGCGTCGCAGACGGCGTCGTCGGCGTCGCCGAGCATGTCGTCCAGGTGGTCGGTCACCATCAGGAGCGTCGGCGGCGAGGTCGAGGATTTCAGCATCTGGCAGAAGCGGGCCACCGAGCGACTCTCCAGCCGACTGCGAAAGACCACCAGGTGTGGTTTCCAGGCCTCCACCGTGGCGACGGCCTCGTCGACGGAGTTTGTGCTGCGGACCTGGAGCGTCTCGCGATCGAGGAAGCTCTCCCCGAGCTCGCGCTCCAGCAAGTCGTCAGGAACGACCAAAAGCCGTGTCGCGCCAACACCTTGGCTCACCGCTCGATCGTAGCACGACGTGGTCAGGCGCAGAGAGGGGACAAGGGCTCACCTGGGCTTACACTCGGCGTCATGATCGAACTCGCGGGCCGGTGAGCCGCGGAAGGTGATCACCGTGCGCTCCTCGCCCTTCGGCACGTCGATTTCCACGCCCTTGGGGTTGGCGTTGGTCGTGACGCGGCAGTGCATGTCGGTCTTGCAGCCGTTCTCCAGCGTTACCAGGTGGTCGTAGCCGTAGCCGCTGTAGCGCGAGTGCGCAGAGCTCTTCACGCACGGCCCCGCGTCAGGCTTGCCGCGCTCGCCGTCGTCCAGGGATTGGGCGCGGGCCGCGGCCACGCATAGCAGCGCGCCGCCGAGCGTTGCGAGCAGAGGTGAGCGCGGGTGACCCATGGGATCACTGTAGCCACCGCGCATGTACGCGCAAACAACCGACTAGTCCCTCGAGCTGCCGCCGATGACGCCGGCGCGCCAGAGCAGGTAGAGCAGCGTCAGGATGGCCGAGATGGCGGCCGCGACGTAGGTCAAGGCCGCGGCGTTGAGCACGGCGCGGGTGGGACCGGACTCGCTGCGGTTGATCATGCCGGTCTGCTCGAGCACGGCGACCGCGCGGCTGGAGGCGTTGAACTCGACCGGCAGCGTGATCAGCGTGAAGAGCACGAAGGCGGAGAACATGGCGATGCCGAGCCAGATCAGGCCGCCGAAGTTCACAAGGGCGCCGACCATCACGACGGCCATGCCCAGGTTGCTGCCGATCATGTCGTGCTTGACCACCAGCGAGCGGAAGCTGAGCGGGGCGTAGTTGGTGGCGTGCTGAATCGCGTGGCCCGCCTCGTGAGTGGCC